>DASXXR010000302.1:0-4816 GCA_036502945.1 Paraburkholderia sp. | reverse complement strand
GCGAACGCCGGCGAAATAACCTTTAGCGTCACGCCATTTGTCGAAGAAGCCGGTAATGTCCGCCGCCAGATCCTTGATGACTGGCAGATGATTCAGCGGCGCGATCTCGAGCACATCGCCCGCCTGCTTGAGCACCTTGGTCACATGCGTGCGGCAGGTCCAGCGCGCGCGGCCGTTGACGGTCATCGCGCAGGAGCCGCACATGCCGACGCGGCAGGCGAAGCGATACGACAACGTCGCATCGAGATGGCGCTGAATATGGATCACAACGTCGAGGACCGTCTGGCTCTCCATGCGGGGCACATCGAAGCGCTGAAATTCGCCTTCGTCCGCGCCGCGCCAGACGTTCACTTTGAGGGAGGTGGGGGTTACCGTTCGCATCCTGACCATTCTGGTTCACGTGATTGCGAAGCCAGTCTAAGACCCGCACGCAACGACTGAAAGCCAAAGATTCTTGCGGCGAGCTTAAGGAATTCTTGTGCTCGAACGCGAGCGTTCTTCAACGGTGTACGCGCATGCCGGGACACATGCGTACACAGGGGGAAAGCGCGTCAGGAAACCTGCTGGTAATAGAGATTCTGCGGATGCCGCGCTTCAGCGAAGAAAAACCAGCGCTCGGCAACAAGGCCCGCGTATTGAATCGCACAAGCAGCACACAACAACCCCAGCGAAAGAGCGACGGAACCCACACTGCCGCCCAGCGCGGTAAGCACGAACGGAACCGGGAACGCAGCAATCAGAAAGGTCCATTTGATGCGCCGCAGCGCCTGCGGTGTCTTGCCATGAAAAAACTCGCGCAGATTGAACGCACCTGCCGTGAAACCGCGCGACTTCTGGACGACTTTAGCCGCATGAATACCCGTGGCACTTTGCACGGTCGACTTCGGCCGCAGGCTTGCATTGCGCTTGAGCGATGCCACACGCGTCGCGCCGCCCGCGAGCGTCAGCACGCAAGCGCATCCCGCCAGCACCGGCACCGACGCCGGCACGAACCACGCAGCGCTTGCGGTCGCAAGCGTGAAGCCGGACGCGCAACCGAGCAGCACGAAGTTGACCATCGTGAGCGGCGTCGCCCATTCCTGCAGGAAACGCAGACATGCATAGATCATCGACGTGCAGACGAACAGCGCGCCGCTTGCCAGCACCCCGAGCGCGCCGATCGCGAGCGAATACGGCGAAGCAAAAACGTGCGCAACACCGTAAAAAAACGCGCAGCCGAGAAACACCGGAAGCGCCAGACATTCCCGTGACAGCCATGACGTGCGCCACATGGCGATCGCGCGCCACGCGCGCTCCGGGTGTCCGAGGTGAAAGAACGACGCCACCAGCCCGAGTGCACCGAGTACGACCGTCAGCACCGCCCCAGCGATAAAAAACGCGTGCGGCGGCATCACCGTCAGACCGAGCCGCGCAGCAAGCTCGACGCCAAACAACGCGATCAGCAGGCCCTGGCCGGCACCGCTTAGCGTCGTTAGAAATACAACGGAAAAAGCCGGTTTCATCAGTATGTCTCCCGATCCGAATACACGCTCAGACGCGCGTCGCCATCGCGGCAAGATGAACTTGCCCTGCTTCCATCGCCGCTTCCGAAGGAAGGCCCGTTGCCTCGTCGGCACCCGAATGACATGAACACGAATCGCCGCCGCATGTGGTCGTTTTCCGGCGCGGCAAATAATGATTCGCGGGCCGCGTGCCCCATTCCGGCATCAGTTGATACCCGCCGCGTTCGCGTATGGCCTGCGACACCACGGAATCCGGATCGTGAATATCGCCGAAGAGCCGCGCCGACGTCGGACAGGCGAGCACGCAAGCCGGCTTGCGGTCACGCTCGGACAGCGTTTCGTTATGAATGCGGTCCGCGCAGAGCGTGCACTTGGTCATCTCCTTGCGCGTTTCGTCGAGCTCGCGCGCGCCATAAGGGCACGCCCACGCGCAGTACTTGCAGCCAATGCACTTGTCGAAATCGACCAGGACGAGGCCGTCCTCCTTGCGCTTGTAACTCGCGCCGGTCGGACACACCGGCACGCACGGCGGATCTTCGCAGTGCAGACACGACTTGGGGAAATGAATCGTATCGGCGAGCGGAAACTCGCCCGCCTCGAATGTCTGCACGCGGTTGAAGAACGTGCCGGACGGATCGGCGTCGTAAGGGCGCAAGTCAGACAGACCGCCCGCCTCGCCCGACGTGTTCCATTCCTTGCAGCTCGTCACGCAAGCATGGCACCCCACGCAAACGTTCAGATCGATTACGAGCGCCATCTGGGTCATTGAATGCTCCTCATCAACTGCGTTTCGTCGTATTGCGCAGGCGTGCCGCAAACTCGCCGCGCCCGGCAAAATAGGTCTGCACGATGCGGCTGATCACGCCGGTCGATCCCGGCAACGGCTGCATCGGCGCGAATTGGGGCAGCGTATGGTCCGCGTCGGCCTCGGCCGGATAGATGCGCACGCGCACGTCGTACCATGCGGCTTGCCCGGTGATCGGATCTGAATTAGACGTGCGCGCCTCACGCTGCACCGCGCGTTCAGCCGTTGGCTGCGTCACGGGTAATTCGTCGGT
Organism: Paraburkholderia sp.; assembly: GCA_036502945.1. Lineage (GTDB taxonomy): Bacteria > Pseudomonadota > Gammaproteobacteria > Burkholderiales > Burkholderiaceae > Paraburkholderia. The sequence goes on along the minus strand of DASXXR010000302.1, from coordinate 2,256 downwards.
GATCAGGTGATTCAACAGGAAGCCGCGCTGCGATTCGTTGGCATCGGGACCGAGGTTCCATGCACCGGCCGCCTTGCCGATTGCATTCCACGTCCAGACCGTCCCCGGTTCCACCGCTTCGCTGTAGCGCGCCATGCAGCGCACCTTGCCCCACTGCGACTCGACATAAATCCAGCCGCCGTCCTCGATGCCTTGCGCGCTCGCCATCCGTGGATTCATGAACAGATAGTTTTCGCCGTGAATCTGCCGCAGCCAGGCGTTTTGCGAATCCCACGAGTGATACATCGCCATCGGCCGCTGCGTGACCGCGGCAAGCGTAAAGCGCGTCAAATCGGTCGCGGCGAGTTCGAGCGGCGCATACCAGAACGGCAGCGGATCGAAATAGTATTCGACACGCTTGCGCAAATGATCCGGCGGCTGACGGCCCGCCGTTTTGCCTTGCGCCGCGAGGCGAAATTTTTGCATCACGTCCGAGTACAGATGAATCACGATCGGCTCGCTGAACTTGCGGAAGCCTTTTTCCACCGCGAACTTCAGATACGGGCCATTGGCACCGCGCATGTATTGCAGCGTCTCGGGCAACGTGTAGTGAAACACGCAGTTGTTTTTCGCATACTCGTCCCACTGCCGCGGATTCGGTTCGCCGACCAGCGCGTCGCTGCCGTCCTTGCCGCGCCAGCCGATCAGGAAGCCGACCCCCGAGCCGGGCGCGGTCTGGTGATTGACGATGAAATCCGGATAGTCGCGATACTTGCGCGTGCCCTCGGGCGTCATGAACGCCGGCAGCTTCAGCCGGCTCGCGAGTTCGATCAGCACTTCCTGGAACGGCTTGCATTCGCCCGTCGGCGGCACGACAGGCACGCGAACCGAATCGACCGGTCCGTCGAATTCGGAGATCGGCCGGTCGAGCATCGACATCGCGTCGTGCCGTTCGAGATACGTCGTATCCGGCAGGATCAGATCGGCGAACGCCGTCATCTCCGACTGGAACGCATCGCACACCACAATGAACGGAATCTTGTATTCGCCGTCGTCGCGCTTGTCCACGAGCATCTTGCGGACTTCAACCGTATTCATCGACGAGTTCCATGCCATGTTGGCCATGAAGATCAACAGCGTATCGATCGGATACGGGTCGCCGCGCCATGCGTTGGTAATGACGGTGTGCATCATGCCGTGCACGGCGAGCGGGTATTCCCATGAAAACGCCTTGTCGATGCGCACGGGGCCGCCGTGCTCGTCGATGAACAGGTCTTCGGGCGCGGCGGGCCAGCCGAGCGGCCCCGATGCAAGCGGCGTATTCGGCTGCACGGCAGCGGGACTGTTCGGCGGTTTCGCCGAAGGCGGCACCGCACGCGGATACGGCGACTTGTGCCTGAAGCCGCCAGGCCGGTCGATCGTGCCCATCAGCGACATCAGCACCGCCAGCGCACGGATCGATTGAAAGCCGTTCGAATGCGCCGCGAGGCCGCGCATCGCATGAAACGCAATCGGATTGCCCGTCACCGTCTCGTGCGTTTCGCCCCATGCGTCGGTCCAGCGAATCGGCAGCGTGATCTTGTGATCGCGGGCCGTGTCGGCCATTTCGCGAGCGAGGCGCCGGATCGTATCGGCGGGAATACCGGTGATCTCCGCGGCCCACTCGGGCGTGCAACCAGCGGCACGTTCGCGCAGCAATGCAAACGACGGCGTGACCGGCGTGCCGTCGTCGAGCGTGTAGCGGCCGTCCAGCGCAGGCTTCGCACCACGCGTGTGATGCAGCACCGGGCGCTGGCTCCCGAGGTCCCACCATAGATGGTTCTGCGGGAACAGCGGATTGCTCTCGGGCGCCGCTTCATCGCGCACGAAGAGACCGAACGTATCGCTTTCCGCATTCATGTCGAGCAGTTCGGCCGCGTTCGTATAGCGCGTGACGAAGTCGTGATCGTAGCTGTCGGTTTCAAGCAGTTCGCGAATCAGCGCCATAAAGAGCGCGCCGTCGGTACCGGGGCGGATCGGCACCCACTCGTCGGCAATCGCGGCATAGCCGGTACGCACCGGATTGATTGCAATGAACCGGCCACCCGCGCGTTTGAACTTCGAGAGGGCGATCTTGAGCGGATTCGAATGGTGGTCCTCCGCGGTGCCGATCATGAAGAACAGTTTCGCGCGATCGAGGTCCGGGCCGCCGAACTCCCAGAACGATCCGCCCATCGTGTAGATCATGCCCGCCGCCATGTTGGCGGAGCAGAAGCCGCCATGTGCGGCGTAATTGGG
>DASXXR010000301.1:0-11051 GCA_036502945.1 Paraburkholderia sp. | reverse complement strand
TCGCTATAATTCCGCTTCTCTTTTGGGTCGTTAGCTCAGTTGGTAGAGCAGCGGACTTTTAATCCGTTGGTCACAGGTTCGAATCCCGTACGGCCTACCAAAAGATTCAAGGGCTTAGCTTCTGCTAGGCCCTTTTTCATTGCTACGCGCTAAACACGTTGCTACCGTGCGGATCAATTTCCATTGAGGCGCCGTGAGCGACGACAGCCCCTTCCCTGCCTTCTGCGCTTTTTGTGCGCCACACCACGATGACAATATTGTGGCCGAGTTGAATGCGTCGATGGTGCTTATCGACGCGTGGGAAGAGGGGGTTCTCGTTCGCCGAATTCGGCGCTGCGGACGAACAGCCGCCGCATATCGGCAATAAGCCACGGTCGGAGTTGCTCCGCCCATGCGCCCACGACGCTGCTGCTCTGACACGCTCGGGGTAACCGGGCTCGCCCATCGATGGCTGGCGCAGCCATCGAGGAACCGTGCTGCGGCACAGACCTGTGCGTCGTGCTATGCCCGTGTGCGGGACGCAATTGCGGAAATACGTCTGCCGAATATGGCGAACGTTCGATTATTAAAGAGGCGGTGGTTATTTATAAGGCTGCCTGCCAACAATTGACTAGCATGATCCGCTCGATCAGGGTCGCGGCTTTGGGCTTTGACCTGACCGCTATCGCTGGAGAACGTGTCATGCCTCGAATCATCAAATTGTTGAGAAGCACGATTCTTTTGATGTCTGCACTGGACCTTTCGGCGGCGCGCGCGCAAGAGACAAAGAACTTTGATGCACCCTACGCGCCCGAAGCGTGCTCCGAGCAGATCACCGTCGCCCCTGCAGACGTCGGCGAAGATGCTCACCTTGATCCCGCCGTTCGAAAGTTTCTGATTCCGCTCAACAAGGACCCGAGCCCGTTCTGGGAATTGCCGCAACCCAAGCCGCAGGACGTCTTGACCGGGCTGCAGAAGCAAACGCCCGTCGACATGTCGGGGGTGACGATGTCGACGCGATCTCTGACTGTCGATGGTCGCACGATCACGCTGCATATCATGAAGCCTAGTCGGATGGCGGGAAAGCCCGGCGTCATTCTGTTCATCCATGGTGCCGTCTGGATCGCCGGCAACTTCGAAAATCATAAGCGACTCGTGCGAGACCTCGTTGTCGGCTCCGGACAGCCAGCGGTTTTCCCTGAAATCACGAACCTTCCGGAAGGAAAATATCCAGTTCCGCTGAACCAGGCTTACGCCACCCTCGAATGGATCGCTGCGCACGCCTCGGAGTTCGGAGCGGACGGCAGTCGGATCGCGGTCGCCGGTAATTCAGTGGGCGGAAATATGACCGCAGGCCTGAACCTGATGGCCAAGGATCGGAAAGGACCGAAGATCAGCTACCAGGTGCTGCTCTGGCCGGCGACCAATGCAGGTGTTGATACTTGCTCGTATAAGGAATTCGCCAACAACCGCTTCTTGAGCAGAGAGTTCATGAAGTATGGCTGGGATCGGTATGCGCCCACTGAGGAGGAGCGTGAAAATCCCTATGTCTCGCCGCTACGCGCCAGCCTGGCGCATCTGCACGGGCTTCCGCCGACCCTGGTCGTCACTGAAGAAAACGATGTCCTGCGGGACGAAGGCGAGGCCTATGCGCACCGCCTGCAAGACGCCGGGGTGCCTACAGTCTTCGTGCGTTATAACGGGACCATTCACGATTTTGGTCTGCTCAACGGGCTGGTCGATCTGCCCACCACCCAAGCGGCGCTCCACCAGATCGCGGGGAGCATTCGCGAACACATCGGCAAATAGACCGTCAGCTGGTTCCGGCGCGGTGACTTGCTGGAGTTCGGGACCGAACTGGTCGCAGCTGATGACAAATCGCTGGTGGCACTGCTTGGCGCTTCGCCGGGCGCATCGACGGCTGCGTTCATCGCAATCGAGGTCTTGGAGAAATGCTTCCCCGGAGAATTGACCGAAAGCGGCTGGCTGCCTCGACTGAGAAAGATCGTGCCCACCTATGGAATCGATCTCAAGCAGGATGCCGATGCATGCCGGAAGAGCCGGGCGGATACCGCCGCGGTGCTAGGACTCGAAGACAGATGACAGCAGCAAGAAAGGATCCTCTTAAAACCTAACCTTTAACGGAGAAATCAGGTGCCTCTCGTACGAATCAATCTGTCAAGCAACGCGTCGCCGGAGACCATCCGCGCTGTTAGCGATACCGTTTACGAGGCGATGATGAGTGTCGCCGGTGTTCCGAAGGGCGATAAATTTCTGATCGTCACGCGCCACGCATCCGACGAGTTGATCTATCCCGCCGAGGGATACCTGGGCACCTCATACTCGCCAGGAATCGTGTTCATCCGTTGCCCGGGAGGACTGGTCGTTTGGAAATGGCGAGATGCAGTACGCGCCGAAGGAGTAGTCCAGGCGAATGGCTCGACCAGTCCTCGATATGCCGCACGAGTTCCGTCATATCGCGCTTCGTGCGGCTGGATACGCCGCCGCGTTAAGCCTCGTCCACTAAATTTTTTTGCGTGTGTGCGTCCATGCGCGTATCACGCGTCGCCGTATCCGACCATCGCCTTGGTTTCGAGGTACTCGCGCAAACCGGCTTCGCCCCATTCGCGGCCATTGCCCGAGCGTTTGTAGCCGCCGAACGGCGCGTTGAAATCGGACGGCGGATAGTTCAAATGCACGCCGCCCGCGCGCAGCGCGCGGCCCACCTTGCGGGCACGTTCGAGACTGCCGGACTGAACATAGGCGGCCAGACCGTAGTCGGTACCGTTGGCGATTTCGATCGCCTCGTCTTCGGTGTCGTAAGCCATGATCGACAGCACCGGGCCGAAAATCTCTTCGCGCGCGATGGTCATGTCTGGCGTCACGTCGGCAAAGATCGTCGGCTTCACGTACCAGCCTTTCGAAAGCCCTTCCGGCAAGCCCGTGCCGCCGATGACAAGCCGTGCGCCTTCGTCGATGCCCTTCTGGATCAGCATCTGCACGCGCTCGAACTGATTGCGGTTGACGAGCGGTCCCAACTGAGTTGTGACCTTGTCGGTCGCGCCGACGCGATACCCTTCTGCCGCAAGCTTCGCAATTTGCGCGGCTTCGTCCATCAGATGCCGCGGCACCAGCATGCGGGTTGGAATCGAGCACGACTGGCCCGAATTCGTAAAGCAGGCGGCGACGCCGCGCGTCACCGCATCGTTGAGGTTCACGTCGTCGAGAAGAATATTGGGCGACTTGCCGCCGAGTTCCTGTGCGACGCGCTTCACCGTCTCCGCAGCCATCTTCGCGACCAGGATGCCGGCGCGAGTCGAGCCGGTGAACGACACCATGTCGATATCCGGATGCGCGGCAATGGCCGCGCCCACGCCCGGGCCGTCGCCGTTCACGAGATTGAACACGCCCGGCGGCACACCCGCTTCGTCAAGCACTTCCGCAAACAGCAGCGCGCTCAACGCCGAATACTCGCTGGGCTTGAGCACCATCGTACAGCCGGCCGCAAGCGCGGGCGCAACCTTGACGACGATCTGGTTGACCGGCCAGTTCCACGGCGTAATAAGCCCGCATACGCCGATCGGTTCATGCCGCAGCCGCGTGCTGCCCCGTTGCGTTTCGAATGCGAAATGCTCGAGCAAGTCGATCAGCACATTCAGATGCCCCGGTCCGCGCACGGCCTGATTGTTGCGCGCGAATGCAATCGGGGCGCCCATTTCGGTGCGTATCGCTTCCGCGAATTCGTCATAGCGGCGTTCGTAGATCTTCACGATACGTCGCAACAGCGCGACCCGGTCCGCGACCGGACTGACCGAGTACGAGACAAACGCGCGGCGTGCGGCCTTGACGGCGTGGTCCACGTCGGCAGCGTTGCCTAGTGCGAGCTGGTCGTAGCGCACCTCGGTAGCCGGATCGAGCAGATCGAACCAGACCGGCGCGGTGGGCGCGACCCATTTTCCATCGATATAAAACTGTCCTGCACGAGACATTCCAAACTCCAGAATAGAAGTCACCGGCTTCGTACAACAAAACTGCAAGGCTGCAAACCGGCCACGCCGTGGCGCGACCGGCAACAGCCGGTCATGCTCAACGTGATGTCAACGAAGCGCCGAATAAGCGGTCGGCGTCAGAAAGTGGTTCTCGATGCGCTCGACGATCGGCTTGTCTGCTTCGCTCGCCGCGCGCTTCGCGATCCACTCCTGATCCGACTGGAATGCATTCCATTTGGTTTCGCGCTCGGCGAGGTTTTCCCATTTGAGCATGTAGGTCAGCGCGTGATTGCTCGGGCCGATCAGCGTGGTCCAGAAGCCGACCTGCTCGATGCCGTACTTCTTGAAGAAAGCCAGTGTGGTGTTGGTGAAACGATCCTGCAAAGCCGGCAGGCGCCCCGGCAAACAGTGATAAATGCGCAACTCGACGATCATGTGATGCTCCTGTTGGGATTGTTGGCCATTTGAAAAACTACTTTCACGCGAACCAGATTGTCGCCTATCGGTTCGCTGTTAGCCGATTTCGACACGGGCCGCGCGCATCGGTGCCGCCGCGGCCGCAGCAGTATCCTAGACAATGCCGCTCACCGGCACTCAAGCGGAAGACCGAATGGAACTGCGTCAATTGCGATACTTCATCAGTGTTGTCGAACACGGCAGCATGGGCCGGGCGGCGCTCGAACTCGGCATCGTCACGTCCGCGCTGAGCCAGCAGATCAGCCGCCTCGAAAGCGAATTGTCCACCCGCCTGCTGCAGCGCACTTCGAGCGGCGTCGTGCCGACCGACGCGGGGCTCGCGTTCTGGCGCCAGGCACAACTCGCGCTGCGCCACGTCGACGATGCCGCGCTCGCGGCGCGCCAGGCGCGCCTGTCGGGCCATGTGAGCGTGGGACTCGCGCCGAGCACGACCGGCGTGCTCGGGCTCGCCTTCATGCGTGCGATGCGCGAGCGCTACCCGGATGTGCGATTGCGGATGGTCGAAAGCCTGTCCGGCTATCTGGCGTCGATGCTCGGCGCGCGGCAGATCGACCTTGCGATTCTGTTTCACGAAGAGCCGGCGCAGCGCTGGAGCGTGATGCCGCTGCTCGACGAGCGGCTGTTCCTGATCGGCGCACGCGATCTCGCCGGCATGCCGGCCGGGCGGCGGGTGCGCGTCGCGAAGCTGGGCGGCTTGCCGCTCATCCTGCCGAGCGGCCCGCATGGGCTGCGAACCTTGGTGTCGGCGTCGTTCAAGCGTGCCCGATGCGAGCCGCGCATCGTCGCCGAAGTGGACGGCCTCGCGATGCTGATGGATGCGGTGCGCGGCGGGCTCGGCGCGACCATTCAACCGGGCGCGGCGCTCGCGCGCGCCGAGAACGCGGCCCTTGCCAGCGTCCAGATCGCGGATGCCGATGCAGTGCGGCCGAACCTGCTTGTCAGCGTATCCGATGAAGAACTGTCGCCGGCCGGACTCGCCGCGCGCGTCGTGCTCGCCGAGACGGCGCGCACGCTTGTCAGCGAGGGTCGCTGGCTCGGCGCGACGCTCAGGTAGCACACTCAGGTAGCACACTCAGGTAGCGGTCTTCACGAAAACTGAAGACCCCTTGCGCATCCGCTGGTTGCGGCATCGCGCCACGCCGACTACATTTCGTCTCACAAGGAGACTCTCCAGATGGTCGACGTTCTCATCATCGGGGGCGGCAACGCCGCGCTGTGCGCTGCGCTGATGGCGCGCGAAGCCGGCGCGTCGGTGCTGCTGCTCGAATCCGCGCCGCGCGAATGGCGCGGCGGCAACTCCCAGCACACGCGCAATCTGCGCTGCATGCATGACGCGCCGCAAGATGTGCTCGTCGATGCGTATCCGGAAGAAGAGTACTGGCAGGATCTGCTCAAGGTAACCGGCGGCATCACGAACGAATATCTCGCCCGTCTGGCCATTCGCGCATCGTCGAACTGCCGGCCGTGGATGCAAAAGCACGGTGTGCGTTTTCAACCTCCGCTATCGGGCGCGCTGCACGTCGCGCGGACCAATGCCTTCTTCATGGGCGGCGGCAAAGCGCTCGTCAATGCGTACTATCGCAGCGCCGAAACGATGGGTGTACAGATCCGCTACGACACGCCGGTCGATTCGATCGAACTGCAGGATGGCCGCTTCATCGCGGCGCGCAGCGGCTCAGAACGCTTCGAAGCGCACACGTGCGTGCTCGCCGCCGGCGGCTTCGAGTCGAATCGCGAATGGCTGCGCGAAGCGTGGGGGCAAAACGAGCGCGGCGAGTGGCCCGCCGACAACTTCCTGATCCGCGGCACGCGTTTCAACAAGGGCGTGCTGCTCAAGTTCATGATCGATGCGGGCGCAGACGCGATCGGCGATCCAGCGCAATCGCACTGCGTCGCAATCGACGCGCGCGCGCCGCTGTACGACGGCGGCATCTGCACGCGCATCGACTGCGTGTCGCTCGGCGTCGTGGTCAATCGCGATGCGCAGCGCTTCTATGACGAGGGCGAGGACTTCTGGCCGAAGCGCTATGCGATCTGGGGGCGGCTCGTCGCGCAGCAGCCCGGGCAGATCGGCTATTCGATCATCGACTCGAAAGCGATCGGCCGCTTCATGCCGCCGGTGTTTCCGGGCACCAAAGCAGATACGCTGCCTGAGCTCGCTCGCCAGCTGGGGCTGCCCGAAGCGGCCTTCATGCAAACCATCGGCACTTATAACGCCGCGTGCCAGCCTGGCACATTCGATCACACCTCGCTCGACGACTGCCGCACCTCCGGCCTGACTCCGCCGAAAACCCACTGGGCGCAACCGCTCGATACCGCGCCGTACTACGCGTATCCGCTGCGGCCGGGCATCACGTTCACGTATCTCGGGCTCAAGGTCAACGACAGGTCACAGGTGCATTTCGGCGGAAAACCCAGCGCGAACCTGTTCGTCGCAGGCGAAATGATGGCGGGCAATGTGCTGGGCAAGGGCTATACGGCGGGTGTCGGCATGTCGATCGGCACGGCGTTCGGCCGCATTGCCGGCACGCAGGCCGCGCAGGCTGCCCGCGCAGCAACTCATGCGGCACACGCCGCAAGCGAACGAACTGGAGTTCACCGTGCAGAAGCTTGAGGCCCTGACGCACGACGCACAGGCACTTGCGTCATCGGCCGGCGGTCGGCCCGAAAGCGGCCCGTCATACCAAACCATTCGCGTGCTTCCGCTCACCGAAAACGAAACGGAAGTGGCACGGCAGATGCAGATCTGCAACGCGTGCCGCTATTGCGAAGGCTTTTGCGCGGTCTTTCCCGCGATGACCCGCCGACTCGAGTTCGGCAAGGCGGACGTGAACTACCTTGCCAATCTTTGCCACAACTGCGGCGCGTGTTACCACGCGTGCCAGTACGCGCCGCCGCACGAGTTCGCGGTCAATGTGCCGAAGTCGATGGCGAAAGTTCGCCTCGAAACGTACACCGAATACGCAGCGCCCTCGTTCATGGGTGCGCTGTACAAGCGCAACGGGTTGACGGTTTCGCTGGCGCTCGCCGCCGGTCTCGCGCTCTTCCTCGTGCTCGGCATCGCGCTGAACGGGACGGTTTTCAACGAGCGTCTGGCGGGCAATTTCTATGCGATCTTCCCGCACAACCTGTTGGCCGCGCTGTTCGGTGCGGTGTTCGTGCTCGCGATCGTTTCGCTCGGTGTCGGCGTCACGCGCTTCTGGAAGGATGTGACGGCAGGCACAGCGTCGGGCGCAGCCGTTGCGGAAGCAACGAAAAACGTGCTGAGCCTGAAGTACCTGGACGGCGGGCACGGCGAAGGCTGCAACGAAACCGACGACCGTTTCACGCTCGTGCGGCGCCGCTTTCACCACTTCACGTTCTACGGTTTCATGCTGTGTTTTGCATCGACGGTCGTGGCCACGTTCTATCACTACTTCCTCGACCTGCATGCGCCGTATCCGTTGGCAAGCGTGCCTGTCGTGCTCGGCGGACTCGGCGGCACCGGTCTGCTGATCGGGCCAGCCGGCCTGCTATGGCTCAACCTGAAGCGCCACCCGGAACAGGGCGACGCGGCGCAGAAACCGATGGACCGCGGCTTCATTGCGCTGCTGCTGCTGACCAGCGCGTCCGGTCTCGCGCTACTCGCGTGGCGCGATACGACGGCGATGGCCTGGCTGCTTGCGGTCCACCTAGGTGTCGTCATGGCGCTCTTCGCCACGCTGCCGTACGGAAAGTTCGCCCACGGCATCTACCGTTCAGCCGCACTGCTCAAGTTCGCGATCGAAAAAAGACAAGCCGATAATTTGAAGCTCGGTGCGGATTGAGTTAGCGTACGGGGCGCGTTCGGTACGCACCCCAAACCTTTCACATTGAAAGAAAAAAGGTGCGCCGAAGGTTCAAACTACGCTATTCGGAAACACCATGGAGACAAATATCGTGCCCCCCTCGACCATCACGGCCGTTGAGACGACCCAGCCCCCCGCATCGAAGGTGGCCGCCGTGCTGCGCGTCACCAGCGGCAACTTTCTCGAGCAATTCGACTTCTTCCTGTTCGGCTTCTACGCGACGTATATCTCGAAGGTGTTCTTCCCGACGGACAGCGAGTTCGCGTCGCTGATGCTGACCTTCGCCGTCTTCGGCGCCGGCTTCCTGATGCGGCCACTAGGCGCGATCATGCTCGGCGCGTATATCGACCAGGTGGGCCGCCGCAAGGGCTTGATCGTCACGCTGACGCTGATGGCGAGCGGCACGATCCTGATCGCATGCGTGCCCGGCTATGCGACGATCGGCTTGCTTGCACCGGCGCTCGTGCTGCTCGGCCGTCTGCTGCAGGGCTTTTCCGCGGGCGCCGAACTCGGCGGCGTGTCGGTCTATCTCGCTGAACTGGCGACGCCGGGCCGCAAAGGCTTTTATACAAGCTGGCAATCGGCCAGCCAGCAGGTGGCGATCGTCGTCGCGGCGGCGCTCGGCTTTGCATTGAACGCCTGGATGCCGGCAGACCAGTTGCACGCATGGGGCTGGCGCATTCCGTTCTTCATTGGCTGCCTCATCGTGCCGTTCCTGTTTCTGCTGCGCCGTTCGCTGCAGGAAACCGAAGCGTTCAAGGCGCGCCGGCATCATCCGAAGGCGCGTGAAGTATTCCGCTCGATGCTCGAAAACTGGCGGACCGTGTTCGCTGGCATGCTGCTCGTCGCAATGACGACGACGACGTTCTACCTGATCACCGTCTACACGCCGACATTCGGCAAGTCGGTGCTGAAGCTGTCGACGTCGGACAGCCTGATCGTCACGCTGTGTGTCGGGGTGCTCAACTTCGTCTGGCTGCCGATCGGTGGCGCGCTGTCGGATCGCATCGGCCGTAAGCCGATTCTGCTCGCCATCACGATCCTCGCCATCTTCACCGCGTATCCCGCGTTGTCGTGGCTCGCGTCGGCGCCGAGTTTCGGCCGCATGCTGACCGTGCTGCTGTGGTTCTCGTTCTTCTTCGGCATGTACAACGGTGCGATGGTGGCCGCGCTGACCGAAGTCATGCCGGTGGAGGTTCGCGTCGCGGGGTTCTCGCTCGCGTTCAGTCTTGCCACGGCGATCTTCGGCGGCTTCACGCCCGCGGTGTCCACGTACCTGATCGAAGTGCTGCACGACAAGGCCGCGCCGGGGTACTGGCTGAGTTTCGCCGCGGTATGCGGGCTGGTCGCCACGCTGTCGCTGTATCGCCGCGGCGGCACCGCTGAACGGATGCAGAACGCAGCCTGAAGGAAGCGCCTTTGACAAACCCGATCCCTTTCGTGCCCGATCGCTTCAGGCACGCCGCCGTGCACTACCTCTCCGGCCGCGCGGCCTACTCTCCCCGTTTGATCAGACGCGTTGCACAGTCGTGCCGGCTCGACGGCACGCAGCGTCTGCTCGATCTCGGCTGCGGGCCAGGTCAGCTTTCCATTGCGTTCTCGTCGTGGGTGGCCGAAGGGCTCGCACTCGATCCCGAAGCGCACATGCTGCGCATCGCATCGGACCTCGCTGCCGGCATCGCGCCGAACATCGAGTTCCGCGCGGCAAGTTCGTACGATCTGTCACCCGACATGGGGCCGTTCCGGCTCGCCGCAATCGGACGCGCCTTCCACTGGATGGACCGGGTCGATACGCTGCGGCGCCTCGACGAACTGATCGAACCGGAAGGCGCGCTTGCGCTTTTCGCGACATCGCAGCCCGAAGGGACATCCGAGCCGTGGATAGCGGAATACCAGAGCCTGCTCGATCACTATGCGCAGGCCGATCCGGCGCGCGCACGGCGCAAGTCCGGCGATTGGGAACCGCATGAGGCGGTGTTGATGAGGTCGGCATTTTCATCGCTCGAACGTGTGTCGGTTATCGAACGGCGGCGCGTCTCGGTCGAAGCTTTGATGTTGCGGCCTCTGACGATGTCGAGCCTGTCGCGCAGCCACCTGGGCGAGCGGCTCGACGAGTTGTTGAGCCGCGTCAAGCAACTGCTCGATGCACACGCGTCCGATGGATGGCTCAACGAATGGGTCGAGTCCACCGCGTTGATTGCGCGACGCTAAGTTCGCTTAAGCGCTAGCGCTCGAACGCGCTGCCAACAAAACAAGGGTTTCCGGGGCCACCGGAAACCCTTTTTTGCATTCCGAACCGGCATCGCGTTTGCACGCTGCACGCCGGTATTTATTGAGAAGAAAAGACATGCAATGATCGCGCGCCGCTTTGCCGGATGAATCGCAACACTTCCGCAACACATCCCTTCGCAAAGCCGATCCCCATGCATTCTTCTCGAATACCGATGCTTAATTTTATGTTGGCCTTATTCTGGAATCTGACGATTCTGGCAGTCGTCGTAACCGTATGTTGCGTCTTCAACGGGTGGAAACCGGCCGTGGCGGCGAACGGCTGTTACGTGTTCATCATGCTGGCTGGCTTCGCGTTTGCGTTCGATGCCGCACTGACATTTCTTGTGTTCGCCGACGCGCAAAGACGCTATGGCGCATTCAGCACGACCGGCGCATTCGTCGAACGCGCGTCCTCCTATGTGACGGGATGCGTCGTCGGGCTTTGCTTCGCGCGGTTGCGCATGCATCGACACAAGCCGCGCGCCGCCGATCCCGTAGTCATCCCCAC
>DASXXR010000300.1:0-4131 GCA_036502945.1 Paraburkholderia sp. | reverse complement strand
ACCGACGTTCTATTACCTAAAAAGGACCATCCGAAATGAACCTGAACAACCATCACGCATGCCGTCCGTTCCTCGAAGCCGGCAATCTGTCGCAAATCTCCGCTTATTACGAAGAAGAGCGCAACATCATGTGGATGATGTTGCGGGCGCAACCACGTCCATGTTTCAACCTCGAGCTCGTTCATGACATTCTCGGACTCGCGCAGGCCGCGCGCGAGTCCCGCTTGCCGATCGACTTCTGGGTGACGGGTTCGATCATTCCGACCATGTTCAATGTCGGCGGCGACCTCGATTTCTTTGCCGACGCGATCCGTTCGGGCAGGCGCCAGGCGCTGCTGTCCTACGCGCGCGCGTGTGTCGATTGCGTGCATGCGGCCTCGCGCGGTTTCGACACCGGTGCGATTTCGATTGCGATGGTCGAAGGATCGGCGCTCGGCGGCGGCTTCGAGGCCGCGCTTGCGCATCACTTCGTGCTCGCGCAGAACGACGCGCGAATGGGTTTCCCCGAAATCGCGTTCAACCTTTTCCCGGGCATGGGCGGCTATTCGCTCGTCGCGCGCAAGGTCGGCATGCGGCTCGCGGAAGAACTGATCGGCGGCGGCGAAGCGCATACGGCGGAGTGGCATGCAGGCAAGGGGCTCGTCGATCATCTGTTCGAGCCGGGCGACGCGTACGTCGCGACGCGCACGTTCATCGATACGATTCGGCCCAGGCTGAACGGGATTCGCGCGATGGTGCGCGCGCGTCAGCGCGTGCTGCAGTTGTCGAGGGCGGAACTGATGGAGATCACCGAAGACTGGGTCGAAGCCGCGTTCACGATCGAGGAGAAAGACCTCGTGTTCATGGAGCGGCTGGTGATGCTGCAGAACCGGCGCACCTCGAACCTGCGCCCGCACAGTGCGAACGTCGCATGACGCCGTGCGGTTCGGCCTGGCGTCGCTTAAACGGCCTGCATGACGAAAGCCGTCAGCGCGCCGGAAGTATCCAAGGGGCTTTGCTAAAAGCGGCCTGAGGCCGCGCTGAGGCGGGCAGAAGGTCTTTCGGGGCTTGCGGTTCAGGCGATCAGCCGGACCTTCTGCCTGTCGCGCAGCCACTGTTCGAACTCGGCGGCCGGCATCGGCTGGCCGTACAGGTAGCCTTGTACGTACTCGACCCCGAGGCCCTTCATGAACAGTTCTTCCGCTTCCGTCTCGATGCCTTCCGCGACGACCTGCAACTGCAGCGCCTGCGCAACCGCTACCATTGAACGCACGAGTGCCTGCGCTTTCCTGTCGGTATTGATCGACCGGACGAAGCTGCGGTCCAGCTTGATCACGTCGAGCGGAATCCGGCCGAGTTGCGACAGCGACGAATAGCCGGTGCCGAAATCGTCGAGATGGACCTGCGCACCCAGTTGCCGGAACTGCGTGATCAAATCGATCGCCGCTGCTTCGTCCTCGATCAGGCAGCTTTCGGTGAGTTCGAGATCGATCAGACAGGGATCGAGATTCGCTCGCTGCAACGCTTCGCTAAAGTGCCGCACGACAGCGGTATCGACAAGCTGCCGCGCGGATACGTTGATTGCGATGCGCAGCGGCAGGCCGCGTGCTTTCCACTGGGCGGCTTGTGCCGCGGCGGTTTGCATCACCCAGCGGCCGAGTGGGCCGATCAGCCCCGACTCTTCTGCATAGCGAATGAATTCGACCGGCATGATTTGCCCGCGCTCCGGCGAGTTCCAGCGCACCAGCGCTTCGACACCGTACACCACGCCCGTTGCAAGCGCCAGCTTCGGCTGGTAATGCAGCGTCATCTGTCCTTCTTCGAGGCCGCGGCGCAGGTTCGTGTCGAGCCACATGTACTCGGCAACCTTGCGGTTCATCTCCGGCGAAAACACGCGATACGTGCGTTTGCCTTCGTCCTTGGCGACATACATCGCAGTGTCGGCCGAGCGGATCAGCGACTCGAGGCTGTCGCCATGTTCCGGGAACAGCGCGATGCCGATCGAACAGCCGGTGTACACCTCGACCAGCCCGAGGCTGAACGGCGTGCGCAGCCGGTCGAGAATGCGTTGCGCGGTGGCTTCGAGCGAGGCGGCGGTAGCCGGCGTGGACAGTACGATGAACTCGTCGCCGCCGAGGCGCGCCAGCGTATCGCCCGCGCCGAGGCAGCCGAACACGGCTGCCGACACGTCCTGAATCAGACGGTCGCCGAACACATGCCCGTAGTGATCGTTGACCTTCTTGAAGTTGTCGAGATCGAGAAACAGGATGCCGACCGATTCGCGTGCGGCCGCATCCGCGATTGCCGCGCGGATCTTGTCCTGGATCGCGTTGCGGTTCGGCAGGCCGGTTAGCGAATCGGTATTCGCGAGTTCGGTCAGGCGTTCCTGCGCGCGGCGTTCTTCAGTGATGTCGGTTCCCGAGCAGATGAGGAATTGCTCGTCGATGCCGCTGCCGCTCTGCACGAACTTGTTGCGAAACAGGAACAGACGCTCGCCGTGCACGGTTCGCACGAGCCGCTCCACTTCGTACGACACGCCGCGGTTGAAAAACCCCGAGATGTTCTGGCTCGACTCCGCGCCGGCTGCCGACGACATGAACAGCGCCCACACGCTGCGGCCGACCACGTCTTCCTCCTTCATGCCGGTCAGTTCTTCGGCGAGGCGATTGAAGCGCTGGATGCGGCCGTTGCGGTCGACGATCACGACCACCGAATTGACTTCCGAGACGACCTGCTCGGCGAACGACAAACCATGTACGAGATCGCGCGCAACCGACTCGGTATCTTCGAACGCCGATGCGGTGCCGGCCCATGTGCTGCTATTGAGCTTCTTGCCGACCAGATGCAGACGCAACGGTTCGCCGGAGAGCCGGATTTCCATCGTAAGGTGCGACGTTATGCCGGTGAGGCGGCGGATCTGCGAAGCTTGCAGCGCCGACAGTGCGACTGCGACGGTGGCGGGACCGTTGCCCGTGTCGGGCGACAATTCGAGCGCGTTGCTGTCGTTCGACAGGCGCCAACAGGGGCTGTTCGTGCCGAAGCGGGCGTAGAGCACCTGATCGTATTGGTCGTCGTTCATGAATGCGGGTATCCCGGGCAAAGTTGCCAACTCACACGCGGCTCCGGCTACGACTGCGACTGCGACTGCGAAGAGCGGGCGAGCGGGTGGCAAGCGGTCGTCTTGCGGAAGACTGGACCCATTGTATCGAAGCGGATGGATTTCGGGCTCCGAAAAGATTAACGGTTTTTAGTCGAATATTCTTTATAGCAATCCAAATCAAATTTGTTGGGATCGATTCGTTCTGACGCAATGCCGCATTTGTCCAAATGCGGGCACGTTTATCAGAAATACTTGCCGGTCATATGCGATATGCATGCATGCTGGCTGCAAAGCGCGGATACGACGAGGCTGGTCAGCGACGCCGCGCGAGACACGCGCGCATCTGTTCCGTTGCGCCGCCATTCACATCTTCAAGATACGCAAAATTGCCTGCTGCCAGCGTTGCTACCGGCACGCCGTCACGAAACAGCACGCGGTTGCCTGCGACTGCCGGCACCTTGTCACCGGGCAACAGCGTACCGACAAGATTCAGCGGATCCGTAGCCGCGACACAAACGAAGCCACAATCGTTTGCATGGCGACGCGTCTCGCGCAATAGCGGTATCGCTTCAGGTAACGCAAACTGTTCGCCGGCGAGCCCGTCGACGAAACGTCCGCCGCGCACTTGCCCGCGTGCTTCAAGTCGCTGATACACGCGCAGCAGATCGCGCCAGGGCGGCAGCCATTCGGCCTCGCGCTCGAGCAGACGCCAGAACACGACACCGTAGCGGCGCAAAAGCGTCATCGCGATGTGCTCGGTCACCTCGGGCGCCAATTGCGGACGGTGTCCGGTTAGCGACGATGCCGGTTCGGCCGGTTCGGCCGTTTGCGTGGCGGGGCGCCGCCGCACAAGCGCCCAGCGGCCCGCATCGTCCATCCCGCCGATCATGGCGCCGGCGCGGCGGCGTCGGCTGCCATGAAACGCATTGCGCTTCGCGACAGGTTTCAGCAGCGCGCGCATGCCGGCAAAGCTGTCCGAATTGACGAGGCCCGCAGCGACCAGTTCGCCCAAGGCATTTTCCAGTTCAACGGGCAACAGATGCACATCCGAA
>DASXXR010000299.1:0-2498 GCA_036502945.1 Paraburkholderia sp. | reverse complement strand
GAGCCAAGATTTATTTAATCTTGGTTTCCTTGTAGTCAACGTGCTTACGGACGACCGGATCAAATTTCTTGATCAGCATCTTTTCCGGCATGTTGCGTTTGTTCTTCGTCGTCGTGTAGAAGTGACCCGTGCCTGCGGTCGATTCCAGCTTGATCTTGTCGCGTGCGCCTTTCGCCATGATTTACTCCTTAGGCTTCACCGCGTGCGCGCAGATCTGCGAGCACAGCGTCGATACCGTTCTTGTCGATCAGGCGCAGGCCGGCGTTCGAAACGCGCAGACGCACCCAACGGTTTTCGCTTTCCACCCAAATGCGGCGGTTTTGCAGGTTCGGCAGGAACCGGCGCTTGGTTTTGTTGTTCGCGTGGGAAACGTTGTTGCCGCTCATCGGCGCTTTCCCAGTTACTTGGCATACGCGTGCCATGAGAGCACTCCTAATACGCTAATTCTGAGTTCGAACGCCGTGAAAGTTTCCCGAAAAGAGCCGCGCTTAAGTTCTTGAACTAGAGTCGCTTGGCCTTTCCGGAACGCCTTGGTGGCTTCGGAACAGGGGGTTGGAAATAGGCAAACCGGAATTATAGCGGAAAAAAAGCCGCAAAATCAAACCTTATTTGCGATGCTGGACACGGTGTACCACGGCTGCTGCCCTGGTCCGTGCGTGCTCAAGGCCAGCCGGCGCGGGCGAACGAGTAGACGCTGTCGGCGCCGATCACCAGGTGATCGATCAGTTGCACGTCGATCAGCGCCAACGCATCGCGCAGCGTGTGCGTCAGGCGGCAGTCGCTTGCGCTCGGCTGGACGGCGCCGGAAGGGTGATTATGCGCGACGATCAGGCTGGCGGCATTCACGCTCAGCGCGCGCCGCACGAGTTCGCGCGGATACACCGCCATGCGCGTGAGCGAGCCCTGCGCGCTTTCCTCGCAGCGTATCAGCCGATGCCGGGCGTCGAGAAAGAGCGACACGAAAACTTCCTGCGGACGGCCGCCGATCAGCAGGCGCAGATAGTTTTCCACGGCTTCGGGCGAGTTCAACAGCGAGCGCCGGCGCATTTTATCGACCAGCGAGCGACGCGCCATTTCCATGATCGCGAGCAATTGCGCCTTTTTCGCCGGCCCGATGCCGCGGATGCCGTCGAAGTCCGCGTAGGTCGCATCGAGCATCGCGCGCAGCGAGCCGAACCGGTCGAGCAACGTGCGCGCAACGCTGAAGACGTCATGGCCGGGCAGGCCTGAGCCCAGCACGAGCGCGATCAACTCGGTATCCGACAGTACGCCGGGCCCCTGGTCAATCAGCCGCTCGCGCGGCATGTCGCTTTTGTGCCATTTGCCGCGCAGCAGCGTTGGACGGGCGGGCGCGCCGGGCGCTGCGGCGGTGTGCGCCTGCTGCGCGGGGAACGCCGCCGCCACGGGTATATCGTCAATTGTGCTGACGTAATCGGCCATATAGATAAAATCCTCCGCTCTGGTTGGTGGCGCCGCGCGACGTTGCGGCCAGGCCGCGATGCGCGCGACTGACCCAAGCCGTCGCCCGCTATGTGGCTTACAATAGACGCTTTGCGCACGGCACCCCGATGGTTTGCCACACGCGTCGACTGCGTCTGCGGCGCACGCGTGCAGCGCGCTTCGACTGAGCGAGCATTGCATGAGCATCATCGACATTTCCGAGGTGAAGCCCGGTTCACACGTGACGCTTCACTACCGGCTTTCCCTTGCCGATGGCGCCGAAGTCATCAATACGTTTACCGACAAGCCGGCCACGCTGCTGCTCGGCGTCGGGCAACTGGCGCCGCCGCTGGAAGATATTTTGCTGGGTTTGAAGGTGGGCCACCATTCGACCTTTCAGCTAGCCCCGGGTCAGGCGTTCGGTCCCCGCAATCCGGAGTTGATTCAGCGCGTGTCGCTGGCCACGCTGCGCGAAAACAGCATGATCGGCGAGGATTTTTCGCCGGGCGACCTGGTCGAATTCAACGCGCCGGGTGGCGGGCGCTATGCCGGTGTTCTAAAAGAAGTCGGCGAGACGTCGGCCCTGTTCGATTTCAACCATCCGCTTGCCGGCCAGGCGCTGGCGTTTGAAGTGAAAATCATCGGGATTCTGTAAACATGAGCATCACGGATACGACTCTTGCCGAAACCGAGATCCTGCTGGCGCAGCCGCGCGGATTTTGTGCCGGCGTCGATCGGGCGATCGAGATTGTCGAGCGGGCCATCAAGCTGCATGGGTCGCCGATCTACGTGCGCCATGAAATCGTCCATAACGCCTATGTGGTCGAAGACTTGCGCAAGAAGGGTGCGATCTTTATCGAGCGGCTGGAAGAAGTGCCGCCCGGCAATACGGTCATTTTCAGCGCGCACGGCGTGTCGAAGGCCGTGCGTTCGGAAGCCGAGTCGCGCGGTCTGCGGGTGTACGACGCCACGTGTCCGCTCGTGACCAAGGTGCATATCGAAGTCGCGAAGATGCGCCAGGACGGCTTCGACATCGTCATGATCGGCCACAAGGGCCA
>DASXXR010000298.1:0-18894 GCA_036502945.1 Paraburkholderia sp. | reverse complement strand
CGCGGTTTGCGGCGCAGCCTTCCATTTGAAGAACGTCGAGCGGCCCGGCGAGCCGAGCAGCACGATTTGCTCGTCGGCGCTCAGGTTCCAGTCGCGGGTGATGTTGAAGAACGCGCGCAAACCGGCCGCCGACATATCGGCGACCGTCGGCTCCGCGGAAGATCGCCGCGACGGTCGCGCGGCGTCGGAAATGTGGGCGGCTTGGGACATGGTTTAAAGTCCTCAAATGAACTTGATCTTTATATTAGTCTATATACGGATTAATGCAAGTGTGACCGTGCGAAAGCGCCGACGGGCTGCGCGCGGATCATCGCCGCGCTTGCAGCGTGTGGACTCCGTGAGAGAATCCCGCCTTTCCAGTTGTCTTGCGAAAGTCTTTCGAATCGGGGGAAGGGTGTCGTTTGTGCGAACCGTAGTAGTGGCCGTCAGTGTGTTGTGCTTGTCCGAAGCAGCGTTCGCTGAGTACAAGGAGGTGTGGAATCCACCCGAGGCGGCGCGCGCCGGCAAGCGGGTCAAGCCGCACGCGACGGCGCCGTCGAACGCGGCGGCGCAGCAGCACGCGCAGCGTAAAACCCAAGCCAGGCCGGTGACGGCGAAGGCTGCATCGAAGCAGGCGTCGGCGGGCAAGGCTGCGCGACCAAAGACGGCCCGGCCGTTGCCGCAGAAGGTTGCGTCGAATGGTAAGCATGCTCAACTCGCGCAGCCCGCGGCCCATGCCGCAGCGAAACCCGCCGCAAAGCCTGCACGCGAACTGCCGCCGATCTTGAGTTCCTGAGTTGAGCCGGTTCTACTGCCCGCTGAGTCCGGTTGTGACGAGCCGCAATGTTTCAACCGACCGCTGATCGCGCACGCGCGAATGCAGTGTGACCCGCGATTCCGGCAGCGGCGGCAAACCCAGCCGCGCGCCGACATCGATCAACTCGCGTGGCGCGACCCGCCGCGCGAGCGGCGAGACGGCCATGCCCGCAGCCGCAGCCGCACCCACCGCCGTCACGCTGCCGCCCGCGAATACTTCCCTCCAACCTATGTCCGCGGCGTCGAGCGCGCGCAATGCGACCAGACGCACGTTGCACGGGGCCGACAACAACGCAAGCGGCAACGGCTCGCCGGCACGCGGCAACCATTGCGGCGCGGCCAGCCAGGTTAGCGGTTCGGTGAACAGCGGCTGTGCATCGGCGCGCGGCTCGTCCGAGGCCTCGTAGCGCACGATCACCGCGTCCAGCCGCCTTTCGTCGAACTGCGCAACCAGTGTTGCCGACAGCCCCATGTGCAATTCCACCACCAGTTCGGGGTCGTGCGCGTTCAGCTTCGCCAGCAGCGCAGGCAGATCGGCGCCGGCCACGTGCTCGCTCAAGCCCAGCACAAGGCGGCGCCGCGCGGTGGACAGCGATCCGAGCGCCCGCTCGTGCGCATTCAGTAGTTCCCGCGCGCTGGCGAGAAAAGCATTGCCGTCGCCGGATAACCGCACGACACGGGGCGTGCGTTCCAGCAGCTGTTTGCCGAGGTGCGCCTCCAGCCGCTTCAGCTTCAGGCTGACCGCGGACTGCGTGGTGTCCAGCGCGTCGGCCGCGCGCGTGAAGCTATGCAGATCGGCAACGAGGACGAACGCCCGAACAGCATCCAGATCAAGTACTTTCATTTTCAATAGAAATTAATGAAATAACCATACATATCTGTTCATTATGATAGACCCAGCCTAACCTACACGCAGGATCTTTCTTGAGGAGTGGGTCATGCCGTTGACCAGAATCGCATTGCGTGCCGGCAAGCCGGCGGCTTACCGGCAGGCGCTGACCGAGAGTATCCAGCGGGCGCTGGTCGAAACCTTCAACGTGCCGGAGGACGATACCTTCATGGCGATCACCGAGCACGATGCGCATAACCTGGTGTTCGACCGTCGCTACCTCGGCATTGATCGCAGCGACGACTTCGTGCTTATCCAGATCGTGGTGAGCAACACGCGTACGCTCGAGCAAAAGAAGGCGCTGTACAAACGGATCGCGGACCATCTGGCGGAGCGTCCGGGCGTGCGGCGCGAGGATGTATTCATCAACCTGGTCGAGGTGTCGAAGGAGGACTGGTCGTTCGGCAACGGCGTCGCGCAGTATATGGAGCACCAGCCGCCGAAGCACGGCTTCAGCTCGTCGTGGAGTGCGACCTGATTGCTGCTCAGGCTATGTGCCGGGCGTCGGCGTAAAAAAAGCTGCGGGATCTGGCGGATCCCGCAGCTTTACAGCAATCGCATGAGAAGCGTGGCGCTCAGGCGATCGTATCGACTACGCCGCCATCCACACGCAACGCTGCGCCCGTGGTTGCCGATGCCTGCGGCGAGCACACATAGACGACCATGTTCGCCACTTCTTCGGGGGTGCCCGCGCGGCGGATGATCGACGTACTGCGGTTCGCGATCACGAACTCGTTGACGGCCTGCTCGATCGGCTTCTGTTCCTTTTCCGCAGTTTCCTTCAGCATGTCGCGCACGCCTTCGGTCATCGTCGGCCCAGGCAGCACCGAATTGACCGTCACGCCGCTGGCGGCCGCGAACTTGGCGATGCCGCGCGCGATGCTCAGCTGCGCTGTCTTCGAGAAGCCATAGGCGAGCATATCGGCCGGAATGTTCAGCGCCGACTCCGACGAAATGAACACCACTCGCCCCCACTTGCGATCCATCATGTCCTGCAGATAGGCCCTCGTCAGCCGCACGCCCGACATCACATTGATCTGGAAGTAACGCTCCCATTCTTCGTCGTCGGCGCTCAAGATCGTGCCCGGGGCGAAGAAGCCGAGGTTGTTCACGAGGATGTCCGTGCTGGGCACAGCCTTCATAAATGCGTCACAGCCGGCGCGTGTGCCGAGATCGCCCGCTACGCCACGCAGTTTCGCGTTTGGGACGCGCTTGCGGATCGCCTCGATCGCACGGTCCACGGCGTCCTGCTTGCGGCCGTTGACCACGGTGTCGGCGCCGGCTGCCGCGATACCGCTCGCAATCGCGAGCCCGATGCCCGCGGTCGATGCGGTCACGACGGCGGTTTTACCGGAAAGATCGATGTTCACTATGTTGCTCCTTGAAAGTGAGGCGGCCTTCAGTGTGCCGCCTTTGGCGCGGCTCAATTCTATGTCGGGTGCGGGCGATCTGCTGGAAGGGAGAAAGCGCCGCGGCGTGACGGCGCGGTGTGCGTCCGTGTACCATGAAGCTCGCCCCTGAGGATTCGTTGCGGACGCGGTGTGCGCCGCAATCGCTATTTGCCGCGCCTGGAGTGTTCATGGCTCGTGTGCTGGAAATCGTACTGAATCTTCCCGAGCCAACCGTCGACGCGTGGTTCAACGAAAACGGTCGTCTGCCGGAGCGGATCGACACCGCGATTGTTCAAGTGCTTGGCGCGCAGCCGGATTTCGAGCCCATGCGCCGCGACGATGCGCCGTTCACGCTGTGTTGTTTCGATTGCAGGCACACGCTTGCCGCCGCCGGCTGGCGCATCACCATTGAAGCCTCTGAGGCGGTGCGCCGCGTCATTGCGTCACACCTTGCATCGTATGCGCCCGGTGTGACGATTCGCGACACAGCCTGCCATGTTTTGCTCGCGCCCGGCGAGCCGATGAGCGTCGCGTTCGAAGATGTCCCTGCTGCACTCGCGCAGCGGCTTGCCGATGCCGGTGAACTTGCAACGGTTGCAACGCTGGCGTGCCGCCGTCTGCAATGGCGGCGTGTGACCCATGGAGTCGCCGTCGACGTCGTGCTGAATATCGCGCGCGGTGTGCGGCCGGACGCCGATCCCGCCGCGACGCTGCGTGAACTGCACTTGACGACGCTCTACCCGGAAGACACCGGCGACAACGGTGCAACCGGGGACGACGCGCTGCGCGCGTTATTCGCGATGGCGAACGAACTGACCACGGCGTTGCCCGCTTTTCCGGTCCTGGCCGACGCGATCGACCGCGAAGGCCGCGTCGATATCGAGCGCAACTCTGCGCCCACGCGCGCGAAGCCGATCGATTTCAGCGGCGTGCGCACGCCGCACGACGCGTTCGTCGCGATCGAACGCAACATCGCGGAGCAATGGTTCGGCAACGACGCAGCGGTGCGCGACGCGCCGGGCATCGAGTTCATTCATCAAATGCGCGTGGCGCAGCGGCGTTTGAAAACGGTGACGAAAATCTTTCCCGCGTGGACGGACGGCGCGTGGACGGCGCGCATCGCGCCGCGTCTGAAATGGCTGAGCGACCTGCTGGGTGACGCACGCGACTGGGACGTCTTCACCGATTCGACGCTGCCCGCGCTAGCCCGCGCCGATGTCGATGCGGCATCGTGGGCGGCCACGCGCGACGCCGCCAACAAGCGGCGCCTCGCTGCGCGCGAACGCGTTCAGCAGGCGCTGCGGTCGTCGACATACGGCCAGCTTGCGCTTGCATGGCTCGAATGGTTGAGCGGTCTGGTCATGCATGGTGCGCCCGATACGGTGCGCGGCCGCTCCCTGCATAGCTACGCAAAAAAGCGCGTCGTGAAGCACTACAAGCGGGTGGTGCGCGAACCGAAACTGACAGCGCTCGATGACGCGGCGCGTCACCGCGTGCGGATTCACGCGAAACGCCTGCGTTATACGCTCGAGTTTTTCGAGCCGATCGCGTCGCACAAGACGCGCCGCGCAGTGACGAAGACGCTGTCGCGCATGCAAGGCGTGCTGGGCGACGGCAACGACGCCGCCGTCGCGCTGGCGTTTCTTGAACAACTGGATGTCGAGCCGTATCAGCTCGGCTTCGCGCGCGGCTGGTGCGAGGCGTCGAAGCGTCATACGGCGAAGGAAGGCGAGGATTTGCTGAGCGTGCTGCCGAAGCCTGAAATTATCAGCTAGTGATCGGCTCGACGTAGCCTGAGAGGGCCGCGCCGCTATAATGCGGCGACTTATTTTTCGTTGCTCGATCAACCATGACGACTGCCGCCGACGAACCCTCCCACGAGCCGCTCGAACTTGCCGGTTCGGTGTGGTTCAAGGCCGGCGAGCAAACGCTCGGCGGCGCGCCGCGGATCGCGTTGCTCGCCGCGATTCACGAGACCGGGTCGATTACGGGCGCGGCCAAAGCGGTCGGCATGAGCTACAAGGCTGCGTGGGACGCGATCGACACGATGAACAACCTCGCGGGCGAACCGCTCGTCGAACGCTCGACGGGCGGCAAAGGCGGCGGCGGGACGACGCTGACGCCGCGCGCGCTGAGTCTGATCGATACCTTTCGCGCTGTCGAGCGCGAGCATCGCAAGTTTCTCGAACGCGCGGGCGCAGCGATCGAAGGCTTTGCCGGCGACTGGCAACTGATCGGGAGAATCGGCATGAAGACGAGCGCGCGCAATCAGCTCTACGGCAAGGTCGCGACGATCAAACGCGGCTCGGTCAACGACGAGGTGTCGCTTGCGTTGCCGGGCGGCCAGACGATCGTCGCGGTGCTGACCCACGAGAGCACCGCGACGCTCGCGCTCACCGAAGGCGCGGCCGCGTTCGCGCTGATCAAGGCTTCATGGGTGATGCTGCTGACGGACGACGGTGGCGCGCCGGTGAAACTCTCCGCGCGCAACCAGTTGCGCGGCACCGTTTCCTCGGTGAAGCGCGGCGCGGTTAATGCGGAGGTGTCGCTGGCGCTCGATGCCACCACCGTCGTGACGGCGGTAATTACGAATGAGAGCGTCGATGTGCTCGGCCTCGTTGAGGGACAGCCGGCTACTGCGGCGTTCAAGGCGTCGAGTGTGATTCTCGGTGTAACGGAGTGAGTCGGGGCATGCGGTTGCGGAGGGGCGGGCGCTAGTTCGTATAACCCGCGTGGTTTCGACACACTGCCCGGGACGATCGCGGAGACTGAGCGGTCGACTCAGGCGTGAACTGGCGCCGCCTGGAGTTTGACGCCCAATGCCCGAAGCAGCTTGAACACCGTTTCGGCTTTCGGTTTCGCGTCGCCGGACAGCGTCTTGTACAGGCTCTCGCGTCCCACGCCCGCGTCGGCGGCCACCTTGCTTATACCGCGCGCCTTCGCCACGTCGCCGATCGCGGCCATCAACACGTCAACGCCGCCATCCTCGAGCGCCGCGTTGATGTATTCCGCGATCATTTCCTCACTGTCCAGATGATCCGCCACGTCGAAGCGGGAAACTTTGGTCTTTCTCATGTCCGTTCCTTCCTGATCGTTGCCCACATGTTCGGTGTATCCCGCCGGCTACGATAGCGCAAGAAGGGGTATTGACGGGTGAAGGCACTTGCCTTGCGAACGCCAAGCCCACTCACGAAACGCTGCGCGCGTAGCCCGCGAACGGCTGATGCTCGCGCACCCCGCCATCGCACACCTGCACGACCTGATCGCCGAATGCGGCGACGTCGTCGGCATCGTGTGTGATCAGCAGCATCGGAATGTCGAGCCGCGTTTGAAGATCCGACAGCTCGCGCCGCATGCGCTCGCGCAACGTGCCGTCCAGCGCGGAGAACGGTTCGTCGAGCAGCAATAGACGCGGCTTTACAACCAGCGCGCGCGCCAGCGCGACGCGCTGCTTCTGTCCACCTGACAACTGCGCCGGATGGTTTCCCGCGACGCTGTGCAGATCGAGTGCGTCGAGCCAGTAGTCGATCTCTCCGTGTGCGATGCGACGCTGTGGATTCAGCCAGCCCGCATGCAGCCCGAACGCAATATTCTGCCGCACGTTCAGATGCGGAAAGAGCGCGTAATCCTGAAACAGATACGCGAGCTTGCGCCGCTGCGGTTTCTGGTCGATGCCGCGCGCGCTGTCGAAGAGTGCGTCGCCGTGCAGCGTAATGGTTCCTTCGTCGGGCCGCAGCAGGCCGGCGATCGCCTGCAGCGTCAGGCTTTTGCCCGCGCCCGACGGTCCGAACAGCACGACGCGCTGGGATGTTGTCGTGAACGATACGTCGAGGGTGAAGCAGCGCTCGGCGCTCATGAGGGTCTTGCGGATGTCGACGGTGAGCGGCATGTCAGCGGGACGTCATCAACGAATGTTGCGGCACGAGCCGGCCGGCCAGCAGCAGGATCACCACGCATGTCACCGAAGTCACCAGCACCAGAAAGTTGGCGGTACTGTCGTCGCCTGCCTGGACTGCGGCATACACCGCAACCGACAGCGTTTGTGTGCGTCCGGGCAGGTTGCCGGCAATCATCAGCGTCGCGCCGAATTCGCCGAGCGCGCGAGCGAACGCGAGCAGCGTGCCGGCGAGAATGCCGCGGGTCGCGAGCGGCAGCGTCACGCGGAAGAAAATGGCCGTCTCCGTGATGCCGAGCGTGCGCGCGGCGCGTTCCAGTTGCGGATCGACGGATTCGAATGCCGCGCGCGCCGACTTCAACACGAGCGGAAACGCCACCACCGCCGATGCGATCACCGCGCCTTGCCAGGTGAACACCAGTTGAATGCCGAGCCGGTCGAGCCATGCGCCGAATACGCCGCGCCGGCCGAGCAGCACGAGCAGGTAGTAGCCGAGCACCGTCGGCGGCATGACGAGCGGCAGCGTCAACAGCGAATCGACGATGTCGCGTGCGCCCGAACGCCAGCGCGACAGCCCAAGGCCCGCGGCGACGCCGAACACCAGATTGAGCGCGGTCGCCCAGCCCGCCACTTTCAGCGACAGCAGCAGCGGCACCCAGGCTTGTTCCATGATGAGGCGGTGTTGGTCTTGTGGGCGGGGTAGCGGGTCAGCGCGCGGTTGCCGGTTTGAAGCCGTATTTGGCCAGCACGTCCTGCCCGGCCGGCGACAGCACGAAGGCAATGAACGACTGCGCATCGGCCGCGTGACGACTGCCTTCCACCTGCGCGATCGGATAGGTGATCGGCGCTTGCGTTGGCACGGTCATCGCGACCTTGACGCGGTCGGGCATGATCGCGGCGTCGGTGCCGAATACGAAGCCGGCGTCGACTTCGCCGCGCGACACGTAGTCGAGGCTCTGTCGTACGTTCGCGGCGAGCACGCCTTTTGCGCTGACCGCGTCCCACACGCCGGCCGCCTTCAGCGCGCCTTCCGTATAGCGGCCGACCGGCACCGAAGCCGGGTCGCCGTAGGCTACGCGCTTGACGCTTGCCGCGCTCAGCTCGCTGAGCGATGCGGGCGCGAAGCGGCTGTCCGACGGTACGATCAGCACTAGCGAATTGGCTGCGAAATCCTTGCGTGTGGCCGGGACGATGACTTTTTCGGCCGCTGCCTTGTCCATCGCTTTTTGATCCGCCGATGCGAACACGTCCGCTGGCGCGCCCTTGGCGATTTGCTGCATGAGGACATCGGACGCGCCGAAGTTGAACAGCAGTTTCGTGCCGGGGTGCTGCTGCTCGAATGCGTCGCCGACCGCCTTGAACGCGTTGGTCAGACTTGCGGCGGCAGAGACGATCAGTTCATCGGCGCGGGCCTGCGCGCAGACGGCAAACGAAACGACGGCGGCAACGAGCGCGTGCTTGAAGAGGCGACGGGACATGGGCATGGAATCGGGCACCGAGGATTAACTAAGCGAAAGGGAGAAAAAGCGCTATCGTAATATATCCCGGGTTATAACGGTAAGCGCATTGGAACGGGAGACGAAACAATGAACGCTCAGACGATCCGCGGCTGCAACGGTGCGAGCGCGTGGTGGGTGTGGGACAGCGGCGCGTAGAGCGTCTGGCTGCTATCGTCATGCGCGGCTTTCCAGCGCGCGCGGACGAACGGCCGTGTGTGCCCCGACACTTTCAGCGCGATATGTTCGACCCAGCGATGGGTCGGCACGTGCACGTTGTGCAGCGCCGCCATCAGCACCAGCAGGCTGACGATGACCGGCACTGTCGAAAGCGGGCTGCGGCGCGGCGTTGCGTGCCACGCGAGACGAATGAAAATCAGCGCGTTCAGCGCGCCCATCAGACAACCGGCGATCGCCTCCGAAGGCGAGTGCGCTTCGACGACCACCCGCGAAAAGCTGATCGCGACGCCGACGCCAAAACCGGCTGCGATGCCGGCGAGGCGAACCGCCGGCCTTGCGGGTAGAAGCGCCACGAAGAACACGGCCGGATACACGGCTGTCGACATCATCGCGTGGCCGCTCAAGCCGGTGAAATCCCACTCGCGCACGCCGATGCCCCAGCCGAGAAACGCGAGCTTGGTCGCGGTAACGATCGACGCGGCGCACGCGATCAAGAGCAGCCAGCCGCCCGCGATGCGCGATGAATAACCCACTGCCAGCCACAGCGCGATCGCAAGCGTCAGCGGCAGCGTCACGCTTGCGCCGCCGAAGCTGCTGATCGTGTACCAAAAGTGGCGGGGCAAGTCGGGCATGACGAAAAAGCAACAGGCGTTGCGCGAAATGGAAAGCGGGAGAAGGGCTTGCGGCGCCGTAGAACGGCGGCGGCCTGTCAGCGAGCGCGTATTTTATAAGTATAAGAGTGCAACCCGGTACCGATATGTGCGGCGGCAAGCCCGGATCGGTGGATATTGGTACTGGCGTGCGCAACTTACCGTAGGAGGACCGTGCTAATCCGACAGAAACGGTCGGTTGAGCAACCGACGGCATCGCAGTGGGATTGATGTTATTGTGCAATGCACAACGGCCCGTCGATGGGCCGACGCACCGACCCCTTTTTGCGAGGTATTCATGGCAAAAAGCCTGACAAAAATCTGGCTTGGCGGCATCAAGCGATTGATCGCCATCCAGGCGGAACATACCCGCGCAACCTTGAAGGGCGCCTCGATGCGTCCGGCACGACCGGCGGCGAAGCCTGCAGCCAAGGTGCGCAAGCCAGCGTCGCGCGACGCGCCGCACGCGGGTGTTCGCGAATCGCGCGTGCGGCCGCGCGCCGCGGCCTGGGCTAGCGGTTCGTGGACGCGTTCGTTTCATTCAGCGCCCGCCGCGCCCGGCCGCCTCGTCAATCATCTTCACTACGGCCTTTATCTGCCATCGGGCCGCTCTCTGCGGGGCGCGCCGCTTGTCGTGATGCTCCATGGCTGCAAGCAATCCATCGACGAATTCGCGGAAGGCACGCGGATGAATCTGCTGGCCGACCGCTTCGGCTTCGCAGTGGTGTATCCGGAGCAGTCGAAACATGTTCACGCACACCGCTGCTGGCATTGGTATGACAATTCGGACAGCGCCGGCGGTGCGGAAGTGCTCGCGGTGGTGTCGCTTGTAGATGCGCTTGTCGCCGAGCATGGTTTCGATGCCGAGCGGGTGTATGTCGCGGGGTTGTCCGCGGGCGCGGGGCTCGCGTCGCTGCTGGCGCTTCAGTACCCGGACCGTTTCGCCGCTGTCGCGCTGCATTCGGGGCCGGCGCTCGGCGAAGCGCACTCCGGCATCACCGCGATGGATGTAATGCGGCGGGGCACGCACCACGATCCCGTCGCCCTTGTCGATCGGGCCGTCGACGTCGACGCCTATCCGGGCATGCCGGCGATCATCGTGCAGGGCGAGACCGACCGGGTGGTTGCGCCGGTCAACGCCGAGCAGTTGACCACCCAGTTCGTGCGCCTGAATGGGTTGATCGACGCGAATGGCGCGCGCAAGGCCGGCGACGTGAAAGAGGAGCGCAAAGCCACCGTCGTCACCCGCGACTACATTCGCGGCGGCAGGCGAGTGGTGCGGCTATGCCGCGTTCAGGCGCTCGGCCACGCGTGGAGCGGCGGCGACGATGCCGTGCCGTTTCATTCGTCGAAGGGACCGGACGCGAGCAATCTGGTTTGGGAGTTCTTCAGATATCAGCGTCGAACCAACGCTGCGGAGGCCGTGGGCAGGACGGCGTCGCGGTTGCAATGAGAATTACGCGTCTCTTTAAAGAAAAGGTAGCGTGAGGTCAGGGTTTTCCCTATAATTCGGGTAATCAACTAGGGGTAAATACCTAGAACCCATTTGGAGGTTAAACCATGTACCTGCTCAGCCGCCTTTTTCTGTTCCTGACCCAGTCCCCCGACCAGATCGCTAAAGAGCGTAACGACGCCTATCTGGCGCAAGCCACTGATATCCACGATCTCGAATTTCGCATGCGCAAGATCGATCGTGAGGCGGTGCGCCGTCAGCCGTCGTGGATGAGCCACCACTAATCGTGGCCTGTTCGTGGCGGGCACAGCGTTGAGTTGTCTGCCACCTCCGTCTACCGCGGCCGCAAGATCCCGAAACGCGTCAATGTGAGTTGCCGTGCTTCGGCGTGATCCACAATTGGCCGCGGGTAGTTCTCCCCAAGCATTACGCCCCATTGGGTCAATTGTTCGTCGTCGGCTAGCCACGGCGCATGAATCCATTTCGGCGGCATCTTTTCCAGCTGCGGCAGATAGCGCTTGATAAAGCGCCCCTGCGGATCGAATTTCTCCGATTGCGTTACCGGGTTGAAGATCCGGAACCACGGCTGCGCGTCGCATCCCGTCGATGCAGCCCATTGCCACCCGCCATTGTTTGCCGAGAAGTCGAAATCGTTCAGCCGGTCGGCGAAATACCGCTCGCCGAGACGCCAATCGATGCCCAGATCCTTCACGAGAAAGCTCGCCGTGACCATCCTCAGGCGGTTGTGCATATAGCCCGTCCGGTTCAGCTGCAGCATGGCGGCGTCGACTAGCGGGTAGCCGGTGCGACCGTCGCACCACGCCGCGAAAGCGAGGTTCGCATCGCGGCCTTTTTCCCAGCGGATTTCGTCGAATTCCATCTTGAACGACACGCCGTTCGCAAGCCGCGGATGGTGCGCCAGAATCATGAAGTAGAAGTCCCGCCAGATCAGTTCCGATAGCCACGTCGTTGCGCCCTGTCCGTCGGGTTGAAGCGACAGTTCGTGGGCGACGCGTGCGAGCGCCCTGATCGATATCGTGCCGAAACGTAGATGCACCGACAGATAGCTCGGCCCGGCAGCCGCTGGAAAATCGCGGCGCTCGGCGTAACCGGCGATGCGCGTCAGGAAGTCTCCGAGCAACCGCTGCGCGCCGCTCATGCCGGGTGGCAGCTTCAGTTCGGCAAGGTTGCTTTTCGCGAAGCCCAGGCCGTCGAGCGACGGCAAACGTCGGTCGAGGTCCGCGGGCGGAGCGGCCAGACTGGACGCGTAGCGCTCGACTGGGTAGGGCTTCAGGTCAAATGGCGTCACGTGCTTCAACCACGCGTTCCGGTACGGCGTGAATACCGTGAAGGGCTTGCGCTGCCCGTTCAGGATCTCGTCCCGCTCGAATATCACCTGGTCCTTGAACGTGATCAGTTCGCGATGCGCGTTGCGCAGGCGCTCGGCGACGGCTGCGTCGCGCTCGATGGCGGATGGTTCGTAGTCGTGGTTCGTGAAAACGGCTTTGGCCTGCAATCGGTCCGCGAGCGCGGGAACGACTTCGCGCGGGTCGCCATGCAGGACGATGAGGCCGCCCCCGCCGTCGCGCAACGACTGATCGAGTTCCGCGACGGATGCGAGGATGAATTCGACGCGCCGATCCTGCGGCGTGTGCGCCGGTTGCTGCTCGCGTGCTGTGTCGATGAGCGGTTGCAGGATTGTCGTGTCAAATACGAACGTGCACCATACGCGCCGGCAGTGCTTGAGCGCATGGTAGAGCGCGGCATGGTCGCCGGTGCGCAGGTCGCGGCGGAACCAGACGAGGCCGGTGTCGAAGGAGGCGTTGAGCTGCCGCGCGTTTGTCATGGCGATCGATTTTTGAAGTTACCCGCCTTACTGGCGCCCAATCGGGGGCACGCGTATCTCGGATGGAGATCAACCGCGATACGCAGGCTGCGAACGTCACACGCAAGAACAACGCCCGCCTTTCATGCGAAAGGCGGGCGCTGCCTAGACGCTGCTTTGCCGGGCGTCGGCCTGGTCGGCGTTGCTTGTCTTGACGCCGGCCGGCTCAATCGTGCGGATTCAAAGTACCTTCACGCGCACGTCGACATTGCCGCGCGTTGCGTTCGAATACGGGCAAACCTGATGCGCTGCCTCGACCAACTCGCGCGCAGCAGCAGCTTCAAGACCCGGCAGCGACACGCGCAGTTCGATATCCAGTTTGAAGCCGCCGTTGTCGTTCGGGCCGACGCCGACATCGGCTGTCACCGTCGTATCGGCCGGAACCGCCTGTTTGCGCTGCCCCGCGACGAACTTCATTGCGCTCAGGAAACACGCCGAATAACCGGCCGCGAACAGTTGCTCCGGGTTCGTGCCTTGCGCACCGTTGCCGCCCAGTTCGCGGGGCGCGGCCAGTTTCACGTCCAGAACCTGATCCGACGAGACTGCGCGGCCGTCACGTCCACCCGTGCTGGTTGCGGTTGCCTTGTAAAGTACGTTCATTTTGTTTCTCCGTTCCTGAGGTTGGCTTAAGGGGTGCCGCTCTGTGCGGCGCTCGCCGTCGATTCGGCATCTGATAAAGATATCGTACAAATCATTTGCGTGCAAATTAAAATATCTATCGCTTCGATACCGGCATGATCACTTTCAATCGCGTTCGAGGTGCTCGTTGAGCGTGCCGCGCAGACGCGTCAGGTCGTCGCGCAGGCGGACCAGGAAGTCGGGCGTTTGCTGGGTCGCACAGAAGATTTCAGCGGGCACGTCGCGGGCGGCGCGCTTGAGCGATGTGCCGGCTTTCGTCAGGCGGATATAGACGAGCCGTTCGTCTTCGACGCCGCGAATCCGTTCGACATACCCCTGCGTCTCGAGACGCTTGAGCAGGGGTGTAATCGTCGCCGAATCGAGATTCAGCCGGGCGGCGATGTCTTTGACCGCCATATCGTCGCTTTCCCATAGCACGAGCATCGTCAGATATTGCGGGTAGGTCAGGCCGAGCTTGTCGAGTAGCGGCTTGTAAGCCTTCGTCATTGCAAGCGAGGTGGAATAGAGCGCGAAGCACAGTTGCTCATCGAGCGTGAGGGGAAAGGCGGGACGCTGGGTCATGATGCATCTCGAACAAAAAGAGCGTACGAATGGATTGCGTGCAAACCATTGTGCCGCATTTACGCGCAGCTGGCGAGCAACCACCCGGCGCCCGCCTGGCGGGCGCCTGAGCGGCAGGCAAAGGGCAAGCTGATTTCGATCAGATCGCAGGCGGGGCCGGCTGCTGTTCCGGCGCCGGCACGCCGAAGCATCCGCGGTAGGTCGCGTAGAACGAGCAGTAGAGCATGGTGGTGACGATGATCGATGCCGGCATCAGCACGACTAGTGCGAGGTTGCCGGCGCCGAGTGCCTGCAGCAGCGCGGATAAACCGAGCGACACCGTGATCGCAACCGCAAACCACAACGCGCCATAGACGATGAACGCGCCGCGGTTGCGCCAGCAACTGATGACGCTGAAAAACATCGCCTTGAGCGGCGGCACGTCATGCCACGCGGAAAGAACCGGCGAAAACCAGAAAAGCATCGCAACGGGAACGTAGAAAGCGAGCGCGGTGAGGACGGCGAGCGGAATGTTGCTGCTCGCGATGGCTTCGGGCTGCATCGACTCGCCGCTCAGCATCAGGTGCAGCAGCACCCCGCCGTCAGCGAGCGCGGACCCGGTCAGCACGACTGCCATCGCCACGATATACAGCGCGCCGAGCAGAAGCAGACGCTTTGCAACGGTGGCGCCATACGAACGGAAGCCGTCGACCAGGATGGTCGGAAATACCGGTTTGCCGGCGATGGTATCGCGGCACGCCGCCATGAAGCCGACCGCTACGCCCGGAATCAGCAGCAGCGGCAGCACGCCGCCGATAAGCGGAATCAGCGACATCAGGGTCATCACCAGCAGGTAGGCGAAGAACAGCGTCAGAAACGCGAGCGGGTTCTTGCGGAACAGCCAGATACCCTGCCGGAACCATACATAGCCGGTTTTCGCGGGGACTTCGATCAGTTGCATGAGGTATGAATGCCTGGGAGTGCAACGCCTTGCAGGCGTTCGCGAAGGATGCGCTCGAAATGACCGGGGTCATGCGGTTTCAGCAGCTCGGCTGCGCGGGGTTTGTGGAAATCATACAGGCGCGACACCCAGAAACGGTACGCACCCGCACGCAGCATGTCGCCCCAATGCCGGTTTTCCTGAGGCGTGAATGGGCGCACGGTCTGGTACGCGCGCAATAGCGCTTGAACGCGGAGGTCGTCGAGCTGGCCGGTAGCGAGATCGACGCACCAGTCGTTGACGGTGACCGCGACGTCGAACAGCCACTTGTCGCAGCCCGCGAAATAGAAGTCGAAGAAGCCGCCCAGCCGGACTGCGTGGCCGCTGCCGGACGCGGCGTGCGCGAACAGCACGTTGTCGCGGAACAGGTCGCAGTGGCATGGGCCTTCGGGCAGCGCCGCGTAGTCGCTTGACGCGAAGAAGGCGCGCTGGTGCGCGAGCTCCGCGGTCAGCAGCTTGCGTTGTGGGTCGCTTGCAAGCGGCAGCAGCGCGGGCACGGTTTCCTCCCACCACGGCAAGCTGCGTAGGTTCGGCTGACGGCTCGCAAATTCGCGGCCCGCGAGGTGCATCCGCGCGAGCATTTGCCCCACTTCGATGCAATGCTCGACGCCCGGCGCGAGTTCCGGCGCGCCCTCCAGCTTCGTGACGATCGCGGCCGGCTTGCCGTGCAGCATGCCGAACAGCATGCCGTCGTCGCGCACCATCGGATCGGGCACCGGCACCCGATGCGCGGCCAGATGCCGCATTAGCTCCAGATAGAACGGCAATTGACCGGCGGTTAGTTTTTCGAAGAGAGTGAGGACATATTCGCCACCCGTCGTGGTCAGAAAGAAGTTGCTGTTCTCAATACCGGACGTGATGCCGCGAAACTCGACGATGTCGCCGAGATCGTAGTGGCGCAGCCATTGTGCGAGTTGAGGTTCGGTGACAGCGGTGAAAACAGCCATGCGGGAGACGTCAGGTCAGGTTGGTCGGCTGGCGTCTTGAAGCCAGTTGCGCGAAGCGGGGCAAACAGGTTGAAAGCGAAGTTGAAAGCGCGCTCGTCCTGGTGCGGGATGAAGATGAAAACGGCGCGAAACGGTGTGGCGGCCGGCGGGCCGTGGCGCGCCGGTTCCGTCGTTCAGTAGTGCAGGTTCACCGACGGCAGGCGCGTGGCCGGGCGGGCGCTATCGTGGACCTGCGGCGAGGTGTCGGTCGGCGCACTCATCTGGTAGCGCGTGCCGAAGTTCGAGCGGACATCGATCTCGACAGGCTTGCCGCGATCGCGGAATTCGGTGATTTCGGTGCCGTTGCCGCTACGCTCGTAAAAGCTCGGCGTGCGCGGCACGTTGATTTCGACCTTCGAGCTGACTTCCGCAGCCGGACGGTTAATGGCCGCGAGGTCAGGCAGGCCGGCCCGTTCGTTGGCGGACTGCGCCTCGGCTGCGGCCTGCGGGTCTGCGGCAGGCGGCGCGGCCAGCGCCACGCCGCATACGGCGAAGGTCAGCGCAGCGACGACGGGAAGGAGCGGCTTCATGGTGATTCTCCGATAAGGTGGCGCAATTCTAGCAAATCCGGTCATGCCGAAGCGCGTGAGCGCCTTATTTTGCGCCGCTTTCGTCCGGTCTGTGCGGCGCGTGTGCAGAACCGCATTCGCACGGTGCCCGGTGGTCTCGGAACGCGGGTTCCGTGGTAATGTCGCCTCACCAACCGAGGCACGCGACAATGAACTACGAGACCAATCAACGCCTGGTGCAGACGCCTGCCAGCGCGTTTCAAACCGAGGCTTTCGACGACGCCGCTGCCGCCGTCACGCGTCTTTCCGCGATCTATGAAGAGAACACCTCGTTCCTGCGCGACGCTTTTGCGCGCTATCGGCGCAATGAGCCGTTCGAGCGGCGCGTGCGCGCGTGCTATCCGTTCGTGCGCGTGCGCACCGAGGTCAACACGCATATCGACTCGCGCCGGTCATACGGCTTCGTTGCGGGTCCGGGCGTGTTCGAGACGACGGTGACACGCCCCGATCTGTTCGGCAATTACTATCGCGAACAGTTGCGGCTGCTGGCAAAAAATCATCACGTGGCGATCGAAGTCGGCGTGTCGGACCAGCCGATTCCAATTCATTTCGCGTTCGCGGAAGGCATCCATCTGGAAGGCGATCTCGACCGCGACCGTCTGATCGCGATGCGCGACGTGTTCGATACGCCGGATCTCGCGCTGCTCGACGATCGCATCGTCAACGGCACGTATGAGCCGCTGCCGGGCGAGCCGCATCCGCTTGCGCTCTTCACGGCGGCGCGCGTCGATTTCTCGCTACATCGGCTGAAGCACTATACGGCGACCTCGCCGACGCATTGCCAGAACTACGTGTTGTACACGAACTATCAGTTCTACATCGACGAATTCGTCAAGCTCGGCCGCACGATGATGGCGCATTCCGACGACGCCGACGTGCGCGCCTATCGCAGCGGGTACTCGTCGTTCGTCGAACCGGGCGACGTGGTCACGTACAACGCGAACCTCGTCGAGCAGGACAGCGAAGGCACGCCGGCGCCGCGGCTGCCGCAGATGCCCGCGTATCACCTGAAGCGCGCGGACGGCGGCGGGATCACGATGATCAACATCGGCGTCGGTCCGTCGAATGCGAAGACGATCACCGACCATATCGCCGTGCTGCGTCCGCACGCGTGGATCATGCTCGGCCACTGCGCGGGGCTGCGCAACACGCAGCGCCTCGGCGACTACGTGCTCGCGCACGGCTATGTGCGCGAAGATCACGTGCTCGACGACGATTTGCCGCTGTGGGTGCCGATTCCCGCGCTCGCGGAAGTGCAGGTGGCGCTGGAGCGCGCGGTAGCGCAGGTCACGCGGCTCGACGGCGTGGAACTGAAGCGTGTGATGCGCACGGGGACCGTCGCGAGCGTCGACAACCGCAACTGGGAACTGCGCGACCATCGCGAACCGGTGCAGCGGCTGTCGCAAAGCCGTGCCATTGCGCTGGACATGGAAAGCGCGACGATCGCCGCGAACGGCTTCCGCTTTCGCGTGCCGTACGGCACGCTATTGTGCGTGTCGGACAAGCCGCTGCACGGCGAGCTGAAGCTGCCTGGCATGGCCGATCAGTTTTATCGCGCGCAGGTCGATCAGCATTTGCAGATCGGCGTGGCGGCAATGGAACTGCTGCGCGCCGACGGGCTGCATC
The DNA here is from genome assembly GCA_036502945.1 of Paraburkholderia sp. Taxonomy (GTDB): domain Bacteria; phylum Pseudomonadota; class Gammaproteobacteria; order Burkholderiales; family Burkholderiaceae; genus Paraburkholderia. The sequence continues at coordinate 900 of DASXXR010000298.1, read as the reverse complement.
GCCTGCATAGCCGCAAGCTGCGCAGTTTCGCGGAAGTGGCGTTTCAATAGGGCAGGCGGGGTTTGCCGGAACAGCACGAACCCGGCGAGCTTCGACGCTGAATGCATCGAGCGCGGCTCGATGCATTCAGCGAAATCACATCACAGATAAAACATCCGGTCTTCGTCCGACTTCGCCGATTGCGGCTCCGCTTCCTCGCGCTCTTCGTAAAACGACAGCACAGCTTCGAGCACTTGATCGGGATCGTCGATAACCTGCATCAGGTTCATGTCTTCCGGATTGATAAGGCCCATCGGCACCAGCGCTTCCTTGAACCAGCCGAGCAAGCCCTTCCAGAACTCGCCGCCGACGAGAATGATCGGCACGTGGCGCGACTTTTTCGTCTGGATCAGCGTTAGCACCTCGGCGAGTTCGTCGAGCGTGCCGAAGCCGCCGGGCATCACGATCACCGCGTCCGAGTTTTTCACGAACGTGACCTTGCGCGTGAAGAAATGCCGGAAGCGCAGCGAGATGTCCTGCCATTGGTTGCCCGACTGCTCATGCGGCAATTCGATGTTCAGACCGACCGAAGGCGCCTTGCCCGCATGCGCGCCTTTATTGGCCGCTTCCATAATGCCGGGGCCGCCGCCGGAGATGACGGCGAAGCCCGCATCGGACAGTTTGCGGGCGATTTGCATGGCAAGTTTGTAGTACGGCGAGTTCGGTTTCAGCCGTGCTGAACCATAGATGCTGACGGCCGGTCGGATCTCCGACAGGTATTCGGTCGCCTCGATAAACTCTGCCATAATCGTGAACATCTGCCACGATGCGCGGGCCTTCTTGGCCGTTGCGCGCTCTTGATCTGCGAGTGATCGCAGACTCGGAATCACTTTTCTCTTAGTCATAATGCCTGAAGAACGA
>DASXXR010000297.1:0-12162 GCA_036502945.1 Paraburkholderia sp. | reverse complement strand
CACTGACAGTTCATTCAACCGTCACCGACTTCGCGAGATTGCGCGGTTTGTCGACATCGGTGCCGCGCAGGCAAGCAACGTGATAAGCCAGCATTTGAAAGGCAACCACGTGCAGCACGGGCGATAGCGGGCCATAGTAAGCGGGCATCCGTATCACGCGTATGCCTGCGGAACTTGCAAATTGCGTGTCCGCATCTGCAATCACATAAAGCTGTCCGCCGCGTGCGCGAACTTCCTGGATGTTCGATTTCAGCTTGTCGAGGAGCATGTCGTTCGGCGCGGTGACGATCACGGGCATCGCATCGGTGACCAGCGCTAGCGGTCCATGCTTGAGCTCGCCGGCAGGATAGCCTTCGGCGTGAACATAGGAGATCTCCTTCAGCTTCAGCGCGCCTTCCAAAGCAATCGGATAGTGCAAGCCACGCCCAAGGAACAGCGCATTCTCTTTGTGATGCAGTTCCTCTGCCCACGCCATGATCTGAGGCTCGCGCGCCAGCACGCTGCGCAGCGCATCGGGCAGCCCCGAAAGCTGACGCAGATAGACAATCGCCGCTTCATCGCCGATACGGCCGCGCCGGCGGCCGATCGTCAACGCAAGCAGGAACAGCGCGGCGAGTTGCGTCGTAAATGCCTTCGTCGACGCAACGCCGATTTCCGGCCCCGCCTGCGTGACGAACGCCCACTTGCTTTGCCTGACCATCGCGCTAGCAGCAACGTTGCAGATCGTCAGCGTAAGCGCTTCACCCATCGACTGCGCGTAGCGCAGCGCGGCGAGCGTATCGGCGGTTTCGCCCGACTGCGAGATTGGCACGACCAGCGTGCCGCGTTCCTTGACGTGATCGCGGTACCGGTACTCGCTCGATATTTCCGCATGCGCCGGTACGCCGGCGAGACGCTCGAACCAGTGGCGCGCGGTAAGCGCGGCGAAGTGACTGGTGCCGCAGCCGAGCATCAGCACGCGCTCTACATCGGCAAAAACCTCGGGAGCCGCCGTGCCGAACGGGTCGGTATCGAGCGAATGCACATGAGCGGCCGTCCGCGCAACGGCAACAGGCTGCTCGAAGATTTCCTTCTGCATATAGTGCCGATACGCGCCGAGTTCGGCGTCGGCCTCCTGCCTCGGCACGGCTCGAATTTCGCGCGCAACTTCGTGGCCATCGGGATCGATGATCCTAACTTCGCCGTGCATGAGGTCGGCGATGTCGCCGTCCTCGATATAGATGAATCGCGTCGCGCAGTTTGCAAGCGCAAACGTATCGGAGGCGAGGAACGCGCTGTCGTCCGCCAGCCCGACAACGAGCGGCGAACCGTGCCGTGCGCCGATCACGCGCCGCGGTTCGTCCCGGCATATCACGGCGACCGCGTACGTACCGCGCAGCACGCGCGTGGTGTTGTGAACGGCGGCAAGCAGATCGCCGCAATAGTGGCTGTGAATCAGATGCGCAATGACTTCGGTATCGGTCTGGCTGCTGAACTCGTAGCCCTGCGCCAGCAGAGACTCGCGCAGTTCCTCATAGTTCTCGATGATGCCGTTATGCACGACTGCAATCTGGTCGCGCGAGAAAATAGGATGCGCGTTGTCGATTGCCGGCACGCCATGCGTCGCCCAGCGGGTATGTGCGATGCCAGTCGAACCATCCAGCGCTTGCGTTCGTACGTCAGTCTCCAGCGCTCGCACTCGCGCCAGCGTGCGCACACGCCGTGGCGTGCCATGTTGAAGCACCGCGACGCCACATGAATCGTAGCCACGGTATTCAAGGCGCTTCAATCCCTCCAGTAACATCGGAACAATGTTGCGCTGGGTCACTCCCGCCACGATTCCACACATGTTCGCCTCCGCCCTAACCGTTCTAATGACCGACTCGTCATTGCGCCGCGCGCGCGATACAGCGATCTGCAGGCGCAGCCGCAACCTCGTTGTGCGTGTCGAAGTCCGCCTCGCGTAAGCCTGAGGGTGACAGCGACACAAAATGCAGCGTGTCGCCACCGCTCGCAATGCCGGTAGTGCCCGTGTTGCCCCATGCAAACGGCGCACGCTGCGTACCTCGCAGCGCGATGCGGTCGCCTTCCAGCGCAAGCGTCATCAGCCGGCCGTCTTGCGTCGCTACATACGCGGCGCTGCCTGCCACGGCCATGCTGCTTTCGCGCACGACCGCGGGCAAACACGCGAGCTCCGCGGTGCGGCGACCTTCGTCGTCGACGAGGAACGCGACAGCCCGGCCGTTATCGAGCGTCGCGACGACGATGAACCGCTCGATGTCGGGCACGTAGGCCGCGGCATACACGTAATACTGAACACGGTAGGAATCGACGCTTTCGGACGGACGGATCAGCTTGCCGGTGCGCGGATCGAGCAACGCATACTCGAGCAACGCGATCGTGCTGCCGGGGACATATTTTTGCCACACCAGCAATGCATGGCTCGGCGAACCTGCAACAACGGGCCACCATTCGCGCACACGGGCCGCCACATCGACATGTCCTGTCGTGCGCCCGCGTCCATCGTAAATATTCGCGTAGACGCCGCCGCCGGTGCCGAGGTTACCGACTCCACCGCCTTGTACCCAATCTGCCGAGTAGAACACGACGAACCGCTCGCCGACCGCCGCGACATGCCCCGAATGGCCGCCCGATTCGACATCGTTCGGATAGGGCTTGATCGGCGAAAGATTCCGCCGGTAGACACCGTACCGCTGACTCACGTTACGCGGGGCATTCCAGCCGTCCTCGAACGTGATGAAGATGTTGCCGCTTGAATTCTGTGCAACGGAGACAGGTTCCTGCGCCTCGGGCCGTTTGACGAATATGCGCACGCGCGACACGCGCGGATCGCCCGACATCCATTCGCCGACATAGACGTCATGTGGCCAGCTGCCATTGCGATTCGCGCCGCGCGGCGGCAAACCAGAACTGCTAAAGAAGACCCATGTCTTACCGTTGCCCGCATCCGCCTGGCCGATGCCGTGCATAAAGCGGCGCTCATCGCCGGCATCGGGTGCCGGCACTGCGATCACCGCGTCGGCGGGAGCAATGTCTTGCGCCCTCCCGGCAACGGACGGGTTTAGCGTCGCAGCAAGCATGCCGAGCATGCAAACCGCGAATCGCGCGGCGTGTGCAATATGGCTTCGATCGTTCATCGCTTTCACTTGCGACGCTCCGACAGGCCTTGCGAACCGAACCCCGCGACATCCTGCAGACCATGCCGCATCCTTAGCCGATAAAGCGTAATTCGCGAGATATCGAGTTCTTGGGCTACCTCGTTTGAACGATTGCCGTGTGCGATCAGCGCTTCGATCAGGCAATTGCGCTCGGCCTCTTCACGCGCGCCGGCAAGCGTCAAAGCGCGGCGCGCGGGCGGCTCGGCAAGCCCAAGATCAGTTGAACGAATATAGGCGCCGTCCGCCATCACGATGGCGCGCCGCACGCGATTCGCCAATTCACGTACATTGCCGGGCCAGTCGTGCAGCAGCATTGCGCGCAAAGCCGAGGGCGTAAAGCCGTGAATCCGCGACTTACGTTCGCCCCCGTACAGACCCAGTAAATGAAACGCGAGCAAATGGATGTCAGTGCCGCGGTCTCGCAGCGGCGGTATGTCGATACGAAGAACGCACAGCCGGTGATAAAGGTCGAAGCGAAACGACTGGTCGCGCACCGCCCCTTCAAGATCGACGTGAGTGGCTGAAACAATGCGTACGTCGAGCGGAATCGAAACGTCGCTACCCAGCCGTTGAATCGTACTGTCCTGTGCGAAACGCAGCAGCGTCACCTGGCATTCGAACGGCAGATCGCCTATCTCGTCAAGAAACAGCGTGCCGCCATTGGCCGCTTCGATATGACCGATCTTGCGGCGCTCGGCATCGGTAAACGCGCCGCGTTCGTGCCCGAAGAGTTCGCTTTGTACGAGTGTCGACGGAATCGCACAGCAGTTGATCGCAACAAACGGCCCACTAGCGCGCGCCGATGCATCGTGCACTGCCCGAGCGGTTAGTTCTTTGCCACTGCCCGATTCGCCGGCGATGAAGAGCGGTGCATCCGTGTACGCGACCTTTTGGATCTCACGCTGCAGAGCCTGTATCGGCTCGCTACGTCCGATCAGTGTTTGAGCGCCCGAAACCGGCGGCGCATGTGGGGTGTCTCGCACCAGCGAAGCGAGACGCAGCGCACGGCGCAAAGCAGACTCGACGACATCGAACGTATATGGCAAAAAAACGTAATCAAGACAGTAGCAGCCGATCAGCTCGCGCGTTGCGGTACGCCGCAACTGGTTCGTCGTGACGGCGGCTATCCAGTGCACCTGCGGTGCGCCGAGACAGGACTCGACAATGCTGCCGATCGCGCTGACGTTTTCATCGCCGATCTCGAGCAGGCCGACGTTGGGCGCCGACGTATGTCTGAGCGTTCGTTCCAGTTCGTGCGCGCTGCTGATGAGTTCGACCGACCATCCGGCTTCGCGCAAACGGTCGCACAATGTCGCATCATGTGCCCCCGACGCATACATGAGCGCCGGGGCATCACGGTTCCTCTTCGACACGACGTCTTCCTCCTCAAGGATGCATCCTTACCTATTGTGCGGAAAGGCTGTGATGGATTCGCATCGGTCTGTCTGCGCGCAAAATGGCAGCGGTGCGGAAGCCGTGAAACGTACGACGAATTTTCGGCTCCCGCTGCCGCGTTTATTGGACGAGCGCTAAAACATGAAACAAAGCGAAGCCTCATGACTCAAGACAAGCTCCTTGCCACTGCCCGGTCTGCACAAACGTCCGAACCCCAAACGTCGAGCGTGCGCTTTGCCGACTATGACGGCGTGCTAAACGTGCTGTCACGCCGGCTGCACCTGCTTGAACGTGTCGACGACTTTGTATGTATAGACCTGCAAGCAGGTCAGGTGGTGTGCGATTGCAATGAAACCTTTCATCATGTCTACTTCCCGCTGACTGCCCGCTTCGCGCACGAATGCGTTCTCGAAGACGGCCGTTCGATCGAGCTCGTCACGATCGGGCGCAACGGGTTTGCCGGCTGGCCCGTCATCACACGCAGCGGCTCAATGCCGTTTCGCACGGTGGTCGCTTCGTCAGGCACCGCGTTTCGCTGTAGCGAGACGGCGCTGCTGGCCTGCCTGAAGGAAGAGCCGTGGGTGGAAGCCCGCTTGCTCCAGTATGTCGAGCTCATGTTCGCCGAGATCCTGCAGATGGCCGCATGTGCAAGGCTCCATTCGATCGAACAGCAGGTTGCATGCCGGTTGCTCGCGCTCGCGGACCGCTGCGAATCCGACACGGTCGACACCTCCGCGGTAACGGTTGCGCGCGCGCTCGGCGTCACCGCTCGTTCGGTGCGCTCCGCGCTACATGCACTTGGCGCCACGGAGATCGTCACGCATGACCGCAGCGGCGTCGTCATCAAGAAAAGAGCAATGCTCGAGCAGCACTCCTGTGAGTGCTACCGCGTACTCAAAGCTCTGTATCGGTCATCGGACGACTACCCATCACATAACGAACTCTGATCGGCATGTTCAATGGCCCGCCATGCGGCGCGAGCAGCGACGAGTCGTACCAGCGCGCCGTGACCGGCTCGCCGCCGATCGGCGCGTCGGCCGGCCCTTCGTCGTCGCCCTCCACTTCCGGCTCCGACATCGTGCGCAACGCCGCCATCAGTCCGTTTGCGTCGTGCGATGCGACGAAGATCCGGGCCACCGCGCCACGGCATTTCAGCGACGCCGCCGCAAACGGTCCCGGCTCGACGGTCAATCCAGCCGTACGTCTGACGAGCCGCTGCATCCTCGACCTTGACGCAAACGGGTGCGCGACGCGCGACACGATCATCCATGCGATCAATGCCATTGCGATCGCGGCGATCGCGCCCATGTACGAAATCAGCTGTTCGACGGGCAGTTCGGCTTCGTTGAACGGCATCAAGTACCGATACGTATAGACGCCGATCGCCGCCCATAGCGATCCCACGGTAGCGGGCCGTATCAAGCGGAACCACACAACTTGCAGCACCCCTAGCCTGAAGCCCTTGTCGGAAATGATCTGGCTCGGCGTGCGTAGTGACAGGTCGATAACGGGCGCGTTATTCATGCTGGATTCCTCGATCTGGGCTTGTCCACACCGCGCGCTTGCCGCGCCGGCGCAGAACAATGATGGGCAGAGCAACGACGGTGGTGATCATGTTGATCAACCAGAAGGCGAGCGGGTACCACACGGTGTCCATGAAATAAAACAGCAGCTTGTCGTCGTATTGACGGTCGATCATGCAGCCGACGATCAGCTGCAGCACGCATGTCGCGACCAGCAACATGCCGTGCCAGTGCGGCAGCAGCGAGATGTTCCACTCGGGCGGCAACGGCACGACAAGGCCGACCACTGCGAGCAGGATCACGAACGACATCGAATAGGCCCACGCGATACCGAGCAGGTATTCGACGAAGAGCGGCCACATCATGATCATCGAGGGCCGGGCGATTTGCGGCGCGTATTTGAGCAGCACCTGGATGCCGCCCTTTGCCCAGCGCAGCCGCTGGTGGTAGAGACCGTTAAGCGTCTCGGGCATCAGGATCCAGCTCAACGCATGCGGCTCATAAGCGACGCGCCACTCGCGGCACTGCAGCTTCCAGCTGATGTCGATGTCCTCCGTCAGCATGTCGGAACTCCAGTAGCCGACATCGGCGAGCGCGCTCTTGCGGAACATCGTGATCACGCCGGAGACGGTAAAGATGCGGCCGTACACCTGTTGCGTGCGCTTGATGAGCCCGACAATCGACGAAAATTCGCCCACCTGCATGCGTCCGAGCAGCGAAGTGCGCGTGCGGATGCGCGGATTGCCCGTGACGGCGCCCACGTTCGGATCGGATATGAAATGCTCGAGCATCCATTCGATCGCGTCGCGGCCCAGCAACGAATCGCCGTCGATACACATCAGATAAGGTGCGTCGCTCACCGTTGCGGCGGTCGTGAGCCCGATCGCCTTGCCTTCGTTTTTCGAATGATGAATGACGGTCAAACGTGGAATCTCGGCAGCCAGTTCGTTGAGAATGGGTGCCGTGCCGTCCTTGCTACCGTCGTTGACGGCGATGATGTCGTAGTTCGCATAGCCGAGGTGCGCCAGGTGATGAATCACCCGACGCACATTCGATTCCTCGTTGAAGCACGGCACGATCACCGTCACCTTAGGCATGCCAGCCGCCACCAACGCGCGATGCGATCGTGCCCGGCCCTTTTCAAGCGCAAGGTAATGAACGAGGCCTCCGATCATCCAGAAATACGACATAAAAAACGGATAGAAAAAAATAAAATCCTGCAGGCGGCTGATCAGATCGTGCGTCATCAGCGTGTCACTCCTTTACGTTGCGCCTGAAGGAGCGCGTTGATCGATGTCGGATCGAGCCGCGCACGCAGCGACATCACGTCGAGCATCGCCTCCATTTGCGGCACGTTGCTCGTAAAACGATCAGGGTAGTAGCCGAAGTTCACCACGCCGCGCTGCCGCAAATAGCGCATTTCTGCCAGCAAGCGGGCGGTGGGCACTTCGGCGCCGGTTTGCGTATCGACCACCGGCAACTGGAAGATCGTCTGTTTGAGTCCGTTCGGCGTTGACGACGTGACATTGGCGAGCGAGTCGAGCCTGCTGTTTACGCTGCCGAATCGCTCTCCCGTGGGCATCGCCAGCAGACCGACGAAATCGTATGCCCGCAGGAACGCCTCGTAGTTCTGCGAGAAACGCGCTTCCGCCGTGGGATCGAGCAGGACGTCCGCATACAGGTCGCGCACCGTGAGTACGTCGCCGCCATTCTGACTATCGAATACGATCTGCTCCAGTTCAGCCGTGAATTCGATCAGATGATGTGTCTTTGCTTCGGTCCAGCGTTTCATCAGCGCAGGATTCGCGCGGATCGTAGCGATATCCGCAGGCAATCCCCAACGTCCGAAAGCTTGCGCCGCGTTGCGGCCGGCATCCTCGTAGTCGTCGAGCATCCCATCGCCGCCGAACAGCAACCCCGTGAACGCCGAGTATTTGGCGAGATCACCATAGATGTCGCGAATCATTGCGCGTGCAGCGGGGTCGAAGGGGCTCAACCGGTACATTTTTGCGCCGCGCCTGTCCGCGGGCGCGCCCTGCGCGGCCGTCACCACCTCGACACGACCGGCAAGCGCCGACGGCAGGCGGAACGCCAGCAGCGGCATCCATGCAAAGACCTGCACGTTCGAACGCGTGTTCAACTGCCATGCGGCACGCGAGAACAGATCGGCGCGCATCGGCAAATGGCGATTCGGAAAATAGAGGGCCTGCGCGACGCCGGTACTGTCGGGGTCCGAATAGGCCTGCAGATGCACCGAACTCGGCCTCATCCGGTAAATGCGTTCGATCAGATCGCCAAGCTTTTTCTCCTGAATGCCGCCGTCGGGATCGTAAACTTCGTCAAGATTCACCCGCACTACACGCTCTACGGGATTGATCTGGCCGCGGTTCGTAGCGGGCTCACGCATCGAACGCTCGAACCCGCCGACGTCGACGTCATACGTCATCAGAATGCGCCGCAACCGGTCGAGCGGCACATCCGGCGTATTCGGTCCTGCTTCGAGGCTGAACTGCGCGTGCATGCCAAGCGCGGTGGAGATCCTGCGCACAGGCATATTCTCCGCGCCATAAGGCCATACCATCGAGCGCACATTGACACCGGCATGTTGGCGCAAGTGCTGGATGCTCTGATTAAGATCGTTTTGCACGCGCGCTTCGAACTCCGCGTCGGTCTCATAGCGCTTTTCATTTTCTACATACAGGTGCGACGTCGCGGCGGGCAGCTGATTCCCCTGCGGATTGGCGATCGCGCCATGATGCAGGTCGTGCGTGTGCGAAGCCAGTTCAACGAGGTCCGACGCCGCGAGCTTCTGCACTTCATCCCAAGAAAGGAACATGTCACGCGGCACTTCCAGTTTTTCCGACAGCCGAACCTTGCTGTCGGCCGGCGTATCGATCCATGACGTCACGATGCCCATGACCGCGGGATAGCGAAACCGCTGCAGCAGCGGCAGCACTTTCGTGTAATGACTGCGAAAGCCGTCATCGAATGTGAGCATCACGGCACGCGGCGGCAGCGGCTTGCCGCCGTTGCGCGACGCTTCGACATCCTTCACCGTGATTGGACGGTAGTTGTTGAACTGCAGCCACGAAAAAATCGACGTCAAAGTGCCGGTATCGACCGCATACGGGTCGATCATGTTGGTGGAACTAAAGGACGACAATAAATTGTCGCGCACATCGTGAAAACAGATCACCCTGAACGTTTTGCCGTCAGCGGGATCCGACGGCGGAAGAATATCGATCAACTTAGCCGGCGTTAGCGCCGGAAACAACGAACAGCCCGCCATCGCCCCAAGACAACCACAAATAAAACGCCTGCGCGATTGCATCGTCGAACCCCCACAAAACGTTAGAACGGTACGGTGAGCAACACATATGCGGTTTCTGACGTCTCCTGTACTCCATCATAGGCATGTCGGTCGACACCGATGCCATAGGTCAACGTAATATCCCGGCTGAACGTCCATGCATGTTCCAGCCGTGCCCCCCAAAATCCGCTCGTGCCGAACCCCCTTTGGTTATAGGCGCCGCCGGACAAATAAATACGCTGCAGTAACGAACGCTCTCCGCTTCTCCAGACCGACCATTGATGCATCGCGGACACTTCCGTGGAATAGTCGCGCGACGGATTGAAGTACGCTGCGTTATCCACCGTATTGCTGCTCGTGCCTAAGCGTAGCGAAACATTGATCAGTTGATTCGGACCGGTGAACACGCGTTGTGTACCGCCAACCGTGACTTCCTGCCGGAAGTTCTCGTCGCTAAAGCGGCCCACGCTGTACCCGATGTCGGCGGAACGGCGATCCCCGTCGGTATACGCAAAGGCGACCCGGGCGGTGCGACCCCAAAGGTGTTCGACATAGGCTTTCGTCGGCAGCCCGTTGTCGTCGCTGTTCACCGCTGCTGTGGCGCGAAAGTAGTCGCTGAATGCGTATTCGACCTGGCCGTTGCCACCGGTGCGGCCGTCGCCGCCTAGCGAACGGGTGACTTCGCCAAGCACGGTCAGCGGGCCACGCCGATAGTCGCCACCAAGACCTGACTGGATGCGATTGATCTTGCCGATGTCCGTCAACGCGTAAGCGTAGAACGTATGAGCAAAGACCCGCCAATAGTCATACACCGGCGGAGAGTACAAAAACGTATCAGCCGTGAACTGGTCGTCCGCCACCGCCGAAGCACCGTGCTCCCCATTCAGTTCCGTGGTCAGGATAGGCGCGCGGTATGCGTCGTAGTCGCGCTTGAAGTTTCTGACTGCGCCGCTCTCCGGAAACGTATCGCTAAACGCATCGTTGATCTGCCGCGCGTTCGAATAGTCACCCGTCGCAAGCGACGTACGCCCCAGCCCCGCAAGCGCTTCAGTGTTATCCGGATGATCGTTCAGCGCCGCGACATACATGTCTTTCGCGAGACGGGTCCGTCCCTCGGCGAGCGTCGCGTCGGCCTCCGCGTTGCGTACTTCCGCGCTAAACGGAACCTGCTCCTCGAGGCGCTTTAGCTCCGCCATTCCCGCATCGGTCTTGCCGACGTAGATCAGGTACTGAGCACGTAAACGATTCAACCGAAGATAGTCGTCGTTGGCGAGGTCCCACGGCCTGACCTGATCCGCCGGAGGCAACGATGCGCTGATGTCGTCGAGTACCTTGCCGGCCTCGACGTATTTGTTCTGATCCGTCAGCGAATAGAAAAGTCCCTCGCGCAAATCAATAGGGCGCGTTCGCGCGCCGTACTGGAAACCCCGCGTGGCCGGATCCGCGCTTGACGCGGTTGCTTGATCGACCGCACGCTGATAGGCAACCTCCGCCTTGGCAGGCTGATTCAAATACGTATAGGCGTCGCCAGCGGCGCCGAGCGCCTCCACCGAAACCGCTTCGCCTGGCGGTATTGACTCATATGACGTTATCGCTTTCGTCATTTCTCCGCGGCCCGCGTAAGCCACCGTGCGGTCGCCCGCTAGTGCATAACGCACCTGTGCGTACTCCGACGTGTCTGGCAAGCGCGATTCAAGATTGTCCGCTGCTTTCAGCGCTGCATCTATGCCATCAAACCGATCGGGGCTCGTCATCGCGCGAGCTTTGTCCCGCCCGCCCCTAACCTGCTGACGAATAGCAAGTTCTTCAAGTTGTGCAATATCTACCGGCGTAAACACATCAGGCCGCGCCTTCGCTTCCTCCAATGCCTGGATTGCCCCGCCACCCGTCGCGAGACCGAACACTTCGCTTCGCAATGCGCTCGCCGGGCGAATGTCCACCGCCGTTTCCCCCTGAGAAAGCGTTAACCCTTCAGCGACGTCACCGGGATCGCGCGTCCCTCCGCTATCAGGCTCCACCGCAGAACACATCGACGAAATGAACAACAGCATGACGGGTGCGCACGTGACCAGTGAAATATAGCTTGAAGAATGAAGGCGCTTCGACTTGGCAAGCGCTGAATAAAGACACTTGGGCTGAGCATTCACGATGTGTCCTTAACGATGAAAGACTTGTTCTGAAGGACTGCGTCATAGGTCAAACCGAGACGGCGTTCTACAAGCTACATTTGTGCCATCGATCCCCTACCGGCCCACTCGTTCCGGCAAACATTCCTGGAGGCCGTTTCACCGCGGTTGCGTTTCATTTTCGATACATCGGCGTTTTGCTCCACAGCCCTTTAACTTCAAAGGACACGCTCTGAGAGGCGGCGATGCGGACGATCGGGAAACAACGAACAGACGGCGTCATGTCGCGCATGCTAACGCGGCCTGATGTGTGGTCTGCCTCGCAATCCACACAAGCATTGACGGTATCCACGATGCCTTCCTTACTAACCTCTCCAGTTCCCCCATCACCCATGCGTCGGAGAACGATCATGGTTTCTTCTGTTGTTTTAACTTTGCTAAAGATGTTTCACTTTTGACTCACTGTGGCATACGCATAACGTGTCAGGTTATTTGAGAACACCGAATGTGGCCGCAGGTAACCTTTCGTTACAAGGAGGTGATCGTGAACATTGCGCTGTTAACGACATATGATAGGCATCCCTTAATAATATTAAAGAAATTATTGCTGACGCTATTTCGATTGCGTTTTATCGTTCCTGTTCGTATTC
>DASXXR010000296.1:0-1773 GCA_036502945.1 Paraburkholderia sp. | reverse complement strand
CCGCATTGCACATCATGATCGCCGCGCTCGAAGAACTCAGGGCAGCGGGGCGCCTGTCGGCCTCGATGGATGCGGGCGTGTGGGCCGAGGCGTTCTGGGCGACTTTGCATGGGATCGTCGCGCTCAACCTCACGTGTCCCGTGTTTCCGACCGCACCGCTCGATACCGTGGTGGAGATCGCACTCGACGCCTGGCTCGGCACACCACAAGCCGCGCCACAAACCGCACGACGCGCCGCGCAGCCGCGCAGCGTCAGGAGCGCTGCCGGCGTTAGCAAGCAAAAGTCCGCTGACTCGCAGGCTGCATCGCCCGTCGAGCCAGGCAACGAACCGGCGGCTTCGCCATCGGGCAGCAAATCAACGAAAGCGCCGGCAAAAAAGGCCATCGGCCCGGGTACGAAACGCAAAACCGCGAGCCCGTGATAACGTTCAGTTCCTCTTCACTCAACGCCGTCGCGCCTAGCTCTCCATGTCCATTTCCGCCTCGCCCGCCGTCAGCGACGAAGTCGCGACTTACGTAGCCAACCGTATCGGCTTCATCGAACTGGAGAGGCCGAAAGCGCTCAACGCGCTGTCGACCGGCATGATTCGCGCGATGCACGCGGCGCTCGATCAGTGGCGCGAAGATCCCGACGTGCTCGCGGTCGTGGTGCGCAGCCAGCACCCGCGCGCGTTCTGCGCGGGCGGCGATGTCCGGTTTCTGTACGAGTCGGTGCAACGCGGCGAGCACGAGGCGCGCGACGTGTTTTTCACCGAGGAATACAGCCTCAATCACGCGATCTTCACCTATCCGAAGCCGTACATCGCGCTGATGAACGGTGTCGTGATGGGCGGCGGCATGGGCATTTCGCAGGGCGCGCATCGTACCGGCGGCCTGCGCGTCGTCACTAATTCGACGAAGATGGCGATGCCCGAAACCCGCATCGGGCTCTTTCCCGATGTCGGCGCGAGCTGGTTTCTGGCCCGCACGCCTGGCGCGATCGGCCGCTATCTGGCGGTGACCGGCGAGACGATCGGCGCGGCCGATGCGCTCTACGCGGGTCTTGCCGACGCGTACATCGACGACGCGGCATTGCCCGCGCTGGTCGATACCTTGCGCAGCGAACTGTTCGAGCGCGGCGCGGACGTGGTGGCGTGCATCGAGCGCGAGACGCTCGCGCATCAGGTCGTGCCGCAGCCCGAGGCTTCATCGCTCGCGAGCGCGCGTGCATTGATCGACCGGCATTTCGCGTTGCCCGACGTCGCGCGGATTCTCGCTTCGCTCGAACAGGAGCTCGAACACGCGAGCGACGCAGCGGAGTGGGCCGAACAGACGATCGCGGTGTTGCGCGAACGTTCGCCGTTGTCGATGGCGGTGTCGCTGGAAGTGGTGACGCGTGCGGAGGGTTCGATGGCCGACGTGCTGCGCGCCGATCTGGATCTGACGCGCTCGAGCTTCCTCGCGGGCGACACGATTGAAGGGATTCGTGCGCGCATCATCGACAAGGACAACGCGCCGCGCTGGCGCTTCGCGCGCATTGAAGACGTGAGCGCGGCCGACGTGGAGAGGATGTTCGAAAGTCCGTGGCCGGCGAACGAACACCCGTTGCGCGATCTGCGCGGTTAAACAGGGGGTTCGAAGCGGAAGAACTTATGCCGGCATTGCTGCCGGCATAAACTGGCAACTAAGCTGCCGCAAAGCCGCTCACTCTTCGTCTTCACTCGCCATGAACGCGCGCATGAACACCAGCGCACCCCAGCCCCACATCGCGTTCGCCGCGAAACCCACCGCGAG
>DASXXR010000295.1:0-14080 GCA_036502945.1 Paraburkholderia sp. | reverse complement strand
CCCAATTTCATGCGCGGGACGCATTAATCAATTCGTCAAATGAATTTGCATTTTTAATCGCATCGCATGGAAAATATAAGCGTTTTCCCTAATGCCCGTAATCGCCACGCGCGGAGCGCGCTTCCCGCGTGGCTCGTTTTCCTCCGTATCGAGATTCCAAGATGGTTCGCCCGAAACTGCTTCCGGACAATTTCACACTGTGCCTCGTCGGCACGGTGCTCTTCGCCAGCCTCGTGCCCGTTCACGGGCAAGCGGCCGCGGCGTTCAACTGGATCACGGACATCGCGATCGGCCTGCTGTTTTTCCTGCACGGTGCGAAGCTTTCGCGCGAGGCGATCGTCGCGGGCGCCACGCACTGGCGGCTGCATCTCGTCGTGCTGTTAAGCACGTTCGCGCTGTTTCCGCTCCTCGGCCTCGCGCTCAAGCCGCTTCTTGCGCCGATCGTCACGCCAGCGCTCTATGTCGGCATCCTCTTCCTTTGCACGCTGCCTTCGACGGTTCAGTCGTCGATCGCCTTCACTTCGATAGCCAAGGGCAACGTGCCCGCCGCCGTGTGCAGCGCGTCCGCGTCTAGCCTGCTCGGCATTTTCATCACGCCCGCACTCGTGAGCCTCATTGTCACGAGCCAGACGGCTGGCGGCACCTCGCCGTGGCAGACGGTCTGGAATATCGTGTTGCAGCTGCTCGTGCCGTTCATTGCCGGCCAGTTGCTGCGGCCGGTGATCGGCAAGTGGATCGACCGGAACCGCGGCGTGCTGAAGTTCGTCGACCAGGGTTCGATCCTGCTGGTGGTCTACGCGGCGTTCAGCGAAGCGGTCAATGAAGGTTTGTGGCACCACATTCCGCTTTCCGCGCTTGGCGGGCTGGTGGTGTTGTGTGCGGTGCTGCTTGCGCTCGCGCTGACGCTGACGATGTTTATCAGCAAGCGCCTCGGCTTTAGCCGGGCGGATCAGATCACGATCATCTTCTGCGGCTCGAAGAAGAGTCTCGCCGCCGGTGTGCCGATGGCGAAAGTGATCTTCGCGACGCATGCGGTGGGCGCCGCCGTGCTGCCACTGATGCTGTTCCACCAGATCCAGCTGATGACCTGCGCTGCGCTCGCGCAGCGCTGGGGCGCGCGCGAAACGAACGCCCAGAAGGGCGCCGCTTCGAAGGAAAGCGCGACCGCCGCCGTGGCGCGCCGTTAAGCCAGGATTCGAGCCTAACAAGACATTCATACCTTCTCTCCCTGAGACCGTTTGACGAAAGCCGCCTTGTGCGGCTTTTTTGTTTGCCTGTCGTTGCTGCTGTGTTATTTGACCGCGCAGGCGGGTAGTGCGTCTGCCTGGCCGGATGGCATAGGCGAAACCGCACGTCGCGGGTCGCCCACCTTCGCGCAAGTTGTCATCAAAAATTCATTCAAGTCTTCAGCGTCGCCGCCGATATGCCGGCTATCCCCTCGTTTGGCTGTCCGTCATGTCAATTGGCTCGCCCTCCCGGTCCGGCACTCACCGCATAGGCGATCTGATCGCCCAGCGCAGTCTGTCCGCCGTCTTTCAACCCATCGTCGATTTCGACGGCGGCGCGATTCTCGGCTACGAGGGTCTGATTCGCGGGCCGGCGGGCTCGGACCTCGAGACGCCGGTTGCGCTATTCGCGCAGGCGACTGCCGAAGGCAGCGTGATCGCGCTCGAGCGCGCCGCTGCGCGCACCTGCATCGAAGCGTTCGCGCAGTTCGGCTGCGAGGGCAAGCTGTTCCTCAATTTCAGCGCCGGCGCGATCCGCGCACTCGCCGACGCGCGCGATGACACCTTCGCGCTGTTGCGCAGCGCGGGCGTCGACGCGAGCCGCATCGTGATCGAGCTGACCGAGCAGAATGCGATTCCCGACGTGAGCAATTTTCTGCCGGCTATCGCGACGCTGCGCACCGCAGGCGCGCAATTCGCGCTCGACGACTACGGCACCGCGAACGCCAGCATGAATCTGTGGGTGCGGCTGCGGCCCGACGTCGTGAAGATCGACCGCTTTTTCATTCACGACATCGCCAGCGACCCGCTCAAATTCGAAGCGGTCAAGGCGATGCAGTACTTCGCGAACGCAAGCGGCGCGACGCTCGTGGCGGAAGGTATCGAAAACGAAGCGGATCTGATCGTGGTGCGCGACATGGGGATCGGCTGCGGCCAGGGCTATTTCTTCGGCCGTCCGGATGCGCGGCCGCCGCGTGCCGTCGACGACGACGCGCGACAGGCGATCCGCTCGGGCCATATCGCCGTGTTCCCCGGAGCGACGCGCATGGTGAGCGCGTCGCCTTCAGGCGGCATGGCGTCGGACAAAATGCTCGTGGAAGCGCCCGCACTGCCGCGCCGCGCGACGAACAACGACGTGCTGGAACGCTTCAATCGTCTGCCGCATCTGCACGCGCTTGCGGTGGTCGAAAACGACCAGCCGGTCGCGCTGATCAACCGGCGCGCGTTCATGGACCGCTACGCGCTGCCTTATCACCGCGAGCTGTTCGGCAAGCGGCCGTGCCTGCTGTTCGCGAACGAATCGCCCGTCGTCATCGAAAAGTCGATGACGGTCGAGCAGATGGCAAAACTGCTGGCAAGCGACGACCAGCGCTATCTCGCGGACGGCTTCGTCATCACCGACAACGGCAAATATGTGGGCCTCGGCACGGGCGAAAACCTCGTGCGCGCGGTGACCGAAGTGCGGATCGAAGCGGCGCGCTACGCGAATCCGTTGACCTTCCTGCCGGGCAACATCCCGATCAGTTCGCACATTGCGCGGCTGCTCGGCAACGGCGCCGGTTTCCACGCGTGCTATGTGGACCTGAATCACTTCAAGCCCTTCAACGACGAGTACGGCTACTGGCAAGGCGACGAAGTGCTGAAGTTTGCCGCCGCGGTGCTCGCCGAGGTCTGCGATCCGATGCGCGATTTCCTCGGCCACGTCGGCGGCGACGACTTCCTGATCCTGTTTCAGAGCGACGATTGCATCGCACGCGCGCAACGGGCGATTCATGCCTTCAACGAAGGTGCGCAGCGTTTCTACGCGCCCACCGATCGTCTCGCGGGCGGCATCCACGGCGAAGACCGGCGCGGCAATCCGACCTTCTTTTCGTTCGTCACGATGGCGATCGGCTGTGTGCACGTGCACCCGGATGACGAAGGGACGCGGTACACAAGCGAAGACATTGCGTCGTTCGCCGC
The DNA here is from genome assembly GCA_036502945.1 of Paraburkholderia sp. Classification (GTDB taxonomy): domain Bacteria; phylum Pseudomonadota; class Gammaproteobacteria; order Burkholderiales; family Burkholderiaceae; genus Paraburkholderia. The sequence continues at coordinate 10,892 of DASXXR010000295.1, read as the reverse complement.
ACTTGCGAAGCGCCGCGCGAAGCACGAGCCGTCGGGGCTTGTGCTGGTCGACGCATGCGAGAGCGAAGCGCTGATGCAGCGGCGCGCGGAAGCGCCGCACGCTGCGCTTGGCTGATTGCCAGCAAAGTTTAGTGAATTTTACTAAACAGACACTTACCGGCAAGACGCTTCATATACGGGTATTCACGCGTGTCGAACCCGTGGTTGTGAGGGCTGGGTCGGCGATTTTTACTATACAATCGCCCGAACTTAAACCATACCGCGGCGCACCTGCGCGCCACCGATCTCCCAGATGGCAACCACCATCCGCGACGTCGCCCGCGCGGCCAGTGTGTCGATCGGCACCGTATCGCGAGCGCTAAAAAATCAGCCAGGCCTGTCCGACGCCACGCGCTTGCGTGTCGTCGAAGCTGCCCGCCGCCTGGGCTATGACGCTGCCCAGTTGCGCCCGCGCATCCGGCGGCTCACGTTCCTGCTGCACCGGCAGCACAACAACTTCGCCGTCAGCCCGTTTTTCTCGCACGTCCTGCACGGCGTCGAAGACGCGTGCCGCGAACGCGGCATCGTGCCTTCGGTGCTGACCGCCGGCCCGACGGATGACGTCGTCCAGCAGATGCGCCTGCACGCACCGGATGCGATTGCGGTCGCCGGCTTCGTCGAACCGGAAACGCTGACGACGCTTGTCGCGATGCAGCGCCCGCTCGTGCTGATCGACCTGTGGGCGCCCGGGCTGCGTTCGGTGAATCTCGACAACGCGGCCGGCGCCACGCTCGCGATGCGCCATCTGTTCGCGCAGAAGCGCACGCGTGTTGCGTTCATCGGCGGCTCGCTCGCGCACTTCAGCATCGCGCAGCGCGCGCTCGGCTACCGGCGCGCGTTCTTCGAAGCCGGGCTGCTGTTCGATCCGTCGCTTGAAGCGGCGGTCGACGCGAGCCTCGCCCCCGACACCGGCGCCGCGCTCGCGATGGAACAGCTGCTCGACGCGCCCGGGCCGCGCCCCGACGCCGTGTTTGCCTATAACGACGCCGCCGCGCTCGCCGCGCTGCACGCGTGTCGTGCGCGCGGCCTGCGCGTGCCGAACGACATCGCAATCATCGGCTTCGACGATATCCCCGCCGCCGCGCATGCAACACCGCCGCTGTCGACCATCGCCGTCGACAAGGAAGCGCTCGGCCGGCGCGGCGTCGAGCTTTTGCTGCAAGACTCGCCTGTCGAACTCGAAGTCCGCTTGCCCGTCCATCTCGTTGTCCGTGCCAGTACCTCGGTGAACCAGTCATGACACCTTCCGACACGATCCATCCCGACCCGACGATCCCACCTAGGGTGCCGCTGGTCGAAAGCTACCGCGACCGCACTTTCCTGCTCGCGCACATCCAGGACACGCTGCGCTTTTACGCGCCGAACGTGCTCGATCCGAGCGGCGGTTTCCACCATTTCTTCCGCGACGACGGCTCGATCTACGACCGGACCACGCGTCATCTCGTCAGCAGTTGCCGCTACGTTTTCAACTACGCGATGGCGTACCGCCAGTTCGGCGACCCGCAGCATCTGGAATACGCACTACACGGGCTGACGTTTGTGCGCGATGCGCACTGGGACGCGCACCATCAGGGCTACGACTGGGAGCTCGAGTGGCGCGACGGCCACAAGCGCACACTCGACGCGACGCGCCATTGCTACGGCCTCGCCTTCGTGCTGCTCGCTTGCGCGCACGCTGCAATGGCGGGCATCGAAGAAGCGAAGCCGATGATCGCCGCGACGTTCGACCTGATGGAACACCGCTTCTGGGATCCCGCCGCCGGCCTCTACGCGGACGAAGCCAGCGCCGACTGGCAGGTGAGCTCGTACCGCGGCCAGAACGCGAACATGCATACCACCGAAGCACTGCTCGCCGCGTACGAAGCGACCGGACATCTCGTGTACCTGGATCGCGCCGAGCGCGTCGCATCCAATATCACGCTGCGCCAGGCGAAGCTGTCGCAAGGGCTCGTTTGGGAACACTTCCACGCGGACTGGTCGGTGGACTGGCATTACAACGAAGAAGACAGTTCGAACATCTTCCGGCCGTGGGGCTTCCAGCCCGGTCATCAGACCGAATGGGCGAAGCTGCTGCTGATTCTCGAACGGCACCGGCCGCTGCCGTGGCTGTTGCCGCGCGCGGTCGAACTGTTCGACGCGGCGATGGCGCACGCATGGGACGACGACCACGGCGGCCTCTACTACGGCTTCGGCCCGGACCGCACGGTGTGCGATCACGACAAGTACTTCTGGGTGCAGGCCGAGACGTTTGCGACGGCCGCGCTGCTCGGCAAGCGCACCGGCAACGAACGCTTCTGGGACTGGTATGACGAGATCTGGCGTTATAGCTGGACGCATTTCGTCGATCATCGCTACGGCGCGTGGTACCGGATCCTGACCTGCGACAACCGCAAGTACAGCGACGAGAAAAGCCCGGCCGGCAAGACCGACTATCACACGATGGGCGCATGCTACGAAGTGCTGATGCACGCGCTGCCGAATGCCGGCGCGCCGTCCGTTACCGCCGAATGACTGAACAGAACCGCACGGTGAGCACCATGACCGCGAACACTGGGTTTCCCCTCTTCGTATCGGCCGGCGACATCCTGACCGACCTCGTCCGCAGCGGCGATTCGCATTGGCTGTCGCGGCCGGGCGGCGCCGGCTGGAACGTCGCGCGCGCCGTCGCGCGGCTCGGGCTGCCGACCGCGTGCGCCGGGTCGCTCGGCACCGACTGCTTTTCCGACGAACTCTGGGACGCGAGCGTCGCGGCAGGGCTCGACATGCGCTTCATGCAACGCGTCGAACGCGCGCCGCTGCTGGCAATCGTTCATCAGACCCACCCGCCTGCGTATTTCTTCATGGGCGACAACAGCGCGGACCTCGCGTTCGACCCGACGCTGCTGCCCGAAGGCTGGATGCCGCACGTCCAGTGGGCGCATTTCGGCTGTATCAGTCTCGTCCGGCAGCCGATCGGCGCGACGCTCGCCGCGCTCGCGGGCGCGTTGCGCGCAAGCGGCGTGAAGATCAGCTTCGACCCGAATTACCGCAACCTGATGGAACACGGCTACGAGCCGACGCTGCGGCACATGGCTGCGCTTGCCGACCTGATCAAGGTCTCCGACGAAGATCTGCGCCTGCTCTTCAAGACGGACGAAGCCTCCGCGCTCGCCCAGTTGCGCGCGATGAATCCGGACGCGATCGTGCTGGTCACGCGCGGCGCGGACAAGGCGACGCTGATCGACGGCGCGCGCATCGTCGAGGCGGCGCCGCCGCGCGTCGAAGTGGCCGATACGGTCGGCGCCGGCGACGCGTCGATCGGCGGCTTGCTGTTCAGCCTGATGACCGCGCCGCAGCGCACGTGGCGTGAGCATCTGGCGTTCTCGCTGGCGGCCGGCGCGGCAGCGTGCCGCCATGCGGGCGCGCATTCGCCGACGCTCGACGAAGTGGTCGCGCTGCTGGACGACTGACATCGAAACAACCGCCGCTTGTCACCTGAAAGCCGCCTGGCGACGTGCTACGATGGAATCTCCTTCTTGCTGGAGAAATGCATCATGGAGGACGTCACCTACACCAAAGGCCTCTACACGGCGACGGCGACGGTCCGCGCGGTAGACGGCGGACGCTATCAGGGCATCGTCTCACTCGCACGCGACGAAGGCGACGAGATGGAGAACACGGTCTACGAAGTCGAAGCCACGTCCGCCACCGCGGACGAAGCGCTCGAAGAAGCGAAAGCGCTCGCGCACCGGATTCTCGGCGAAATCGAACTGTAGGGCGAACATGGCGCGCGTTTGCCGCACGCCGTGCTTCGTCTCGCCGGGTTCGATGAACTCGCTCGACGGGTTGGCCGGGTTGACCTTGTTGACTAATTAGGCCCGTTTCCTCGATGAACACGCGGAGGCGAACATGACTGAACCGCTCTTCCTTTACGGCGTGTACTCGATCCACGTGCGCTCACTCGAACTTCAGGGCACGCGCTGGGATGCCGAGTACGAGATCCGGCAGCGCGACCATCCCGTGCAGCGCTGGACAACCATCGGCGGCAACGCCGGATACGCAACCGAAGCCGAAGCAATCGAATCCGCACACCGCGAGGCCGTTGCCGATATCGACCGCGGCGCCGGCATTCCAAAGCCCCGCGCGTTCCCCTGAATTCGCACGGTTTCCGGGTCGCGCCGCGCCCAGGCGGCGACAAAAATCCACGAAAGGCTCGCGGACAGCGTGCTACGCTTTGCGCGTTTTCCTACCCAGAGGGACGCGATGGCCAGCGGCACATCACATCGGCCCGACAAGCCGAACCCACAGCCCCACACGCGCGGCCGGATACTCGACCGCACGATGCAGATCCGCTCGCATGTGATCATCGCGCACGGCCTTCCGCTGCGCGTCTGGCAGGATCTGTATCACCGCGCGCTGGTGATGAAGTGGCCGGTGTTCTTCGCATCGCTCGCGGCGCTGTTCCTGCTGCTCAACACCGCGTTCGCGTCGCTATACATGCTCGGCGACGCCGCGATCGCCAATCAGTTTCCGCTAGGTTTCGCAGGCGCATTCTTCTTCAGCGTCGAAACGCTTGCGACCGTCGGCTACGGCGACATGCACCCGCAAACCATCTACGGGCACGTGGTCGCCACGCTCGAGATCTTCGTCGGGATGTCGGGTATCGCGCTCGCCACCGGCATTATCTTTGCGCGCTTCTCGCGGCCGCGCGCGCAGATCATCTTTGCGCGCTATGCGGTGGTGCGTCCGATTGAAGGCCGCACAACACTGATGGTGCGCGCCGCCAACGCGCGCCAGAACGTGATCGTCGAGGCTCGCGCGCGGCTGCGGCTGATGCGTCTGGAAACGACGTTGGAGGGATACACGATACGCAGGATCCGCGACCTCACGCTCGTGCGCGATCAGCATCCGGCGTTTTTGTTCGGCTGGAACCTGATGCATGTCATCGACGAAGCGAGCCCGCTTTTCGGCGAAACGGCGGAGACGCTTGCCAAGCAGGAGACCGAGTTGCTGATCACGATCGAAGGCTCCGACGAAAACACGTCGCAGACCATGCAGGCGCGTTACGCATGGGATAGCGACGATATTCGCTGGCAACACCGGTATGTGGATGTGATCCGTGAAGAGGCCGGCGTGAGCCACGTGGACTACACGCATTTTGATGAGGTGCTGCCGTTGGACGCGCCTGAGAAAGAGCGCGTCTGAACCGCGCCTGTGTGCCCTGCCACGGGTTCCGTGGTACCCCGGCAGATTCATCTCAAAAATAGCCCGAATCGTCCAACGCATCGCGCGTTCGGGTGAACATCGCGGCAACTTAGAAAAAACTTTCCCTGCCCGACGCGAAAAAATGGAGGCTCTTTCGCAGAAGCGCACGCACGCCGCTGCGTACGCTAATCGCTCCCCGGCGCGAACGCATCACAAGGAAACGCTCCATGACCGCTCGTCTGCCCATCGACGGCCCCCCCGCGCTCGCCGACTACCGCCTGTCCGATAACCTCACCGCGACGCGCGGCCGCATCTTCCTGACCGGCACGCAAGCCCTCGTGCGTCTCGCGCTGATGCAGCGCGCGCTCGACAAGGCACACGGACTGAACACCGCCGGTTTCATCAGCGGCTATCGAGGCTCGCCGCTCGGCATGGTCGACCAGCAGCTCTGGAAAGCGGGCAAGCTGCTCGACGCAAACGACATCCGCTTCCTCCCCGCGATCAACGAAGAACTCGGCGGCACCGCGGTGCTGGGCACCCAGCGCGTCGAAGCGGACCCGGAGCGGACCGTCGATGGCGTGTTCGCGATGTGGTACGGCAAGGGTCCGGGCGTCGACCGCGCCGGCGACGCGTTAAAGCACGGCAACGCGTATGGAGCATCACCGCGCGGCGGCGTGCTGGTCGTCGCGGGCGACGATCACGGTTGCGTATCGTCGTCGATGCCGCATCAGAGCGACTTCACGATGATCGCGTGGCACATGCCGGTCGTGAACCCGTCGAACATCGCCGACATGCTCGAGTTCGGCCTGTACGGTTGGGCGCTGTCGCGTTTTTCGGGCGCGTGGGTCGGCTACAAGGCGATCTCGGAGACGGTCGAATCGGGCTCGACCGTCGATCTCGACGCCTTGCGCACCGACTGGATCGCGCCGGCCGATTTCAATGGGACGGCAGACGGCCTGCATAACCGTTGGCCCGACCTGCCGAGCCTCGCAATCGAAGCGCGGCTCGCCGCGAAGCTCGACGCGGTGCGCCACTTCGCACGCGTGAACAGCATCGACAAATGGATCGCGCCGAGCCCGCATGCGAACGTCGGCATCGTCACGTGCGGCAAGGCGCATCTCGATCTGATGGAAGCGCTGCGCCGCCTCGGCCTGACGGTCGCCGACCTCGACGCGGCGGGCGTGCGGATCTACAAGGTCGGCCTGTCGTTCCCGCTGGAGATGACGCGCATCGACGCATTTGTCGGCGGCCTTGCGGAACTGCTCGTGATCGAAGAGAAGGGCCCGGTGATCGAGCAGCAGATCAAGAACTATCTCTACAACCGTGAGGCCGGTGCGCGCCCGGTCGTGACCGGCAAGCGCGCGGCGGACGGCACGCCGCTGCTGTCGGCGCTTGGCGAACTGCGGCCGTCGCGCATCCTGCCCGTGTTCGCGAACTGGCTCGCGCGTCACAAGCCGGCGCTCGACCGGCGCGAGCGGGTCGTCGATCTGGTCGCGCCGCAGATTCTTTCGAACGCGGCCGATGCGGTCAAGCGCACGCCGTACTTCTGCTCCGGCTGTCCGCACAACACATCGACGAAGGTGCCGGAAGGGTCGATTGCGCAGGCGGGCATCGGCTGTCATTTCATGGCGTCGTGGATGGAGCGCGACACGACCGGCCTCATCCAGATGGGCGGCGAAGGCGTCGACTGGGCCGCGCATTCGATGTTCACGAAAACGCGCCACGTGTTTCAGAATCTCGGCGACGGCACCTACTTCCACTCCGGCATTCTCGCGATCCGTCAGGCAGTCGCGGCGAAGGCGACGATCACGTACAAGATCCTCTATAACGATGCGGTCGCGATGACGGGCGGCCAGCCAGTGGACGGCAGCATCTCCGTGCCGCAGATCGCGCGGCAGGTGGAAGCGGAAGGCGTATCGCACTTCGTTGTCGTCAGCGACGAGCCGGAAAAGTATGACGGCCATCATGCGCTGTTCCCGAAGGGCACGACGTTCCACCAGCGCAGCCAACTCGATGCGGTGCAGCGGCAACTGCGCGATATCGACGGCGTCACTGTGCTGATCTACGACCAGACCTGCGCGGCCGAGAAACGCCGCCGCCGGAAAAAAGGCGAATTCCCCGATCCGGACCAGCGGCTCTTCATCAACGAGGCGGTTTGTGAAGGTTGCGGCGATTGCGGCGTGCAGTCGAACTGTCTGTCGGTCGAGCCGGTGGAGACGCCGCTCGGTCGCAAGCGCCGCATCGACCAATCGTCGTGCAACAAGGACTATTCGTGCGTGAACGGCTTCTGCCCAAGCTTCGTCACGATCGAAGGCGGCAAGCTGAAGAAGGCCGCGGGTGTTACGTTCGACGCAGCGGCGCTTGCCGCACGCGTCGACGCGTTGCCGCCACCCGCGACACAACTCGATGCTGCGCCGTACGACATTCTCGTGACGGGCGTCGGCGGCACCGGCGTCGTGACGGTCGGTGCGCTGATCAGCATGGCGGCGCACCTGGAAGGCAAGAGTGCCTCGGTGCTCGACTTCATGGGTTTTGCGCAGAAGGGCGGCTCAGTGCTGTCGTACGTGCGCTTCGCGGCGCGCGACGAATGGCTGAACCAGGTGCGCATCGATACGCAGCAGGCCGACCTGCTGCTGGCCTGCGATATGGTGGTCGGCGCGAGTGCCGACGCGCTGCAAACGGTGCGGCATGGCCGCACACGCATCGTGGTGAACACGCATGCAATTCCGAACGCTTCGTTTGTGCAGAATCCGGACGCGAATCTGCACGCCGATGCGCTGCTCGATAAAATGCGCCACGCCGTCGGGGCAGCTGACCGCATGTCTTCTTGCGACGCACAAGCGCTAGCGACGCGCTTTCTCGGCGACACGATCGGCGCCAACATCCTGATGCTAGGTTTCGCATGGCAGCTTGGGCTCGTACCGGTGTCGTTCGCGGCGATGATGCGCGCAATCGAACTGAACGGCGTGGCAGTGCAGATGAATCAACTGGCGTTTTCGATCGGACGGCTCGCCGCCGCCGATCCCGCCGCACTCGAAGCGTTGTGGCAGCAACGCCATGCGGCTGCGCTGAACCCAACCGCCGGTATCGACGCGCCCGACACGCCCGACACGCTCGACGCGCTGATCGCCGACCGCGAAGCGCGGCTCGCGGCCTACGGCGGCCGTGCCTATGTGACCCGCTATCGTGAGCTGGTCGACGCGGCGCGGCGGGCCGAAGGCCGCGCATGCGGGCCGTCGGGCGAACGCGTGAGCCGCGCGGTCGCCGCCACGTTCTACCGTCTGCTGGCGGTGAAGGACGAGTACGAGGTCGCGCGCCTCTATGCGGACCCGGCGTTCCGTGCCGCGCTCGAAGCGCAATTCGAAGGCAGCGCGGGCAAGGACTTCCGCGTGAAATTCAATCTGGCGCCGCCTTCGCTGATGCACGCTCCGCGGGCATCGACACGACGAACAACACAAGCCTCCGCCTTCGCGCAACCCGTCAAGCGCACCTTCGGGCAATGGATGTGGCCGGTGCTCCGCATGCTCGCGAAATGGCGCGGCTTACGCGGCACGCCGCTCGATCCGTTCGGCCACAGCGTCGAGCGCCGGATGGAGCGGCAGATCGCCGACGACTACGCGACGACAATGCAACGCGCGTTGACGATTCTCAATGCGCAAACCGCAGAAGACATCGCCAAGCTCGCGGATCTGCATACTCGCGTGCGCGGCTATGGCCACGTCAAGCTCGCGAATCTGGCGGCCGTGAAGCGCAGTGAGCGCGAACTGGCCGCGCGCATCGATCTCGAACCGGCCACGGGCGCGGTGGTGAAACGGGCGCTGGAAGCAGCGAAGGGCGCGGGCACGTTGCGAGGGATTCCGGTCGTGGTCGCGAGATAACGGTCAGGCCACGCCGTCGAGCAACGCCCTGACACGCGCGACCTTGTCCGCATCGACCGGCGCAAGACCGTTGCCGCCGACACGCACGCCCGACCCGAAGTGCACAGCCCGAACCTTCGTCGCGGTCACAAAACCCGCGACGGCATCGACCGTCAGCCCCGCGCCGGCCAGCACCGCGCAATGCGAACCCTCAGCGCGCGCGACAAGCGAGCGGATTGTCCGCTCCGCCTGCAGCACCGACGGCTTGCCGCCTGACGTCAGCACGTTCGTCACCGTTTCGAAGCCGAGCAGCACATCGAACGCCTGCTGCAGATCGCGCGCGTTGTCGAAAGCGCGATGAAACGTGAGCGGCACGCCAGCCGCCGCATCGGCCACCCGCGCAAGTCCGTCGCGGTCGATTTCGCCCGCTGGCGTCAACATGCCGATCACGATGCCGCGCGCGCCCGCCGCCGCTGCCGCGCGCACATCGCGCAGCATCACGGCATAGTCGTGCGCATCGAACACGAACGACCGGCTGTGCGGCCGCACGATCACATTGACCGGAATCCGCACCGCCGCAGCTACCGCTTCGATCATCCCGATGCTCGGCGTGAGCCCGCCCTCGCCCATCGCCGTGACGAGTTCAAGCCGGTCGGCGCCGGCACGCTCCGCCCACTTCGCATCGGCGACGGTCGTCGCAATGACTTCGAGCAATACCGGTTTATCAAGCATGGCATCCATCATGTCGTCGTTAAAACGCCATGATCTCAGAACTGCCCGTCGTCGAACCAGTCAATGTCGCCACATAGCACGCACGTCCGGTCGCCCACCTGAATCGCAACCGAAAGCGTGACGCACGGAATCGCTTCGTTAATCGACAGATACGGCCGCGTCACATGCACGCGCCCCGGCGCATCGATCGCCGTGCGGAAGTAGGGCCGCCGCAGCCAGTTCGCGCCTTGCGCCTCGGTCAACGGCAAAAAGCGCGCTTCGTGAGCGGCGCGGTCCGCGCGCAGCACCACGTTGCGCCCCGCTTGCCGACCTTTCGCGTCTAGCAGATAGCAACGCGCCGCGTCGTCGAGCGAGAGAAAATTCCAGCAGACCTCGTCGAGCAGTTCGCCGGCCGAAAGCCGTTCGGCCGCCCGCTCGAACGCGCGAATATAGGGGGTAAGCCGGTTCGCATTGTGGCGCTCGCGCGCCTGCGCATGCGACTGGTAGCGCTCGGTCAGCTCGCCGATGCACGCGGCCGCGTGCGCGTTGTCGGCCGCGCCCGGCACCGGCCGGCCGAAGAAGAAACCCTGCACGAAATCGACATCGCAAGCGAGCGCCATATGCGCTTCGTGTTCCGTCTCGACGCCTTCGATGAGCACCAGCTTGCCCGCCTCGTGCAGCAGCGCGACGAGGCCGGGCAGGATCGCGGCGACATCCGCGCGGTGCGCCGCGTGCGACAGCATGATGCGGTCGAGCTTCACGATATCCGGATTCAGCTGCCAGATACGTTCGATGTTCGAATGGCCCGCGCCGAAGTCGTCGAGCGCGATCAGAAACCCTTGCTCGCGAAACTGGCGCACAGCATCGGCGAGCCGTTCAACGTCCTCCGCGCCTTGCTCGAGCACTTCCAGCACGATGCGCCGCGGCGACATGTCGAGCCGGCGCAGATTCGCGAGCAGTGCGGCCGAATGATAAGGATCGGTGAGTGCGCCAGGATGGACGTTAAGAAACAACCACTCGCGCTCGACGCCGAGCATCTTGAAGTTTTCCATGTGCAGGACCTGCGCGAGCCGGTCGACCTGCAGCACGTCGCCGACGCGA
>DASXXR010000294.1:0-2363 GCA_036502945.1 Paraburkholderia sp. | reverse complement strand
CTTCGGCGTGAGCCCCGTCACCGACGCCTGCAATACCTGCAGCAAGCCCTGATCGAACAGCGCGACCGTCGTCGGCGGGTTTGCCGCATCGGCCGCCGCGCCGCCCACTACCTTCATCGCCAGATGCGTCGTCTGTCCGGCAACACCCAGCTGCTGCAGGTTCTGCGTACCGTCGCCATCGGGCACCGCATTCGGCACATAGGTCACGGCCTGCGGCGCCTGTCCGACCGGCACGGTCGCAATGACCTTGTTGGTGAGCGTGTCGATCGCCGTTACCGCGTCGGCATTCTCGAGGCCGACGTACACGCGCGTGCCGTCGCCCGACGGCCAGGCGCCGTGCGGCAAGTTGCCGACCGGAATCGTCGCGACCTGGGAGAAGTCGTCGGTGCGGAACACCTTCACCTGGTTCAAACCGCCGATCGTCACGTACGCGAATGTACCGTTTGCGTTGTGCACGATGTTGACGTGGTTCGTGATGGGGCCCGTGTCGAGCGTGGCAAGCACCTTGAACGGCGGCCGCGCATCGAATACCTGCGTCTTGCCGGTGTCTTTCAGCGTGAACCAGACCTGCTTGCCGTCAGGCGTCGCCGCGATATTCGGGCAGAACGGGCTCGCCTGCGTGACCTTGCCGACGATCTTGTGGTCCGCCACGCTCACCACGTCCGTCTCAGGATTGAACGACGAACAGATGTAGCCGTATTTGCCGTCGGGCGAGAAGATCTGCATGCCTGGGCCGGCCGGCACGGTGATGCGCGTTTTTTCCTCGTATGTGTTGCCGTCCAGCACGGCAATGTAGTTCTCGCCGCGCACGGTCACCCACACTTCCTTCCCGTTGGGCGTGAAGAACGCTTCGTGCGGCGCGCGGCCCACATAGGTGATGTGCTTGACGGCGTTCGTCGCGGTATCGATGAAGGTCACCGAGTTCGAGCCGATCGATACCACGGCGATCGTCTTGTGATCGGGCGAGAAGCCCATGCCGTGCACGAGCACCTGGCCGCGATACAACGGACTAAAGTTGCCGGGCGACGGATCGCCGAGGCGAATCACGCCAACCAGTTTGTTATCGGCCGGATCCGTCACGGACACCGTGTTCGAAAACTGCTCGGCGGAATACACGCGGTCGCGGTGACTGACCGGAATGTCCGGCGCCGCCGACGAAGCGGGCGCCTGACCCGCGCTCGCGAGTTGCGCGGCCGTCAGCGCCGCGGCTGCCAGCACGCCGGCAAAGATCCGGGTACGTCTCATCAAGGCTCCTTGTTATGGTCCATGGGCATGGACATGTTCATCGGCGTGTCGCCGGAAGCATGCGAGGTTGCGGGTGAAGACGCGGACGGCGTCTGCTGGTCAGGTGCCGGCGCGGATGGCGGCAGCGGTTGGCCGAGCGCGACGCGCATCGCAATGATCTCCTGCTGCTGCTCGACGATGATTTCCTGTGCGATCCGCCGCAACTGCTCGTTGTGTCCATAGCGCAGTTCGGCCTCTGCCATGTCTATCGCGCCCTGATGGTGCGGCACCATCATGCCGACGAAATCGTCGTCGACATTGCCGGACGGCTTGATTGCCATACCGTCCATCATCTTCGTCATGGCCGCATCGTTATCCGCGAGGAACGGCTTTTCTGCGACCGTGTCGGTCGGACTGGCCGGACCGGCCGCCGGCGCCGTCATGCTGAAACCCAATAGCGGTAAAGCAAGCGCAAGCGTTGCTGCGCCGCGGCGCACGCAGTTCAGGTCGCTCATCGGTCACCCTCCTTTTATGCTGAGCCTGTGTGATGGTGTTATAGGGGTTAACTCATTGAGGACGGGTTTATTCCCATCCAATGCGTACCCATGCCGCACAACGGGCATTGCTCAAGCATGTTGAATGAGCACAATGCGCGGGCGTTTAGCCGGTTGTGCGGCGTTGCGGTTCACTGCGCGGCGTCCAGGATCGTTTGCAGGCAATGCGTCATTTCCTGCGCGTCGACCGGCTTGTGAAGAAAGAAGCGCGCGCCATTCGCGCAGGCTTGACGCCTCGCGGTGTCCGACGGAAACGCAGTAACGAAGACGATCGGCAGCCGGCTGCCGTTGGCAACAAGCTGAGCCTGCATTTCAAGGCCGGTCATGCCCGGCATCTGAATGTCGCAGACAATGCAGGCCGTCGCTTCGAAATCGCTCGACTGAAGGAACGCTTCTGCGGACGCATACAGTTTCACGCGCCACCCTAGCGAGCGGATGAGACTCGCGGTGGCAACCCGAACCGATTCGTCGTCGTCGACGATCGAAATGATGGGAACGTTAGGCAAGCTGCACATCCTTCGGATTTACAAAGCGGGCCTGACGTCGTGCCCCCGGATCAGCCTGGTCAATCTATCCGCAATGGCG
>DASXXR010000293.1:0-13547 GCA_036502945.1 Paraburkholderia sp. | reverse complement strand
ATTCCGACGCAAGCCTGAACGCCGTCGGCAAGCTCGAGCCGCGCGGGCGGCTGAACGAACTCGAGCAGCGTGCAGTTGCGAAAGCTAATGCGCAGATCGATGCGGGTTGGGCGTCGGACGGGCCGACCGCGCAGCACGGGATGTCGGATGCGGCGAGCTCGAGGTAAGCAGCGGGCGCACACTCCGCATGAACCGATTGGCGGAGCGTAGCAGCCCGTTCGCGTGCGGCTAGGCTTCTTCGGTAACTGGCGCCTGCAGTGCGCCCTGCGAGATTTCGAACGACTCCGCCGGCTTGCCGTCACACCAGTTCTTCCACATTACCCGCAGCGCCTGCGCGAAACCGATAGCGATCACGTCCGGATTGAACATCGGCGACTGCGCGCAACGCGCACGCATGCCCGAGCGCAATTCGGCGAGTGCCGGCAAATCCGTTGCGAGCGCAACGCCTTTACGCAGGTAATCGTCCATATCGTCCGCAATGTACGCTTCGAGGCCAACGTGCGCGAGCGCGGTGACTCCGCTACGGCCCGGCACCGTGCGGCCTGGCAGCGTGAGTGTCGGCACGCCCATCCACAACGCCTGAAGCGTCGTGGTGAGACCCGTAAACGGGAACGTATCGAGGCAGATGTCGACGTGGTAATGCTGTTGCAGATAAACGGGGATTGACGAACGCGGCTTGAAATCGAGCCGCTCGCGAGCGATGCCTTCGTCCGCGAACCAGCCGATCAACTCTTCGGGAATGCTGTCCTGTGGCATGGCACCGACAACCATCCGAGAACCGGGCAGGGCGTGCAGCAGCTTCGACCACATCGCGATGACGTCGCGCCGCAATTTTTCGATGCGGTTGAAACTGCCGAACGTCACATGACCATTGCGCAGCGCCGGCAGCGCGTTCACCGGCGGCGACATATCTTCCGGCAAGAAGGGCGCAACCGCGGGCAGGTACGCGATCTTTTCCGTAAAGAGATTCCTGAACGCATCCGAAGGCACCCAGAAACGATCGGCGAGGAAGTAATCGACGGCGGTGAGGCCCGTTGTGCCCGGATAACCGATCCAGCTCGCCTGCACCGGCGCGGGCTTGCGTGCCATCACGAGAAGCCGGTTATTCGCGGTGTGGCCGGCGAGATCGATCAGGATGTCGATGCGGTCCGCGCGAACCTGTGCGGCGACGTCGTCGTCTTTCGCGCCGAAGATGTAGTGCCAGTGATCGAAGTGGCGCTTCATCCGCTCGGTGACTTTGTCTTCACCGGGGGTGTTCGAGTACGCATGCAGCGTCAGGCTCTTGTCGCGTGCGAGGTGTTCGAGCACGGGCTCCACAAAATTGGCGACCGCATGGTGATGATAGTCGCCTGAAATAAAGCCGATCTGCAGGCGGCGGGCTGGGTCTTTCGAATTGCGGTGCGGCTTCCAGTGCTTTTTGAGCGGCTTTTCGAAGCGCTCTCCATAGCGGACATGTTCGGCAAACAGCTCGTCGGGCTCGATTTCTTCGCTGTGGCTCAGGCAGAACGCAAGGTTCTCGTTCGCCATGTGGTTGGCGGGGTCCAGCGTTAGCGCATGCCGGAAGATCGACGCGGCTTCGGTGTGCTTTCCGCGCCTCAACATGATCGCACCGAGGGAAACGTGCACCGCCGCTGAATCCGGCGTGCTCGCCAGCGACTTGCGGGTATAGTCCTCGGCTTCCTTCAGGCGGCCTTGCGAGGACAAGATGATGCCCATGACGCGCTGCCCTTCAGCATGGTCCGGCGCGGTCTCCAGCAGCAGCTTGCAGCGGGCTTCGGCCTCGTCGTAGAGTTTTTTGGACATCAGAAGACTCGACAGCACCTGGAGCACTTCGACATCGCTTGGCCCGAGCTTGCTGGCCGTGTTCAGCGCTTGCTGTGCTTCGTCGTACTGGCCGAGGCGGTAGTGGCCGACACCTAGCACCTTCCAGCCGGTCGGATGCGAGGGGAAGCGCTTCGCCAGCGAGCGCCCGGCGACGATCGCCTGCTTGATGCGCCCTTTGTTGAAATGCGCTAACGCGATATCGCATTCCTGCTGGGTGGGAAGCGGCCCGCCCGCGCTGGACGGTTCGATGCCGGCGCCGGGCGACGTCGTGTCGGATGACGGAGCCTCGTCGCTCGCCGTAATGGGGCGCGGGCGCATGGTGATCATCTGCGAGGAAATCGAGGTCATTACACCAATGACCGCGTCCACTGCGGGGCCGCTCATGCCGCGTTGCTGGCCCATTTCAAGTGCGGTCCACGCGGCCCGTGTCTGGCCGGACTGCAGCAGCGCGTCGACATAGTTCATCCAGTATTGCGGCTGATTCGGATTCAAGCCCAACGCCATTTCGAGAAACGGAATCGCCGCGTCGGCCTGGTACAGGCGAATCAGAACCACGCCGAGTTTGTGATTCGCTTCGGCAAACTGAGGGTAACAATTCACCACGAACCGATATAGCTTCTCTGCTTCGTCGTAGTGTCTAGCCTCGTCCAGTGCGCGGCCCTTGCGCATCGCCATGGCGGCTTGCAGATGAGCGTGCAACTGCTTGTCTTGCGGCAGAAGCGCGACAGCCCGGCTAAGCGGTTCCAGCGCGCCGTCGAGATCGCCGCGCCGCAGCGATGCATGGGCCAGCGTCTTCCAGCCGAATCCGTGATTCGGCAGCATCCGGACCATCTGGCGAGCCAATACTTCGGCGCCTGCGTGATCGTCGCGCGCCGTCAGCGTCGCGATGGTCTCGACGAATTCACCCGCGACCTCGAAGATCTGCTCGGGCGTCGACATGCCGTTCGCAGCCGGCGCTGCGGCGCCCGCGCCCGCGCTCGCGCCGGAAGACGCCTCTTGCGGGCGGCCGAGTTCGCGCACGCGTTGCGCTTCATCGCGTTGTCCGGTCGACTCGAGCGCTTCGGCGTATCGATTCCGGAACTCCGTGCGCTGTGGGCTGGCCGCCAGCGCGGCCTTGAGGAACGGCAACGCCATCGCATGCTGTTTCAGCTGCACCGCGAGCAGGCCGAGCTGATGGTTTGCGTCAGGATGATCCGGCCGGACCTGCAGGATCGCGCGGTACAACTGCTCCGCTTCCAGGAACGCTCCGGCCTCGTGGTGTTTCACGGCCCGCTGCAGATCGGCGTCGATAGTCATGAGTTCCCTTGTTGGCATGCAACGAAGACGGCGAACGCACCGGCCGTGCTCGTTTGACGCGCGGCGCCTTCGCGTGGGCGGGCGGCCGGCGGCGGGGCGAAGTGCCCCATGGACAGTCTAGAGGGTCGAGGCTGCGCCGATTCGGCGAGTAGACGCGGGATTCCCCCGCTTTTCGCGTCGTCGCCACGGCGGCGCCATCATTGCGCGAACTGCGGCGCGAACTGCGGCGCGGACGCGGCGCGGACGCGGCCAATGAGGCGCGCGCAAAAAAAAGCCCGCGCGAAGCGGGCATGAGCTGAACGAGCACGCGTGACATCCTGCGTGTTTTTCTTATCGATATTTTCCGTGCCGCATTTAGAACAGCGCGATGCGGTGATACTCGCTGGCGCCCCGAACGCCTTGCATTGCCGTGCCGAATTCCGTCTCTAGCTCCGAGCGCGATGTCTTCGCATTCTCGACAATCGCCAGATTGGTCGCATGAACGCGGCGTAGCGCCTCCTGATCGGCAGCCGCCTCCGGCAGCCTCAACTCCATCAGGAGCGGCGTGCGCTTCTCCGCAAGACGCGAAGCGCGCGGCCAATCCGCAAGCGACACCGCTTGTTCGATCATTCCGGTCAGCTCGACGACGCGTTCGAGCAAGGTTTTCTGGTCCATGACGTTGCCAATCTCCGGTCGTTAATCGGTCGTACTGCGAGGTTGGACGGCTTGGCGCCGTCCAACGGTTACTAGCCGCTGCCCTGCGCCAATGAGCCTGCGCTGTTCTTGCCGCCGAATAGCGCGGTCAGGAAGTTCGTGTTCGTTTCCATCTGCGCCATGAGGTTGTTCAACGCCGTAAATTGATCCTGGAACTGCTGCGTCAACTGAGCCTTAAGCGCCACGAGATCGTCCTGCTGATCGCCGACGCTTTTGATGTCGTTGGTCAGCGCAGTGGTACGGCTCGTGATGACACCCGTATTAGGGTCTGTGTAGGTATTGATAACAGCGTTCAGCTGCTGGGCGATACCGTTCGTCTGGTTGAAGAGCGTTGCGACCTGCGCCGGATTGTTCTGCACGGCGGCGTCGAGCGTGTCGCTGTCCAGCGACAGCGGTGCGAAAGACTGCCCTGCCGCAGCAGCGCTATTGAACGTGATGCCGAGCGACGCGAGCGTCGTCTTGAGTCCGCCGCTCGATACGCTGCCGCCCACGATGCTGGCGAGCGACTGACCGATCTGGTTCAGCATCTGGTCGCCGAGCAGCGCGCCGCCACCGCCCGCCGTGTTGGTGGTGTTAGCCGCCGACAGCGAATTCAATTGCGAAACGACGGCGTTGAAGGCCGTCACAAAGCTGGATACGTCGCCCTCGATCGTCGAGCTGTCCTGCGCAATAGTGAGCGTCTGCGTCTTGCCGGCTGCGTCAGGGGTCAGCGTCACCGTCACGCCGGAAAGCACGTTCGTTATCGTGTTGCTCGCGCTTGTGACCGCCGCACCGGCGATTGTCAACTGCGCGTCTTGCGCCTTCGTGGATTGAGTCCATGGGCTGCTGGCGTTGGAAGACGCGATGGTCGACTGGCCCGTTGTGTCCGTGCCCACGCTAGAGGTCACGCCGAGACTCGACAGACCGTTGTCGTTCTGAACGCCGCTGACCGACACGCTGATCACATTGGCCGCGCCCGTCGCCTGAGAGGTGAGCGAGAGCTGGTCGCCATTCGTGCCATGCACGATGGTCGCGTTGACGCCGGGGTTGCTGGACGACGAATTGATCGCAGTCGCGATGTCGGCAAGGCTGTCGTTCGACGAGTCCACATTGATCGTCATCGACTTGCCGCCGACCGAAATGTTCAGCGTACCCGTGCCCAGCGCGCTCCCTTGCGCCGCCGTAAACGCGCCCGACGTAATATTTTGCGCCTGCGCGACCTGCGTCGTGTTGATAGCGAAGGTACCCGCCGTTGCGCCCGCACCGGCGGTCGCCGTAATGCCGTCGCCGGTGATATTCGCGGTGAACGCGGACAGTGCCGATCCGTTCGCAAACGGCCCAAGCGCGAGTTGCAGCCCCGCCAGCGAGGCGGAAAGATTGGCAAGTGCTGTGATTTCGGTCGTGTCGCTTTGTGATTGCAACAGCAACATCGCGCTCGGACCGGCGATCTTCGTGTTGACGAGCGCGCTTACCAGCAAATTGACATCCAGCGTGGCGTTGCCGGTCGAGCCGTTGATGAGCGACTGCCCGGCGGTTTGTGCGGCAGCGTTTGCTGCTGCGGCCGCCGCTGCGGCCGCAGCAGCCGGGCTTTGAAGGCTTCCACTTCCACTGACAGGCGTACTCATTGCGAGGCTCCGTGTGGCCGCGGCCACGTCTTGTGCAGCTATCTAATGTGGTGATGCGTTCTATGGTGATGCGTTCTGTGTTGCGGGGCGGGACACAACCCCGGCAAAACGTGCGCGGATGAGCCGCTGTTCGTGTCTGGCGGGCTCATCCGCGGGTCTTACTTTACCGCCTGATGAACCTTACTGCAGCAGCTTCAGCACTTGTTGCGGTTGTGCATTCGCTTGCGCGAGCACCGAGATACCCGCTTGTTGCAGCACTTGCGCCTCGCTCAGGTTAGCCGTTTCCGCAGCGAAGTCGGCGTTGGTGATCTGCGCCGAGGCAGTCGACAAGTTGGTCGACTCGTTCTGCTGCGCCTGCGAGATTGCCTGCATCCGTTGCTGTGCTGCGCCGATCGTGGCCTGGATGTTCGCGACCGTTGCCAGTGCGTTGTCGATCGTTTCGATCGTCAGGTTTGCGCCAGCAACCGTGCTGACATTGACGGCTGCGACGGACGTCGGTGCGTTGTTGCTGTTGATGCTGGCCAACACCGTGCCCGTCGGCTGCTGTGCAGTCGTTCCGACCGCACCGATCGTGCTCGTCGGCGCAGTCACGAACGAAAGGCCGCCGCCCGCGCCCGAGAACAGGCCTGCTGCAGCGCCCGTCGACAGCTGGTTGCCGTGCTGGTCGACAAACTGGACGCCGCCCTTGCCATCCGCTTCCACGGTGACAGACGTAATCGCGTTCGGAGTGCCCTGCACTGCGTCCTTACCCGTGGTCGGGTCGACGTTGATGCCCGAGATCGTGCCGAACACCGTGCCGGTGGTTGCGGTGGCGCTGAACGCCGTATCGATGGCGGTAAGTTCGTTGGCCGGGCTGATTGCGTTCGCCGTGCCGGACGTCAGCGACAGCGATTCGATGCCGTTGGTCGTCGTGATCGTGAACAGCGCAGCCGTAGCGGCGGACGAGATCGCCTGGTTGTTCTGGTCCGTGAACGTGAAGCCACCCGTGCCGTTCGACAGCACGTTGATCGTCTGGATCGCGCCTTGGGCACCGGACGTATTTTCCGAACCGTCTGCGTTCAGGTTCAGACCCGAGATCGTGCCGAGCGTGTTGCCGGTCTGCACGAAGCCGCCGCCCAGCGACCCAGCCGACAGGCCTTGGCTCAAGTCGACTGCAACCGACTGGCCGACGTTTGCGCCCACTTGGATGTTCAGAATGCCAGCCGAACCGGCCAGCAGGCTCACGCCGTTGAACGTCGTTTGCGACGCGATACGGTTCACTTCAGCGATCTGCTCCGCGACACCTTGCTGCAGTGCTGCCTGGTTGCTCGGGGAGAGCGTGCCGCCCAGTGCGTTGTTGGCGATCGAGCGAATCGTTTGCAGCGCCGTTACGATCTGCGCCAGACCCGTGCCGGCAGTTTGCACGACCGATGTTGCATTGTTCGCATTCTGCACGCCCTGGTTCAGGCCGGCGATCTGCGTTTGCATCGTCTGCGAAATGGCGAGGCCCGCAGGATCATCCGCCGCGCTGTTGATTCGTTTGCCCGACGACAGGCGCGTAATCGACTGCTGCAGCAGGTTGCCCGAGGCGTTCAGGTTTTGCTGCGCGATCAGCGAGTTGTTGTTACTTGCAATAAAAAGCGATGACGACATGACTTTCTCCGTAGAGGCGTTGGTCTTTAAACATGGCAACGTTGAGATCGGCGGAAGCACTCGTTCATTGCTGGCCGCCTCAGTGAAGGTTGACGGCGTTGGGAAAAAAAACTTGAGGGAACGATCGTTACGGAATGCGTTTACCGTATGGCCGCATGGTTAAAGGCTTTCCGGCTTATTTGCCGGAAAGCTTTGTGCATCGGGGCGTTAGAAGCGATTCACCGAGTTTGTAAAAATTTGTTAATCGCCGGTGCGCATAAGGGTGGAAGGGGTATGAAGTCGCCGAACGTAGGCTGGGTGTCAGGCGGGTTTCCTATCCACGTTGCGTTTTGGGTAAGCGCCGAACCGTCCGGGATCCGCGGTCGGATACGGCAAGCGCTTGACTGGATGACCTAAACAGTAGCCGCCCGCACATATTCCTGATATTATCGCGGATCGAATTGAGATCGCTGCTGGGCTGGGCGCCGTTTTTGGCCTTCCGTTCAGCGATCAGGCGGCAGTCAGGCGCGGCGCTGCAATCCGTTGTGCCAGCGTCTGCGGTGAGCTAGCCACCTCTCTTTTCCGGCCTCCGGGCCGCTCTGCAGCCTGTTTCACCCTGTTTGCCGTTCCCACTATTGGGAACCGACCGGGAAGAACGTCCGGAGCGCCGGCGCGTGAAGACATCTGTGCGAAGTCCCGCGATGTCTGTCACGCAGTTGAAACCGTACCCATGATTGAGTTAGGAATTACATGACGACGATTCATTTGAAGGAAAACGAGCCGTTCGAAGTGGCGATCCGCCGCTTTCGTCGTGCTATCGAAAAAAACGGCCTGATCGCTGAACTGCGTGAGCGCCAGTCGTACGAAAAGCCGACCACTGCGCGCAAGCGCAAGAAGGCTGCCGCAGTGAAGCGCCTGCACAAGCGCCTGCGCAGCCAGATGCTGCCGAAAAAGCTGCACTAAGGCAGGCTTGACGTAAGTTAGCAGCGGGGTGAGCCTCAAAGGCTCACCCCGCTGTTTTTTTTGTCCGCCAGGTTTGATGGATACGTATGAAGGGCGGCCCGGTTGGAAGGTCAGTGACCTGAGGCCTTGCGATTGCGTCCTTTCTTGCCGAGCGCCGCACATCGCGCGCGGCACATGCAGTTCGTTTCGTGATCGTTGACCATGCCTACCGCTTGCATGAACGCGTAGCAAATGGTCGTGCCGACGAACTTGCACCCGTACGACTTCAAACCTTTGCTGAGTGCGTCGGAGACTTCGGTGGACGCCGGTGCTTGCTTGTACGACGCCCAGTCGTTCTGGATCGGCGTCTGGTCGACGAACGACCAGACGAAGTTCGACAGCGAGCCGTGCTCGTCGCGAATCTGCTGAACGGCCCGCGCGTTGGTCACGACGGATTCGATCTTGCCGCGGTTGCGGACGATGGACGCATCGAGCATGAGCGTGTCGAGTTGCTTCGGGGTGAAGCGCACCACAGCGTCGACGTCGAAATTCGCGAACGCGCGCCGGTAGCCTTCGCGCTTGTTCAGAATCGTCGACCATGACAAGCCGGCCTGCGCGCCTTCCAGCACGAGCATTTCGAACAGGTGCCGGTCGTCGCGTGAAGGGACACCCCATTCGTTGTCGTGATAGTGTGCGAGTGCTTCGCTCGTCGCCCAGTTGCATCGCTGTGTCACGGTTCCGGCTCCTGCGTCGTCGTAGGGATAAAAGAGGCTTCGCAAGCATAACGGATCAAAACGGCTGTGCAAGTCTGCCGTTCGGCAGATTGCCGGGCGCAAGCGGACCTGTCAGGCTACGGCGTTACCTCTCAATGAACGTTTAATCCGATGAACACCGACTTCTATCTTGTTGGTATCGATGGCGGGGGCACCGGCACGCGCGTCGTGCTCGGCGATGCGCAAGGCCGCGAACTGGCGCTGGCGGCAAGCGGGCCGTCCGGGCTCGCGCTCGGGGTAGAACGGGCATGGCAATCCATCGGGGCGGGCTGTGCCGATGCGTTCGCCCGCGCCGGCCTCGCGCTCGATTGGTCGCGTTGCGTGCTCGGTTGCGGGCTCGCAGGGGTTAATAATCGTGACTGGCTTGCCGCATTTCGCGAGCGTTCGCCCGGTGTCGCCGGGCTCGCCGTCGAAAGCGACGCCTACACGACGTTGCTCGGGGCACACGGCGGTGCGCCCGGCGTGGTCGTCGCGCTCGGCACCGGCAGCATCGCCGCGTCGCTGGATGACGAAGGCGTATGCCGGATCGCCGGCGGCTACGGCTATCCGAGCGCTGACGAAGCGGGCGGCGCGTGGTTCGGTCTGCGCGTCATCGTTCACGCGCAGCAGGCTTTGGACGGCCGTGCGCCGGTCGACGATCTGGCGCGCGCGCTGCTTGAGCGCGTCGGTGCGCACGACCGCGACAGTCTGGTCGTATGGCTTTGCGACGCGAATCAGACCGCTTACGCGAGCCTCGCGCCGCTGGTTTTCGCGCATCGCGACCATCCGGTCGCGGCACGGCTCCTTGCCGATGCCGGTGTGCAAATCGAAATGATGGCAACGGCGCTCGATCCAGGCAGCGCACTGCCGATCGCGCTATGCGGCGGTCTTTCGAAGCCGCTGCAAGCGTTCGTGCCCGCGCGTTTGCAGGCGCGCCTGCGCGCTCCGCTTTCCGATTCCGTCCACGGCGCGTTGCAGCTCGCGCAGCGCGAGGCCGCTCGCCTTTTTCCCGGCGCGCCCGGAAACGTCGCCGAACGGCGATAAAATACGGCGCTCGAAGCCGCCCGCCGCTCAAAAACATGTACAAAGTCATCGCCACCGATCTCGACGGAACGCTGCTCAACGCCGACCACCAGCTTGATCCGTTCACCATCGAGACTGTCCGCAGGCTTGAGGCACGAGGGTTGCATTTCGTCATCGCAACGGGTCGTCACTATGGCGACGTCGCCGGCATTCGCGACGTATTGGGCATCCGGCCGTATCTGGTCACGTCAAACGGCGCGCGCGTCCACGCCCCGGACGACACAATGATTCACGCGCAAGACTTGTTGCCCGCGGCGGTGCAGCGGCTCGCGCAGCCCGAGATTACCGGCACGCACGGCCGCGTGATTGTGAGTCTGTTTGCCGACCACGCGTGGTTCATCGACCGTGACGCGCCCGAACTGTTGCAGCTGCATCGGGACTCGGGCTTCCTCTACGACGTCGTCGACCTGCGCGCATACCACGGGCGCGGCATTGCGAAGGTCTTGTATATCGGCGATCCGTCCGACCTCGCAGCGGTTGCCGAAAATCTCGAACGCGAATTCGGCGATACGCTGTACGTCACGTACTCACTGCCGGATTGTCTCGAGGTAATGGCGCCGAACGTATCGAAGGGACGGGCGTTGCGGTTCGTGCTGGAACGGCTTGGTGTCGACGCGGCGCGCTGCGTCGCATTCGGCGACAACATGAACGATATCGATCTGCTCGAGACGGCGGGCCATCCGTTCATGATGAGCAACGCGAACCCCGATCTGATCGCGCTGCTGCCCGCAGTGCCGCGGATCGGCAATAACTTCGAGGCAGGAGTGGCGCACCACCTGCGCAAGCTGTTCTTGCTGTCCGACGAAGTGATGTCCTAGGGCGCGAGCAAAAACAAGTTGCGCCCGCAACACGCGCCGAGCCGTAGCGACGGCGCGGCGCATCGGGCGCGTATTGAGCTGTTTCGCCGATGACGCCACGCCTTTATCGCCTTGAGGCCTGTTGCAACGAGCAGATAGGTGCCAATACGCTTCATGTGATTCTCCTGTAACGCGACCTTCGGCCGCAGGCCGCAGGCGTCCAATCCAAGCATCCCGGCCGCCCGTTACTGTACCAATCGTTTAATCCGATACGCGCGCGCTGCCCCGCTGAGGTGGATTTTTTCAACCCGGAACCAGGTCCTCAGTTTGTCCGCGGCATGCGACAAAGCAGCGCGATATATACCGATTCGCGCTCATTCGAACAGGCATCTCGGAATGCCGGTGTCAATTTTTGTTAACTCGACGGGTCAATCCGACTTATTCTTCGTAAAATTTGGACGGCATTTAACAGTTTCTTTCGTTAAAATTATCAGACGATTTCGCCTAAAATGTATTATCGTCCATTGCGGATTTTATTAAACAACGCTAATCTCCGAACCAACGGGGTTCTACAAAAAGGGAGGCCGAAATGTCGCAATACGCAGATCTCAGGTCGCAGATTACCAAGCTGCAGGCTCAGGCGGAAGAGGCGCGCCGTATCGAAGTCGGCAACGTGATTGCCGCGATTCAACGGCAGATTGCCGAGTATGGTCTGACGCCGCAGGATCTTGGTTTTGCCGCTGCCGCAAGGCGCGGCCGTCCGCCGAAGAAGGCGCCGCTGCCGCCGAAGTACCGCGATCCGAAGTCGGGCAGCACGTGGAGCGGGCGCGGAAAACCGCCGAAGTGGATCGCAGGCAAGAGCCGTGAGCGTTTTCTGATCGGCGACGCGTAATCGAACCGTATGGCTGCGTAACCGTCGTGGCAAGACGCCGTAGGCGTTTGCAATTGCCGTCCGGCATTAGCGCAGATCGAAGGCGACGTCGAGTCAATCGCAATTGCCGTCAATCGTTGCGTAATGCATGTCCGATATGCACGATAAAAAGCCGCCCCGAAAGGGCGGCTTTTTTGCGTTACGTTCACTCATGTGCGCGCATTCGGCGGCGCGCAAACGTTTTACATTGCCGTTTTGCCGTCGCTCGCCGTTTTTATCCAGCGGCCACGCGGCGCAGCATCGGCCGGCGGGCGGCTTCTACAAGCGTCATATAACCGTCGACATAATTCTGCGCCATCGTCTTCGCACTGAAGCGGCGCTCGAATTGCGCGCGGATGGCTGAGCGCGACAGTTCGTGAAGCCGTTGCACGGCGGCGACCGCGCCTTGCACGTCTTCGACGATATAGCCGGTCAGCCCGTGGTCGATCACCTCCGGCACGGAGCCGCGGTTAAAGGCGATCACCGGCGTGCCGCACGCCATCGATTCGATCATCACGAGGCCGAACGGCTCGCTCCAGTCGATCGGGAACAGCAGGGCTTTCGCTCCCGACAGAAACGCGGGCTTTTGCGCTTCGGTGATCTCTCCGACGAACTCGACGTGGGCCTGCGACAGCAAGGGCTCGATCTCCGCCTTGAAGTAGTCCTGGTCGACCTTGTCGATCTTCGCGGCGATCTTCAGCGGCAGCCCGGTTTGCGCGGCGATCCGGATGGCGGTGTCGACGCGCTTTTCAGGGCAGATCCGGCCAAGAAACGCGAGGTATTCAGGCTCGCGATCCGTTTGCGGCGTGAGCAACGGGTCCGGCAGGCCGTGATAAACCGTATTGAGCCAGTTCGCCTGCGGCAAAGGCTGGCGCTGCGAATCGGAGATGGATACGACGGACGCTTCCGGGAAGTGGTCGAACATCGGCTGCAATTCGGGCAGATCGAGGCGGCCGTGCAAGGTCGTCACGAACGGCGTATCGAGTTGCGAGAACAGCGGGAACGGCAGGTAGTCGAGGTGGAAATGCAGCACGTCGAATTCGTGCGCGACGCGGCGTACGCGCTCGAGCAACAACATGTGCGGCGCGATCGGGTCGCGGATCGTCGGGTCCAGACGCAGCGCGCGGGGCCATGCGGCGTCGAGCTTCGCGGACGTTACCGAATCGCCGCTCGCAAAGAGCGTCACGTCGTGGCCGAGGTCGACCAGCGCCTCGGTAAGATAGGACACGACCCGTTCGGTGCCGCCATAGAGCTTCGGGGGTACGGCCTCGTAAAGCGGCGCGATCTGTGCGATTCGCATTGTGTTCACTCCTGTTCAGAGGGCGGTTTCGCACGGCGGCGCAAGGCGCGCGGCAGGCGGCGAATGCCGGTGGGACGGACGGGCGATGCGGTGCTGCTCGCATGTCCGCTGGCGGCCCGAGAGCCGAATCGGGTTATCCCTTAAGGCTCATTATCGATATCCCGCGCGACAATTCGACCTATTTTTCAAACGCTTAATGTTGTTACAGGGGGAAACACCGTCTGTTGCAATTGCTTTGTAAGGCATTCAGGCCTTATGCCGCAACGTTTTGCGGCCGCTTGCGATGATCCAGGATGGGCTTCTGACCGGCAAGCGAAGCGTTTCCGGTTACACGTCGACTGTGGCCGGAGAATGAAAACGCCCCTATAATTCGGTCTCTTTCTGTGTGGCGCGGTGTATTGCACATGGAAACGACTCAAAAACAGCCGGTCAAAACTCCCCCTTCTGCGGTCCAGATTTCTTTTGTAGGAAAAACTCCTACATGATTAATGGACAAATCCGTCACCCAGTTAGTGCATATGTCCGCTTTCCGGGCGAATTGGGTAAGGACACAATGCCGCAAGGCCATCAAACGAAGCCGTACGAATTGCTATGTGCGTGCGAACGCGCAAACGATTTCGTGCCGGCCGGACCAGTCAAGCTTCGATTCGGGGGAATCATGAGCGCTACAGTCGCCAGTAGTGACATGCTCAATGAGATCAAGGAAGTGAATCTGTCGTACCTGTTGCTAGCGCA
>DASXXR010000292.1:0-1757 GCA_036502945.1 Paraburkholderia sp. | reverse complement strand
TGCCTGTTCTCGCGCCGCGCGGCTTGATCGGCAGCGCCAACGCACAGGCTTTCTCGCTCGCATGCGCCCGATAATACGCTGACCCGGCAAGCCGGTAAAAAGTTCGCGCCGCACGATTGCCCGAGGCTTTGTACAATGGCTCGACAAGCCCGGCTCGCGTGCCCTTCGCGCGCCTGACCGCTCGAGTACCATCACTACAGAACGCCATGGCCGATACCGCAACGCCCAATGTGATCCGCCGCGCCGATTACGCGCCGCCCGCCTTCCTGATCGATACCGTCGCACTGGAGTTCGATCTGGTCCCCGAACGCACGGTCGTCAGGAACACGATGCGCGTACGCCGCAACCCGGATGCGTCGCGCGCCGCGCATCTGGAACTGATGGGCGAACAACTGGAGTTCGTCGGCGCGGAAATCGACGGCCAGCCGTTCGCCAATGCTCATGCGCATGAACACGGCCTGCTGCTCGACAACGTGCCGGACAGCTTCGAACTGACGCTCACCAGCATCTGCAATCCGGCTGCGAACACCACGCTGTCGGGCCTCTACGTATCGGGTGGCAACTTCTTCACGCAGTGTGAGGCCGAGGGCTTTCGCCGCATCACCTACTTCCTCGACCGCCCGGACGTGATGGCGACCTTCACGGTCACGCTGCGCGCGAGCAAAGCCGACTATCCGGTGCTGCTGTCGAACGGCAATCTGCTCGAAGAAGGCGATTTGCCGGACGGCCGTCACTTCGCGCGCTGGGAAGACCCATTCAGGAAACCGAGCTATCTGTTCGCGCTGGTCGCGGGCAAACTGGTCGCGCTCGAAGAACGCGTGAAGAGCGGCTCGGGCAAGGAAAAGCTGCTGCAGGTATGGGTCGAGCCGCACGATCTCGACAAGACCCGTCACGCGATGGACTCGCTGATCCATTCGATCCGCTGGGACGAGGAACGCTTCGGGCTCGAACTCGACCTGGACCGCTTCATGATCGTCGCGGTGAGCGACTTCAACATGGGCGCGATGGAGAACAAGGGGCTCAACATCTTCAACACGAAGTACGTGCTGGCGAACCCCGAAACGGCGACCGACACCGACTTCGCGAACATCGAGGCCGTGGTCGGCCACGAGTACTTCCACAACTGGACCGGCAACCGCGTGACCTGCCGCGACTGGTTCCAGCTGAGCCTGAAGGAAGGCCTGACGGTGTTCCGCGATCAGGAGTTCTCGGCCGACATGGCAGGCGGCGCGACTGACGAAGCCGCGCGCGCGACCAAGCGCATCGAGGACGTGCGCGTGCTGCGCCAGATGCAGTTCGCCGAAGACGCGGGCCCGATGGCGCATCCGGTGCGCCCGGAAAGCTACGTCGAGATCAACAACTTCTACACGATGACGGTCTACGAGAAAGGTTCGGAAGTCGTGCGGATGTATCAGACGCTGTTCGGCCGCGACGGTTTCCGCAAGGGCATGGACCTGTACTTCCAGCGTCATGACGGCCAGGCCGTGACCTGCGACGATTTCCGCCACGCGCTCGCCGACGCGAACGGCCGCGACCTCGCGCAGTTCGAGCGCTGGTACAGCCAGGCCGGCACGCCGCGCGTGTCCGTGCGCACCCGTTACGACGCCGCGCAGCAGCGCTACAGCGTGACGCTCAGGCAAGGTTACAGCGACGCTGCACCGGCCGCGCGTGAAACACAGAAGGGAGCATTGCTGATTCCGTTCGCGATCGGCCTGATCGGCAACGACGGCAAGGATCTGCCGCTGCAGCTGGAAGGC
>DASXXR010000291.1:0-5887 GCA_036502945.1 Paraburkholderia sp. | reverse complement strand
TTTCACATCGACCGCAAGCGCCGCTGCGCGCTGTACGCGCGCCGCGCCGCTCATGCCCAGCCTCCGTCGACGATCACCTCTTGCGCGGTAATCATCCGGCTATCGTCGGCAGCAAGGAACAGGGCCATCCGCGCGAGATCGGCAGGCAGCAATGCTGCGTCGATACACTGCCCTTCCTTGATTGCGCGGCGGCCCGCGTCGTCGAGCCACAGGCGCTTCTGTTTGTCCGTCATCACCCAGCCCGGCACCAGCGAATTGACGCGAATGCGATACGGCCCGAGATCGCGCGCGAGCCCGCGCGTAAGCCCTTGCACCGCTGCTTTCGCCATCACGTACACCGGATAATTGCCGTTCTTCAGCATCCAGCTGATCGAGCCCAGGTTGATGATCGAACCGCTGCCAGCCTTTTTCATATCGTCGACCACCGCCTGCGCTGCGAAGAACTGATGGCGGAGATTCACCGCGATGCCGGCGTCGAACGATTCCGGCGTCACTTCATCGATCTTGTGGCGGCGATCGTTCGCCGCATTGTTGACGAGCACAGCGATAGGGCCAATAGCCGAGCGCGCATCAGCGACGGCTTTCTTCAACGCGTCGATGTCGGTTACGTCGCAGCGCACGAAGAGCGGCTTGTGGCCCGCATCGCCGAATTCGTCGCCGAGTTGGTCCGCGAGCGCTTCGCCCGCGGTTTCGTCGATATCGAAGAACGCGACGCGCGCGCCCTGCGCCACAAAATGCTCGACAAACGACGCGCCGATCCCGGTCGCGCCGCCCGTGATCAGTACCGTGCGGTCCGTGAGGCTCGGATAGTGCGCATAGCCGCTGGCGGTCTGCCGTGCGTTTGCGTTGGCCGGAAACGACATCGTTCAGCTCCTTCCATCAAGTGATTGATGCGCCGCCGCTCAATCGCGCGAGCCGCGGTTCTTCAACTGGTCGAGCAGCACGGCGGCCAGCAGGATCGCGCCGCGCACGAGGTACTGATAGAACGCGTCGATGTTCAACAGGTTCATCACATTCTCGACGGTGCCCATGATCAGCACACCGATCACGACGCCGGAGATCGTCGCGCGCCCGCCTAGCAGCGACACGCCACCCAGCACGCACGCGGAAATCACGTTCAGTTCGAAGCCTTCGGCCGCATTCGGTTGCCCCGACGTAATGCGCGACGCGAGAATCACGCCGGCCAGCGCCGTCACCGCGCCCTGAATCAGGAAAATATAGACGCGGGTGCGCTCGACATTGATACCGGCGAGCCGCGACGCTTCCGGATTGCCGCCGATCGCGAGCGTGTTGCGCCCGTAGACAGTCTGATTGAGCATCACGCCGAACACGATGAAGCAGAGCAGCGTGACCCAGATCGGCAGCGACACGCCGAACATCGACAACCCGCCGAGCGCGATGAACGTATCCGACGACACGCCGACCGCCTGCCCATGCGACACGATAAAGCCGAGGCCACGGACAATTTCCATCGTCGCGAGCGTCGTGATCAGCGCGTTGATGCGCAGGTACGCGATCACGGCGCCGTTCACGAAGCCGATCACGCCGCCCGCGAAAACCGCGGCGACGATCGCGATAAACGTATTGCCCGTCGCATTGAGCACCATCGCGCACAGCACGCCGGCAAACGCGACGATCGAGCCCACGGAGAGGTCGAAGTCGCGCGACGCGAGACAGAACATCATCGTGCAGGCCACCATACCGATCTGCGAGATCGACAGCGCGAGGCCCAGCATGTTCTCGATCGAGAAGAAGTGATCGACCGTCAGCGACATCGTGATGAACATCACCACGAAAATCACAATCAGGCTGTATTCGGTGATCTGCTGCCACCATTTCTGGCGGTCGTTGCCCTGCGGAATCAGCGCTTCGGCTGCGCTCTTGGCGGCCTGCTGTGCGAGGTTTTCTCTAGCTTGCATTTGATTGCTCCTCCCGTTCGGCACGGGTAGTCGGATTTTTCATCCGTTCGGATTCGGGTGACTTCCGCGTCGCCGTCACGCCGCTTCGGCGGCGTCGGCGGGCGTTGTCGAACTCTGCGGCAATGCGAGGCCCAGCACCGATTGCTCGGTGGCTGTGCCGCGCGCCAGTTCGCCGGAAATGCGGCCTTGCCGCATCACGACGATACGATCGGAAACGCCGAGCACTTCCGGCAGTTCCGACGAAATCATCACGATCGCGCAGCCGCGCTCAGCGAGCTCATAAATCACGTTGTAGATCTCGTGCTTCGCGCCGACGTCGATACCGCGCGTCGGTTCGTCGAGAATCACCACCTTCAGATCCGGTTCCGCGAGCCAGCGCGACAGAATCGCTTTTTGCTGATTGCCGCCAGACAGGAAGCGGATTTTCTGGCGGCGGCTCGGCGTCTTGATCTTCAGCAGCTTGATGAAGCGGTCTGCCGTTTCGGCTTCCTTCTTGCGATCGAGGAAGATGCCCGCGCGCAGATAGTGGCGGCGGCAGCTGATATTGATGTTCTCCGACACCGACGCAATCGCGATGATGCCTTCCTCCTTGCGGTCTTCCGGGCACAGCACGATGCCCTGACGGATCGCGTCGCCCGCGCTCCTGACCTTGATCGGCTTGCCGTCCAGCACGAGTTGGCCGCCCTTCTTCGGATCGTCGCCGTAGACGAGGTGCATCAGTTCGCTGCGGCCCGCGCCCACCAGGCCGAAGAACCCGACGATCTCGCCGCGCCGCACTTCGAAGCTGGCCGGTTCCGCGAGCGCATGCCCTTCGATCGCTTTCGCCGCGAAGCGCACTTCGCCGAGCGCGCGTGGCGTGTAGTTATAGATGTCCGAGATTTCGCGGCCCACCATCTCGCTCACGATCGTGTCGCGGCTCACGCCTTCGAGCGTCGGGTGCGAAGCGACCCTGCGGCCGTCGCGGAAAATCGTACACGCGTCGCACAGTTGATAAATCTCGTCCATCCGGTGCGAGATGTAGATCAGCGCACGGTTGTCGGCGCGCAGGTCGCGCACGAGCTTGAACAGCACTTCGGTTTCGCGGTGCGACAACGAACTGGTCGGTTCATCCAGCGCGATCACGCGCGCGTTGCGCATCAGCGCCTTGCAGATTTCGACCATTTGCCGCTGCGCGATCGAAAGCTTGCGCAGCTTCGCATCCGGATCGAGCCCGACGCCCATCGCCGCGAGCTGCTCGCGCACGTAGCGCTTCGCCTGCCGCTTGTTCACCCAGCCGAGCGCATTCGGCAAGCGGCCGAGCAGCAGATTCTCCGCCACCGTGAGATCCGGTACGTACTGCAATTCCTGGTGAATCACTGCGATCCCGGCTGCGATCGATGCGCCTGCACTGCCAAAGCGCACTTCGTTACCGTCGATCATCATCTGCCCCGAGTCCGGCTGATATTCGCCGCCCAGGATCTTCAGCAGGGTGGATTTCCCTGCGCCGTTCTCGCCCATCAGGCCGTGCACCTGGCCCGCGTGTACGTCGAATGAAACGCCGTCGAGCGCACGCACGCCTGGAAACACCTTACCGATATTGTCAAAACGTAGCGTCGCTGACACTTCGCCTCCTGTGTCGACCAGAGTTAGCGCTTCAGCGCTTACTCTGGTCCCATGCAAATGATTGCTGCTGCCTATGAACCGTTCGGGCAACACGCGCGGACGCACTTCGCAGCCACGCGTGTTGCCGTTTCATCCCGCGCCCTTCAACTTAATTCGACGCGAGACCCATCTCCTTGCGCACGGCACCAACGTTTTCACGCGTCGCCAGCATACCGATCGTCAGCGTGAGCTTCGGCGGCTCCTTGCCTTGCGTGATCCAGTCGTACATCAGCGTCGACGTTTCTTCGCCATGGCGCTTCGGGCTGATGATGACCGTGCCATAGAAGCCCGTCGGGTTCGGCTTCTTGAACTCGTTCAGTGCCGAGTCCGAACCGCCGATGCCGATGCCGATCATGTTGTCCGCCTTGAAGCCGCGGCCTTCCGCTGCGCGCACTGCGCCGAGCACGGCTTCGTCGTTCAGGCCGTAAGCCACCCAGTGCTTGAAGTTCGGGTTCTTCGTCAGCGCGATGTTCGCGGCGTTGAACGCGTTTTCCGTATCGGTCTTCGCTTGCGGCGCCGCAATGATGTTCGCCTTCGGGAAGCCGGCGGCGATCAGCGCGTCGGTTGCGCCGCCCGTGCGCTCATGCGCGGTCGGCAGCTGTTCGTAAGTCACGTCGATCGCGCCGACGTCCTTCATGTCCCAGCCGCGCTTCTTGATTTCAGCCGCCAGACCATCGCCGACCTGCTTGCCGATGTTGTACGCCGAGATGCCCATATGCGGAACGGAGTCGATCGGCTTGCCTGCGCCATCGACGAGCCGGTCGTCCACCGTCATCATCTTCAGGCCGTCAGCCTTTGCCTTCGCGACGATGCCCGGTCCGAGCTTCACGTCCGGCGTGCAGATCACGAAACCCTGCGCCTTTTGCGCAGCAAGGTTGTCGATCGCGCTCATCACCTTTTCGCCCGACGGTGCCCCAATCTTCACGAGCGTAAAGCCCTTCTCCTTCGCGGCGATTTCGGCGAACTTCCACTCGTCCTGGAACCACGGCTCTTCCGGCTGCTTCACGAGAAAGCCGATCTTGACCGGATCGGCTGCCTGCGCGATCGGTGCATGGACCAGCACCACCGTCGCCGCTGCTGCCAGCGTGAGGAAAATTCTGCGTTTCATGTTGTGTGTCTCCTGACTAGTGAGTAACGACAAGTTATCGGCCGCGTCTTCTTGTACCGGGACTGACACGCGCGGCCAGCGCGTCAACCGGTTCACCCTGCTTGCCCCGTACTGCGTGGCGTGACTGCCGGACGCCTCTCTCTTTGCTGGCTGGCACCCGGGATGCAAAACCCCTGCTTAGTCGTGGTAAAGCGCCGAGCGCCCGCCATCGACCGTAATACAGCTCGCGTTGATGAAAGGCGCTTCATCGGACGCGAGGAATACCGCGGTCATCGCGACTTCCTCCGGGCGGCCGATGCGCTTCATCGGTTGCAGATCGAGTGTTGCCTGTTGTGCGGCGGCGGGATCGGCCTGATCGTCCCACCAGTCCCGCGTCAACTGCGTCTCGATGTAACCCGGCGCGATCGCGTTGACGCGCACGTTGCGGGGCGCGTATTCGATACCGAGCGCGCGCGTCAGGCCGATCACGCCGTGTTTCGCCACCGGGTACGGAAAACAGCCGGGAATGATCTTGAAAGAATGGGTCGACGCAATGTTCACGATGCTGCCCGCGCGACGCTCGACCATGCCCGGCAGCACCGCTCGGCAGCCATTCCACACGCCGTCCAGATCGACGGCGAAGCAGCGGCGCCAGTCGTCGTCGGTCATCGTGAGCGGGTCGCAGAACACGTTGATGCCCGCGTTGTTCACCAGCACGTTCAGCGGACCGAAAGCGCGTTCCGCTTCGCTCACGGCGTGGCGCACCGAGGCGGCCTGCGTGACGTCGGTCTGTACGGCAAGTGCTTGCGCACCGCCTTGCGACGCGATTTCTTGCGCGGTGCGCTGCGCCGTTTCGATATCCAGTTCGGCTAGCACGACAGCCGCGCCTTCACGCGCGAACGCATGCGCGATCGCCGCGCCGATGCCACGCCCGGCGCCCGTGATCAACGCGACCTTGCCAGCCAGCCGGTTCATTTGTTTGCACCTGCCCGTGCGATACGCAGCCCGTTGATGAACGCCTTCGCGTGCGCGCCTGTCGTGCTCGCGCTCTGGCCGGGTTTGTACAGCGCCGAGCCGAGCCCAAAGCCGTTTGCGCCGACGGTGAGAAACGGCCCCATGTTGTCCGGCGTGATGCCGCCCACCGGCAGCAACGGCACTTCCGCGGCAATCACCGCGCGCCACGCCTTCACGATCTGGCAGCCGAGTTGCTCGGCGGGGAACATCTTCAATACGTCCGCGC
>DASXXR010000290.1:0-9218 GCA_036502945.1 Paraburkholderia sp. | reverse complement strand
CACTTCAAACTGATCAACGACGAATATGGGCACGCATGCGGCGACCAGGTGCTCACGCATTTCGGCCGCCTGGTGTCCGCCAGCATTCGCGCGTCCGACCTGTTCGGCAGGCTCGGCGGCGAGGAATTCGCGGTGCTGTACTCGTCGACCGGGCGCGGCGATGCGGTGACGCAACTGGACCGGCTGCGGGCGAACGTGGCCGACTGCGGTTGCCCGGTAGCCGACGGCGAGCTACTGGTCTACACGTTCAGCGCGGGCGTGGACGAATACCGCCGCGGCGAAACGCTTGCGCATCTGATGGCGCGTGCCGATGCCGCGCTCTACGCGGCAAAGGCGCGCGGCAGGAACTGCGTGATGGTCGGCTAAAGCCGCGAGCGGCGCGGCGGCCGGTTACCGCGCCGCATCGATACCGATCGTTTCCGCCGCGTCGCGCTGATAGCCGGAGCTCGCGAGCAGCATGCCGCGCATTTAGTCGTGCTGGACCTGCTGCGCGCGGATCGCGTTACCCCGTCGACGGCCGCGGCTGATCCGGTTCCGGCTCGGGAGCGCCGATGTCGGGGAGGTCGGCGGGCGTGCCGGGGCTCGGGGCGCCCGGCGGCACGCGCGGCTGATCGGGGATAGGCGGATCGGACAACGGATCGGATGCGAAGTATCGCGACGTGGACGACATAGGGCCTTCCTGTGGTGATGGGGACGGCGGCGCCGTCTGCTTTGGACCGGCGCCGATGCCGTCTCGGGCGGATCGGCTGCAGCGCGCTCTGATGCCGAACCAGCATCTGCCGTTCCCGGACGGTGGCGAACGGGACAGGCGCCCATGGCCAAAGCGTTCGCGGACCGCCATTCCCCGGACTAATATGAATTGAAAGACCGGGCCGCGTTGTCCGCGGGTTTCATTCAGGCCGCCCGCTGCACGTCTTATCGGTGTTCGGACCGCACACACGCCGACTCGCGCCGGACGGCCTCGCCCTGACGGGCTTCACCCTCACGAATTCGCTCTAAAGGGTGCCATGCTAAAGCGTAGAACCTTCCTGCTGGGCGGCGTGGGAGCGGTCGGGGCGCTGGTCGTCGGCTGGTCCGCGCTGCCCCCGCGCCAGCGGCTCGACACCGCGGTTGCACTGCCTGTGCAGCCCGGCCAGGCCGCGCTCAACGGCTGGGTCAAGATCGCATCGGACAGCAGCGTCACGGTGATGATGTGCCGTGCGGAAATGGGCCAGGGCGTGCACACGGGGCTCGCCATGCTGCTCGCCGAAGAGCTCGACGCGGACTGGTCGAAGGTGACGGTCGAGCAGGCGGGCGTGGACAGCATTTACAACAATCTGGAAAGCGTCGTCGGCGCTCTGTGGTTCCGTCCGGACGACGACAGCGTAACGAAGAGCACGTTCGAGTGGTTCACGCGCAAGTTCGCGCGCGACTTCGGTTCGATCATGACGGGCGGTTCGTCGAGCCTCAACGACGAATGGCTGCCGATGCGCGAGGCGGGCGCGTCGGCACGCGCGATGCTGATCGGCGCAGCGGCCGCGCAGTGGGAAGTGCCGGCCGCGCAATGCCGGACCGACGCCGGCCGCGTGCTGCATCCGTCCGGGCGCAGCGCGACCTATGGCGAACTGGCGCCGCTTGCCGCGCGGCAGCCGCTGCCGCGCAAGGCCGTGTTGAAGGAGGTGTCCGCTTTCAGGCTGATCGGCAAGCCGCTGCCGCGCATCGAAGCGGCTTCGAAAATGAACGGCACCGCGCGCTTCGGCATCGATGCATTGCCCGACGGGCTGCTGTACGCAAGCGTGCTGATGTGCCCGACGCTCGGCGGCTCGGTCGCGAGTTTCGATGGGTCGGTGGCGGCCGCGCTGCCGGGCGTCGTCAAGGTGTTCGCGGTGCCGCCGTATAACGGCGGCACGGGCGGCGTCGCGGTGATCGCCGACAACGCGTTTCTCGCGATGATCGCGCTCGATGTCCTGACGTGCACCTGGCGCCACGGCGACGCCGCGCAGTCGTCGAGCGCGGACGCCGAGCGGCAGCTAGCCGATGCGCTCGATCACAGCGACGGTTGGGCATGGTACAAGCGCGGCAATGTCGATGCCGCGCTGCGCACCGCGGCCAGGACCGTCAAATCGCAATACCGCGCGCCGTATCTTGCTCACGCGGCGCTGGAGCCGGTCAACTGCACCGTGCTGGTGACGGAGGGCGCCGCGACGGTGTGGGCGGGAACGCAGGTGCCCGACGTCGCATGCCACTATGCCGCGAAGATGCTGCACCTATCCGCCGACAAGGTGGACTTGCGGCAGCAGCTGATTGGCGGTGCGTTCGGCCGGCGGCTCGAGATGGACTACATCTCGCAGGCGGTGGCGATCGCCCGCGAAGTGCGCGGAAGACCGGTGCAGACCATCTGGTCGCGGCCGCAGGACATGACGCACGACTTCTACCGGCCGGCGTGCGTGTCGCGCTTCGAGGCGGGTCTCGACAGCGAGGGCAAGGTGGTCGCCTGGCACAACACGTCGGCGAGTCAATCGATCGGCGCAAACTGGCTGGCCCGCAACGGCAAGCTGCCGGATGCCTTCGTTCCGGTGGCGATCCATCTGGACAAGACCACGGCGGAAGGCTCGTTCGATCAGCCCTATGAATGGCCCAACGTGCGAGTCGGACAGAAGGCGATCGAGCTGCGGGTGCCGGTGGGTTTCTGGCGTTCGGTCGGTCATTCGCATCAGGCGTTTTTTGTCGAGAGTTTCGTCGACGAACTCGCGGCCGCTGCGGCCAAAGATCCGGTCGCGTTCCGCGCCGGCATGCTGACCCGCCATCCGCGGCACCTCGCGGTGCTCGAGCGGGTGGCGGCGCTGGCGGGTTGGGGCAAGCCGCTCAAGCCTGACGCGCACGGCCTCGCGCAGGCGCGCGGCGTGGCGCTGCATGAAGCGTTCGGCAGCATCGTCGGGCAGGTCGCGGAGGTGTCGGTAGCGGATCGAAGCATTCGCGTGAACCGCGTGGTGTGCGTGATCGATTGCGGCTTGCCGGTGAATCCGAACCTGATTGCGCAGCAGCTGGAAGGCGCGATCGTCTTCGGCCTGTCGGCCGCGCTGTACGAAACGATCACGATCGAAGCAGGGCAGGTGAAGCAGAAGTACTTCACCGATTTTCCGGTCGTGCGGATGAATCAATGCCCGCTCATCGAGACGGACATCATGCCGAGCGATGCGCACCCGCAAGGAGTCGGCGAAGCGGCCACGCCGCCTGTCGCGCCGGCAGTCGCCAATGCGGTGTTCGCGTTGACCGGCCAGCGCTTGCAGGCGCTGCCCCTGACGCTTGCGTGAAACTTGCCTGAACCAGGCGCGGGAGAACACGATGCTGTCCCTGAACATCAACGGCAACCAGACACCGGTGCGCTCCGACCCGACCACGCCGCTGCTGTGGGTGCTGCGTTGCGAACTGAAATTGACCGGCACGAAGTTCGGTTGCGGTGTCGGGGTGTGCGGCGCGTGCACGGTGCATATCGACGGCGCCGCGCAGGTTTCGTGCATGCAGCCGGTTTCGAATCTGCGCGGCAAGGAAATCGCGACGATAGAAGGACTCGACGGCCCAGAAGCACGCGCGCTGAAGGCGGCATGGGCACGACTCGATGTCGTGCAGTGCGGATACTGCCAGAGCGCGCAACTGATGGCGGCCAGCGCGCTGCTGAAAGAAATGAAGGACAAGAACAGGCGGCCAACCGATCTGGACATCGACGAAGCGATGTCTGGCGTCGTGTGCCGTTGCGGAACCTATCCGCGGATCAGGGCGGCGATTCACCAGGCGGCAGCACACCTGGCGTGATGCGCGGGCGCGCCGGCTTCGCCACCTCCGTGCGGGCATTTCTCGCAATGTGTGCTGGCGCAAGCGCCTATGAACTGTGCTTCATATGCGTACCGATATATCCGGTAGAATATATCGAACGCTGGATTAGCTGAATGGAGGGATCGCGTGGTGGTTAGTCGTCGCATCGCAACGGGGCAGTCCGGCTGCCATGAACTGTCGGCCAAGGTGCTGTCGGCGCGCATCAGCACGCTCAAACCGCCATCGGGGCACCACGACCGGGCCGAGTTGATCCGGGACGTGGTCGACGGCTTCAGGCGTCTGCGCGGCAGCGTGCTGCGGTTTATCCTGCTGTTCGCCAACGGGGAGGCCGCGGCCGTGCAACGCAAGAACGGTGCGAGGTCGTTGCGTGCGCTGCTGTCGATCCTCGCGCGCGAAGCACAAGCGGCGCGGTTCGACCGCCTTCGCGAACTGAAACTGGCAATCCGGCACGCACGTCTACTCGAAAAGACACGCGAGGCGGTATTTTCCGACTCGTTCTGTGACGATCCGGTGGCGATGCGCAAGACCGCAGCTGAGCTCGAGCGAGTCGATGCGGTCCTCGTCGGGCTGTGCGTCGAGCACGTGCTCGAGCGGCACTTCAAGACGCCGGGGCCGACACGCCATAGCGCGACCACCGGCGCGGAGCGAGTGCCCAGCCAGGCGCTGCAACCGACCGAAGCCGCGATACGCTAGAACGCCGGTTCCGGCACGCAGCACCCGTCATATCGACACGCTTGTCAAAGGGCAGAAGCCGCCGGCAGCACGTCGCCCCGGGCCGTTATATTCGGTGGTATATTTCGCTCTACGAGCGCGCCTAAAGGGTTGCCGATGGGCTGCAACCCGGCGGTGCGCAGAATTCGTCGCGACCCGAACCGGACTAGAGGCCACCATGCAAGCTCCTCCTTTCCGCCTCGCCCGTACCGCGGGCGCCGAGCAAACCGATGCTTACGCCGGGGACCGCATGCGTGTTGCCGATGCGTGCTGCGCGCCGTCGAAAGCGCAGTTGAACAGCTTGAAACGCCGTACCCGTCTAGCGGAACTGGACGCACACCTGCACTGTTCGATCATCGGCACTTGTCTCACCACGCATGAGTTGCGCAAGCTGGTTCCGAAGTTCACGCATCTCGACCGGCAAAAGGCCAGCGACCTCGAAATTCACCACGCAGCGGTCGAACTGGCGATCGAAGGCGGCGCAGGCGGCAAGGCGCTGCAAAAGGCGCTGGACGAGCGCTATGCGGGTGCGCTGCGCCGCTTCGACACAGCGAAGGACCCGGACGCGGTGCTCGCGCTATGGAACGACGCGCTAAAGAACGGCGACATTCCACCTGCCTACTGGGCGCTGATGACGCATTCGCACACCACGATGCCGGTTCGCCAGGCGGCGTTCGGCCAACTGAACATACTAAAGCGCGTGTGCGAGCGCAGCCAGGTTGCGTACTACCCGCTGCGAACCGCGAGTGTTGCAAGCTTCGTTGAACTGGTGACGCGCGTGTATGCCGATGCAAAACCGGCTAGCGCGCCGGTGTCGCGCTTCTGCTTGCGGCACGGTTAACCGCGCAACCTTAACCGCGCAACCTTAACCGCGTAACCTTAAGCGCGTAACCTTAAGCGCGTAACCTTAAGCGCGCAACCCGGCATGCTGCCAGGTCAGCCGGACCAACGTCAGCGCGTGCTGCGCTAACGCTTGACGAACCGGGTCAGCGCCGCAATCTCCGCCGCGCATGCCTCATAAGCTTGCGCTTCAATGCCGCGGTACAGCCGGATGATCTCTTCGCCGACGGGGGTCAGCATGCTGCCGCCACCGCTTTGTCCGCCGTGCTCGGCGACGGTTGCCGGCGACTTGAGCGACCGGTTCAGTTCATCCATCAGCAGCCACGCGCGCCGGTACGACATGTTGAGGCTGCGCGCCGCGGCCGAAATCGACCCATATTCCCTGACCGCTTCGAGCAGCGAGACCTTGCCGGGGCCGAGCGCGATCGTGCCGGCCTGCTGGATGCGCATGCGGAACTTGACCTCCGGCCGGGCGTTTGTCGAAGTCTTCATCTTTGTCTGGCGATGCTTTTCATCGTGGATGGTTGCCAGCGTTTTGCCGTCGTCCCCTTCTACAAGAGGATACACGACACGATGTGCCGGTAGCCAGGGCCGGTGCGCGTAGCGCGACCAGTTCGCCAGCCGCCATAGGGCATCACAGCAATTGCGATGGCGCTTCAACAAAATCAGACACTTGGCCGCCGCCGCGTATAGATCGCTTACGGTCGCGTCGAACCTGCTGCGCTTGAGGTCGGCGAAGCTGGTTCGTTTAGCCTGATCGTGACGAATCCGACCTGCAGGCCGAAGAGCTTCGCAATGCTGTTGAGCGAGTCAACGGTCGGATTTCCGATCCCGCGCTCGATGTCCTGGATGACCCGACGGCTGACGCCCGGTGCGCGGCGAATTCCGCCTGGGTCAGGCCCGTCATCTCGCGCATCGCTTTCATCGCCTCAGGAATGGTCATATCGCCCCGGCCGATCCTTTCGTAGAAAGCGCGGCGCAGGGCGTTCTGCTCTTCACGGGTAGGTCGGTTCCGACGGGGCATGGCGAGCCTCTGGCGGTTGAAGGGCTTTCAGTTGCCGGACCTGCGTATCAATGTGCAGCGTCAGGAACTCGATGATGTCGTGATCGACGCCCTGCGCTTCCATGATGTCGGGCAGGCGTTCGATCTGCGCGGCAAAGCGGCTCAACGCCAGCGCGAGCATTCGGCGCTCGTGGCATTCGATGAGGCAACTCCTTGTGCCTCATAAATGTAGCATGATAAGGCGGCGAATTGCTTATACGCTTCTTATAAGAGCTTTTTGGCGGAATCGGTGGCTCGATAGATTGAGTGTGACACTCGCTGCCTGCGTGGCTCGCGCCAGAACAGATCGTCGTCGCTGCGGTAATCGCTCAGTGGCATGACTGTCGCGTCAGTCGCAATGACACTGGCGCCCTACGGTCGCGTCGCTTGCCGCCGCGCTTCGTTAGAAAAAAGCTACAAATAGCTTTTCAGCTATTTATTGAGACGTAACTGCGCGTTACATTGCCGCAAACATAACGCATCGCGCCGTCCCCATACCCTGGCGGAAGCGCGGGCCGCTCATCTCGAGCAACGAAGGCCGACAACCGTTCTCGTCGAACCGGATCTTCAGCACACAGCGCCTCTAATCGGCGCGTAGCGCGTGCTGCGGGTTCGTGCGCGCCGGGCAAACGTCTGTCGCGTCAAACAACACTTCGTCGAATCACCTTCGCATCGTAGAGGCCGCCGCGCAAGCGTGGCGTTGGCTTGCTGCGGCCTGCGATTGCGGCGATCTCCCATTTTGCAACCAGGCCGCACGGCGCTTCAGCGATGGCGGAAGACGCGGCCTAAATAAGAAGGAAGACTAATGAAGAAGACAATCGTAGCGGCGGCAGCACTGGGGAGCTTCGGCGTAACCGCGCATGCGCAGAGCAGCGTCACGCTGTACGGGATCATCGACGCCGGCATCAGCTATGTGTCGAACGCAGCAACGTCCGCCGGGCACGACAGCCTCGTCAAGTATGCAGACGGCGTCGCGTCCGGAAGCCGCTGGGGCGTGCGCGGTTCGGAAGACCTGGGCGGCGGCCTGAAGGCGCTGTTCGTGCTGGAAAACGGCTTCAACAGCGGTGACGGCGCGATGGGCCAGGGCGGTGCGCTGTTCGGCCGGCAGGCGTATGTCGGCGTTTCGAAGGAGGGTGCGGGTTCGTTGACGTTCGGCCGCCAGTACTCGTTCTCGACCGAATATCTCGGGGCGAACTATACGATGGGCAGCCAGACCGCGGCCGGCAACTACGGCTGGCATATCAACGACGTCGATCAACTGAGCGCAAGCCGCATCAACAACGCGGTGAAGTTTAGCAGCGCGAACTTCGCGGGCTTCACGTTCGGCGCGATGTACGGCTTTTCGAACCAGGCCGGCGCGTTCGCCGGTGCGCCGACCGTGACGGCTGCCGGCACGACGCGGCAAGGCTCGTCGAGCGCGTATAGCTTCGGCGCGAACTATGCGCAAGGGACGTTCGGCGTCGGCGCGGCGTATACGAACATTCGCTTCCCGAACGGTGCGACTCCGCCGTTCAGCGTCAGCATCGCGAACGTCAACACTGGCGGGCTGCGCGATCTCGAGACATATGGCGTCGGCGCGCGCGTGGCGATCGGCGCGGGTCTCGTGTGGGGCAACTGGACCCATACGACGTTCGAACCGATCAGCGGCGCATCGTCGCGGCTGAACAACTATGAAATCGGCGGCCGGTATGGCTTCACGCCTGCGTTGAGCGCCGGCCTCGGCTATACGTTCTCGAAGCTCGACGACCGGTTCAACGGCCAGTGGCATCAGGTCAATGGCGCCGTCGACTACGCGCTGTCCAAGCGCACCGACGTCTACCTGCTTGCGATCT
This sequence comes from Paraburkholderia sp., assembly GCA_036502945.1. Lineage (GTDB taxonomy): Bacteria > Pseudomonadota > Gammaproteobacteria > Burkholderiales > Burkholderiaceae > Paraburkholderia. The sequence goes on along the minus strand of DASXXR010000290.1, from coordinate 980 downwards.
ATCAGACGGCTTCGGGCAGCAACACGGTCGCGGGACGCAACGTGCCGGTGCAGGCGGAAATCGGCACGAGCCCGAATTTCTTCGGCAATTCGGGCGTCGGGGCGAACAACCAGGTGGCGGCGCGCGTGGGTATGCGCCATCGGTTCTAGAGACGGCGGTGCGCCGCGGCGGACGGTTGCGGCGTACCAGTGTTGCGCTCAGGTTTTGCTAGTGCTTGAGCGCGACGTTCGAGCCTGGGTTAGCGCGTGACGTGGCATCGCGCCACGTCACGCTGCCTCACAGCGCGACGACGCGCGCCACGATGCTGGCCAGCCGTTTAGTATGCGGCTCTCCGTCGCAGGTCGTCCGTACCCGGCTTGCCCGTCGATATATCAGATGCGCTGGCAACCGGCGCGATCCACCGCGCTGCTTGCCCAACTGGCCGGGCGCGCGCAAACACCGGTTATCAATCGACGCATCAATCGATGCCAATGATCACGCTCGAAGCCTTGAAGATCGCGCTTGCGGCTTTACCGTTCGCGAGGCCAAGCCGATCGACGCTGTCGTTGGTGATGACGGCCGCGATCTGCGCGCCGCCCTGTGCAGCGATGATGACTTCGGCGTTGACGGCGCCTTTGGTCACCGATGCGACGGTGCCGGCAATGCAGTTGCGCGCGGATACCTTGCTGCTGTCGGCATCGACCATCACGAGCACCGACGAAGCCTTCACGAGCGCGAACGCGGCCTTGCCCGCGGCGAGCCCGAGCGATGTCGTGCTGCCGTGCGTGATGATGGCGGCGATCTCGAGGCCGTCCTGAGTGCGCAGTGTGATTTCGTCGTTCACGGCGCCGAGCTTCACATCGGTCACCTTGCCGGAAAACTGGTTACGGGCGCTGGTACGCATGGGCACTCTCCTTCATGAATGGGTCACGGGCGCTGCAACGTCTACCGCGTTGCCAAGCTTACGCGAGTCTAACGGCAACGCCGTGCGCGAGGAAAGG
>DASXXR010000289.1:0-3443 GCA_036502945.1 Paraburkholderia sp. | reverse complement strand
ATTGCGCGACGAAGCCGAAGAAGACGCAGCCGAACTCGAAGCCGCGAAGCACGGCCTCAACTACGTCACGCTCGACGGCAACATTGGTTGCATGGTCAACGGTGCCGGCCTCGCGATGGCGACCATGGACATCATCAAGCTATACGGCGGCGAGCCGGCGAATTTTCTCGACGTCGGCGGCGGCGCAACCAAGGAGCGTGTCGCCACGGCATTTCGCCTGATCCTCCAGGACCCGAAGGTCGAAGGGATTCTGGTCAACATCTTCGGCGGCATCATGCGTTGCGATGTGATTGCGGAAGGCGTCGTCAGCGCCGCGCGCGAGGTGGACCTGCGCGTGCCGCTCGTCGTGCGGCTCGAAGGCACGAACGTCGAATTGGGCAAACAGATCCTGCGCGACTCGGGCTTGCCGATCCTGTCAGCCGACCATCTCGCCGATGCCGCCGGCAAGGTGGTCACGGCCGTACAGGCAAAACAACACTCAGGAGCACATTGACATGGCCTTCCTGATCCATCGCAACACCAAAGTGATCTGCCAGGGTTTCACCGGCTCACAAGGCAGTTTCCATTCCGAGCAGGCGCTCGCGTACGGCACGCAAATGGTCGGCGGCGTCACGCCGGGCAAAGGCGGCTCGACGCATCTGGGCCTGCCGGTGTTCGATACGGTGGCTGACGCCGTCGCGGCAACCGGTGCCGATGCATCGGTGATCTACGTGCCGCCGCCTGTCGCCGCCGATGCGATTCTCGAAGCAGTCGACGCCGAAGTGCCGCTCGTCGTCTGCATCACGGAAGGCATTCCGGTCGTCGACATGGTTCGCGTGAAGCGCGCGATTGCCGGGTCGAAGACGCGTCTGATCGGCCCGAACTGCCCGGGCGTGATCACGCCGGGACAGTGCAAGATAGGCATCATGCCTGGGCATATTCATCGGCCGGGCAAGATCGGCGTCGTCTCGCGCTCGGGCACGCTGACGTATGAGGCCGTCGCGCAAACCACCGCGGCCGGCCTCGGTCAGACGACCTGTATCGGCATCGGCGGCGATCCGGTGAACGGGACGAATTTCATCGATTGCCTCGAGATGTTCCTCGCCGACGACGATACGCACGGCATCATCATGATCGGCGAAATAGGCGGTGCGGCCGAGGAGGACGCTGCGCAGTTCCTGAAGGACGCGCGCACGAAAAAGCCGGTGGTCGGCTTCATCGCGGGCACGAGCGCGCCGCCGGGACGCCGGATGGGCCATGCCGGCGCGATCATTTCAGGCGGCAAAGGCACCGCGAGCGCGAAGATCGAAGCGATGCTGGCGGCGGGAATTCATGTCGCGCAATCGCCGGCGGCGCTCGGAGAAACGATGCTGAAGGCGATGCGCGCAGTTTGAGCGTTTGAGCGCGGCATGGGCGCGCGGCGGCAGCGCGCGTTGAAAACAGAAGGGCCAGCGGGTTTGCAATCCGCTGGCCCTTCTCTACTTGATGCGTCAAACGCCGGTCAATCCAGAAAATCGCAGTTCGCTTCGACAAAATCCGCCAGATCGAGAGAATGCTGCCGCACGAGCCGTTCCGCGAGCTCGGTATCGCGCTCCTCGAGCGCTTCGATGATGCGCAAATGGTCGACGATCGAACGCGACGCGCGATCGCTTTGCGAGATCGTCAGCCGCCGGATCGCGCGGACATGAATGAAGATATTCTTGATCGTCTCAAGAATGACCTGCGACTTCGACAACTGGACGATCGCCTGGTGAAACGCAATATTCGCGTCCGAATATTCGGCGATGTGTTCGGCCGGCGTGCCGTCGCGGAAATTGTCGAACATGTGGCGCAGCTGCGCGATTTCCGCGTCGGTTGCGTGCAGCGTGGCAAGACGCGCGGCCATGCTTTCGAGCGCGGCCCACATCTGGATCATTTCGACTATTTCGCGCTTGCTCTTGCGCACGATATAAATGCCGCGGCGCGGCACCATACGCAGAAAACCTTCCTGCTCGAGCAACGTCATTGCTTCGCGCACCGGGGTGCGGCTGACGCCGAGCGTCTCGCTCAGTAAGCGTTCGTCAAGGCGGATTTCTTCCTTGGACTGATAAATGTCCGCGTCCGCGATGGCCTGACGGAGCATCGCATAGGCCTGGTCGCGGAGGCTGGCGCTTGCATTGATGGGCTGCAGCGCCAGCGTCAGCGGTGATGCCACTACTTCAGTTTGAAGTTCTGACGACATTCATCGCCTCTTGTTTAACAGGTACACGATACGGTGCGGGCGCGACCGGACCGCCGTTCCCGCCTGCCAGGCCAGCAAACCGGCCGTGCTGCGCTGCGAGCGTGGCGACGTGCTGCGGGATCAGATTTGTCAGAAGAAGGGTAGCAGCAGCGCCGAGAGCCACGAAAGCGATGGCGAGTAGCGCGAGAGAAACGAAGTCCATTTGAAGCTCCAAGTGATTGAGTGATTCGATGACTCAATCATATGCTGCAACGCGACAAACGTCAATACTTTGTATGTAGTATATCAGTACGTGTTGTTTTCGACAGTATTGAAAAACTATCACGACGCCAGGTACGACGCGCTGTGCCGCGCATAAAGCCCAGCGCGAATCTCGGTGCTAACACGCAAAACGCGCGCTCTATATTCCGGGCGCACACAATCCAGAAACATTGCATCGCAGTGCAACATAACGCGATCGACTTCAATATGTATTTAATTCTCATATTGCCAACCGAAGTGCCCCCCCTATATCGTCTCGAAACTGCCGAATTTGCTGCTTGACGTCGTCGTCGCATATGTGACCTCAAAGCATATACAACTGCCCATTCTCCAGCCGGAAAATGGCGATTTTTGACACTGAAAGCTCAAGTTAAGGCTACTCCCGCCGATAACGAACAAGACGCACCCCATCGGAGACCGACCATGAGCAGCATTACAAAGCCGGGTGAAAACACCGGCGCGCCTTCTTTCTTTTCCAAACAGGCAACCGTCGCCGGACCAGGCTTTTCGCGCTGGATGGTGCCGCCGGCCGCCCTCGCCGTGCATCTGTGCATCGGCCAAGCCTACGCGTTTTCCGTATTCAACGGTCCGCTGACTAAAGTCATCGGTATTACGCAGTCCGCATCGGACGACTGGTCGCTGACCACGCTCGGCTGGATTTTCTCGCTAGCCATCGTCTTTCTGGGTCTTTCGGCGGCATTCGCCGGCAAGTGGCTCGAGAAGGTCGGCCCGCGCCGCACGATGTTCACGGCAGCGTGCTGCTTCGGCGGCGGCTTTATCGTGTCGGCGATCGGTGTGTGGCTGCACCAGATCGCGCTGCTTTATCTCGGCTACGGCGTGATCGGCGGCATCGGGCTCGGGCTCGGCTATGTATCGCCGGTCTCGACGCTGATCCGTTGGTTCCCGGACCGCCGCGGCATGGCGACCGGCATGGCGATCATGGGCTTCGGCGGCGGCGCGATGATCGCCGCGCCGCTGTCGG
>DASXXR010000288.1:0-11214 GCA_036502945.1 Paraburkholderia sp. | reverse complement strand
CTGGCCGAACGAGTCGTCGGCGACGCCCGGCGCCTGCAGCAGCACCTGGTTAAGCGGCGTGTTCTCGCCTTGCGGCATCTGCTGGATATCGGCGTTCGTGATCCGGTAGACGCTGCTGCCGGTTTCCGGCAACAAGCCGTTGCGAGCCTGATCGAGCCGCTTCGCATTGACGTTGACGTCGCGCGTGTCGTCTTTTTTCAGCGTGAGCGCGATCGGCGCGGGGTGATCGGCGGCGGTGTCGGCCATGCGCGTCGTCGCCTCGAAGCCGGGGGCGGTGACGGCCACCGCATAGGCGCCGGGCGCGACGTTCTGCAGCTCGAAGCGGCCGGCTTCGTCGGTGGTCGTTTGTCCTGCATCGCTGCCGCTCGCCGCCTTGAGGCTGACGGCCGCGTGCGCGATGGGCTTGCCGCTCGAATCTTGTACCGTGCCTTTTACCGTGCCGCCAGGCGTCGTCGGTGCATCCGCTGCCCAGGTGTGACTGCCAGCAAGCGCGGCGAACAGCAGCAATGCGGCCTGCGCGATGTGTGTGCGAGATTTCATACCGGAAATGTGATGAGTTTTGTTGGTCTTCTTTCAGGCCCGATCGATCAACTGGCATCGAGCTTCCGTGGCGTGCGCGTTCGTAGCGTTGCGGCCGGGTGTTCCCAGCGCGTCATCAAGCGCAGCGTCGCGAATGATATAACATAACATTTCAGAAAGTATTAAATATTTGCACTGCTGGTGTTGAACGTGCGGAAAGACCGGCTGGCCGGCCGCACGTGGATCATGGGCGATGTGAACCGGTCGGCATCGAGGACTTCCCGCACGTCACGCGCGCGCTCGATGCGTTTGCCGCGGGTCCTGCCGTCGTCAAAGGGCTGAACATTCCGCAGCGAAACGGACCGTTTCGCAAGGCAGCCGACGTTTGTGCAAATGCTTCAAAGGCTTGGCGAGTTTGCCGCCGGGTTATCCACAAGGTTGCGCACTTCTTCTGTGGAGAACTTGATCGCCCGGCCGCTACGTTTGGAAATCCCGATCGGGCGGCTTTGCTTCAGGAATAGAATCGGCAGACCGGTGTCGCAACCAACCGAAGGAGGCCGAGGTGCCGTACACCCATACGCAATTCCCAGGGTTGACCCAGCAGCACATCGCCGAAGGCGCGCGTCTCTTTGCGGACCGGCAGGCGCTGGTCAGGGCGCTCGCGCCGCGCGGCGGTGTCGTGACCGAGGTCGGCGTCGCGGCGGGTGACTTCTCGCAGTTCATCATCGAGACGCTGCAGCCCACCAGGTTTTACGCGCTCGATATGTTCGACATGCACAAGCACCCGGTTATCTGGGGCCGCCCGTCCAGCGAACTGTTCGACAACAAGACGCAGCTCGACTATTTCCGCCAGCGCTTCGCGCATGAGGGTTCGCGCGTCGAAACGCGGGTCGGCATGAGCGCCGGGTTGCTGAGCGCGTTTGCCGACGAGACATTCGATTTCATCTATATCGACGCCGCGCACGACTACGAGAACGTCAAGCAGGATGCGCAAGTGTCGACGCGCAAGCTGAAGCGCGACGGGTTGATCGTGTTCAATGACTACACGATCATCGATGTCTTTTCGCTCGAAGGGTACGGCGTCGTGCAGGCGCTCAATGAACTGGTCGTCGCGGGCGGCTGGCAGGTATGCGGCTTTGCGCTCCAGCACAGCATGTTTTGCGACATTGCGATCAGGCGCGCGTGATGTGAGGCCGCTCGAGCTTTCCGGTGCCGTCGCGTGCCGGCAGGGCTGAATCGCCACGCCCGCCGCGCTTCTCAGTAGAGGCTCGCATTGTCAAACGGGTGGTTTAGGTCTAGCTTATTCCGCCACCGCATAGGCTTAAGCGGGAAAAAACGTTGTGAAAACAAGGACCGTTTGCTACAGTCCGCCCTCTGCGCGACCCGCATGATGCGGGCCGCGCGTTGCGGACAAGACAAACTACGGAGCACACACTCATGAAGTCGATTCGATCCCTTTTGTTGATCGGCCTGCTGCAAATCGCAACGGCAACCGCGGCATTCGCGGCGGACGGCCTCGCCCAGATCAAATCCGCCGGCGTGTTCAAGATCGGCACCGAGGGCACGTATGCGCCGTTCACGTTTCATGACGCGTCCGGGCAACTGACGGGGTTCGACGTCGAGATCGGCCGCGCGATCGCGCAGCGTCTCGGCGTGAAGCCGGTGTTCGTCGAGGGCAAGTGGGATGGGCTGATTGCGGGTCTCGACGCGAACCGCTACGACGCCGTGATCAACGAAGTGGCGATCACCGATGCACGCAAAGCCAAGTACGACTTCTCCGACCCGTACATCGTGTCGCACGCGGCGCTGATCGTGCGCTCGGACAACACGACGATCAAGAGCTTTGACGACCTGAAGGGCAAGAAGTCGGCCAATACGCTCACCAGCAACTTCGGCAAGATCGCGACGGCGCACGGCGCCGACGTGGTCGGCGTGCAGGGCTTTAACGAGTCGATCGATCTGCTCACGTCGGGCCGCGTCGACGCGACCGTCAATGATTCGCTGTCGTTCCTCGACTTCAAGAAGCACAAGCCCGATGCGAAGGTGAAGATCGCCGCGATCGACAATTCCGCGGACAGCGACCATTCCGCTGTCATCATCCGCAAGGGCAACCCGGAGTTGCAGGCGGCGATCAACAAGGCGCTCGCCGACATGAAGGCGGACGGCACCTACGCGAAGATCTCGGACAAGTACTTCGGCAAGGACGTTTCGCAGTAAGCGGCCGGACGTCATGCACGCCATGCAAGTCACGCAAAAACAAACGCACACGCGAGCCTGAATCATGCCAGCCTGGCTGCATCTGATGGGGCAGTCGCTGTGGCCCCTGCTTTATGCGGGGCTCGTTTTCACCGTGCCCCTAACGCTCGTGTCGTTCGCACTCGGGCTCACCCTTGCTTTTGTCGTCGCGCTGGTGCGCCTGTTCGGTCCTTCGTGGGCGGTGGCGGCCGTGCGTTTCTATGTATGGCTGTTCCGCGGCTCGCCGTTGCTCGTGCAACTGTTTGTGATCTTCTACGGCTTGCCGAGCGTCGGTATCGTGCTCGACCCGCTGACCGCGGCGATCATCGGGTTTTCGCTGAATGTCGGCGCGTATAACTCCGAGGTCATCCGCGGCGTGATCGAGTCGATTCCGAAAGGGCAGTGGGAAGCCGCGTACTCGATCGGCATGACGCGCACGCAGGCGTTAGGCCGCGTGATCCTGCCGCAGGCGGCGCGCGTCGCGCTGCCGCCGCTGTCGAACTCGTTCATTGCGCTCGTCAAGGACACGTCGCTTGCGGCGGTGCTCACGGTGCCGGAGATTTTTCAGGCCGCGCAGCGCATCGCGTCGGTCACGTACGAGCCGCTTATTCTCTATACCGAAGCGGCACTGATCTATCTGTTGTTCAGCTCGGTGTTGTCGTCCGCGCAGGTTCGGCTCGAACGCAAGTTCGGGCGGCATGCGCTTTTCCAGTCGGGCAACTGATGATCCGCCTTCACAAAATCGACAAGTACTTCGGCGGCCACCGCGTGCTGAGCGAAGTCGACCTCGAACTCGAAACGGGCAACGTCACCGCGCTGATCGGTCCGTCGGGCAGCGGTAAGAGCACGCTGCTGCGCTGCGTGAACCTGCTGGAAATTCCGGAGGCCGGCACGCTCGAACTGGGCGACCAGCGGCTCGAATTCAGCCGGACGGCGAGGCCGTCGCGCGAAGCGGTGCTCGCCATTCGCCGCCGTACCGGCATGGTGTTTCAGAACTTCCAGTTGTTTCCGCATCGAACCGTGATCGAGAACGTGATGGAAGGGCTCGTCACCGTGCAGAAGTGGGACAAGGAGCGGGCGCGGCAACGCGCGCTTGAACTACTGACGAAAGTCGGCATCGCGCACAAGGCGGACGCGTGGCCGGTGACACTGTCGGGCGGGCAGCAGCAGCGGGTGGCGATTGCCCGCGCGCTTGCGCCTTCACCCGACGTGCTGCTGTGCGACGAGCCGACTTCCGCGCTCGACCCCGGGCTTGCGGCCGAAGTGGTCGAAGTGCTGCGGCAGCTCGCGAAAGAAGGGATGACGATGCTGATGGCGACGCACGATCTGCGGCTTGCCGCGTCGATCGCGCGCAATGTGCTGTTTCTGAGCAACGGCGTGGTGGTCGAAGCGGGGCCGTCGCGCCAGATTTTCATGCAACCGCGCGAAAGCGAGACAGCGGAATTCGTTTCGACGCTGACGCAAGGGTTGCCGGACGTTTGGGCCAGCTGATACGCGGCGGCGGCATCGGTGGCATCGGCGGCACCGCGGCTGGCCGCGCGCGGGACGCGATCGTGGGGCGCCAGGCTACAATTGCCGGCAGCTCATCAACGGAAGATCCATGAAGACCCGCGCTCTTACCATCGTATCCATCGTAGCGGCCGTTGCGTTGTCCGCGGGATGCACTGCCGTGTACAGGAATTCGAACGCGTGCGAAGCGAAGATGCGCAGCGCGGCGAGTGAAGAGGCGTCGACGGAAACGTTGAAGATCGCCCATACGGGCGCCGGCATCGACGGCACCCGGGTGGTTGTGGAAGGGACATTCGAGCATGTGATGACTGCAGCCGAGGCCGCTTCCGAGGCGAAGGCCGCGGCGCCTGCTGCCAGGGGCGTTCGGACACCGGCAAGCGCCCCGCTTGCGGCGGGCAAACCCAAGAAGGTCGTCAAAGCCGCTGCGGTCGAATGCACGTTCGATACCACCGGCTTGACCTCGTTCCATTGGCTCGCACCCATTACGCTTGCGAAACCCGCCAGCGAGGCTGCGGGCGAATCGGCGGAGTAAGGCCGTGTTAAGGCCGTAATCGCGATTACCGATGCGCGTGTATCAATAGCTCAAGAAACGCTTCCGCGCTGCGTGTCAAAGGCCGCGCCTCTTCGACGATCGCGCAGAAGGGCATCGGATAAGACGCTGCTGCCACGCGGCTGGTACGTAAGATTGGCGAAGGCCATTTGCAGCTATTTTTGAAACGCTAAGATCCTTCATGTTGCCTGCGGGCAGTCGCGCCGTGTGCCGTCGATTGCTACACTCGCCGAAGAAGAAAGGAAAAGAAGAATGATCAAAAAAGCCACTGTTACGTCGGGCCGGGTCGGGGGATCCTGCTTGTTTCCGGTCGCGCTGGCATTGCTGACCTTAAGCGGCTGTGCCGGCTCAGGTGCATCCACACAAGCCGGCACTACGCCGGACGCGCACAGGGAGTATCGTCCCGCGCGGGTTGAGACGACGGGTTCGCTTATCGGCCGCTCCGTTGTCGCCCATGTCGATGATGACGACGACGATGGTGTGGCGGGGATGAAAACAGGCGCAACCTCCGTCTCCGAGATGCTGAATGGAAACTCGGCTGTTGGGGGCACTCGCATGGGACAGATCAGGTAGCGTTCGGCCAGCAAGCAGTAATCGAAAGCATCGTTGCTATCGGCCGTTATTCCAGTGGCTGGATTACTGACGTGATATTGAAATGGCTTCATCGCGGCTTTGTTCGCACGCCATAGAGTGGTTAAGCCGCATCGTTTTTTCCAGACTAAGTCGTAAGGGCGCTAGCTTTCTTTAAAGGAGACGCACGATGTCAGCCTGGCTTGGAGATTTCGATGAACGTATGCATAAGCTGATACACGACTGGAATGTACCGGGCATAGGCGTAAGCATCGTCAAGGACCAGGAGGTGGTTCTAGCCAAAGGCTACGGTTTTCGCGACTGTGGAAACGAGTTGCCGTTCACGCCTGCCACGGTGTTTCCGATTGCGTCGAACACCAAGTTATTCACCGCGGTTGCGGCGGGTCTGCTGGTTGAGCGCGGTGTCTTGAGCTTTGACCAACCGATCCGCGATGTCGTGCCGAGCCTGCTCTTCCATGACCCGTCACTCAACGCGACCGTCACGCTGCGCGATATGCTCGGTCACCGCACCGGCGTACCGCGATACGACATGATCTGGTACAAGGCGGGCTTTTCGCCGAAGGAATCGTTCGAACGGATCCGGTTTATGAAGCCGGTTGCGCCGTTTCGTTCTCGCCTGATCTATAACAACATGATGTACGACGCGGTCGGTCACGTCATCGAACTGCTGAGCGGAAAGCCGTGGGACCAGTTCATACGCGACGAGATATTGAAGCCGCTAGGCATGACTCATACGGCCTTTACGATCGCGGACATGCTCGAGCAGCCTGAGTTCTCTGTGCCTTTTTCGGAGCGACGCGACGGCAAGGAACTGCGGCGGTTGCCGTACCACGACGTCCACGAGTCCGCGCCGGCCGGAAGTATGGCCTCGAATCTCGATGACATGGCGCGCTGGCTGATCGCGCTGATGAACAACGGTCTCGTCGGCGGCGTGCAGGTCGTGCCGGAGCGAACCCTCAATGCGACGCTGGCGCCGGGTTTGCCGTTTCCCGAAGTCGCCAACGCGATATTCGGGCCGAGCCCGGAACTCAATTCCATTTACGGTATGGGCCGTCAGACTTCGTCATACCGCGGACATCGGCTGACCAGCCATGGTGGCGCGTTGCCCGGCTTTTATTCGCAGGTCTCGTATCTCACCCGAGAGAAGCTCGGCGTCGCCGTGTTTGTGATCGGCGATCATTGCTCGATGGTGAGCAACGTGGTGGGCTTCGATGTGTACGATCGGCTGCTGGGCCTTGAGCCGACGCATTGGGGCGAGGACGTTCTGGCGTTTCGTGCGAAGAACAAAAACAGCATGCAGGAAGCGCGCAAACGGGTGACACCGAGTGCCGTGCCGAATACCCGGCCCTCGCACGGTCTGGACGAGTATGTCGGCTGCTATGAACATCCTGCGTACGGAAAGCTGGATATTCAGCTTGAAAACGGCCAGTTGAAGTTCGGCTTTCGCGCAATGGCATTGCGGCTGGATCACTACCACTATGACCGTTTCGATACCGAAGATGATGAAGCAGAAGGGATGTGGTCCGTTTCCTTTCTCACCAGCCCGATCGGGGACATTGATCGCGCTGTGATGTGGCTCGATGAGGATGATGTCGTATTCAGGCGCGTGCCGGACCAGTTGGAGACCAGCGTGCTCGAGCAACTGGCGGGAACCTATCTGACCGAGACCGGTGTCAAGCTGCCGGTGAGGCTGCGCGATAAAACGCTGACGATGCATTTTCCAGGCCTTCCGTCGGAGATTCTTGTGCCGCTGAAGGGACTTCAGTTCCGCACCCGACTGCGGCCAAGGATGGTATTCGAGTTTGTGTTTGAGGACGGCTGCGTGACGGCGTTGAGGCACTGGAACTCGAACTTCGAGTTTGTTTTGAAGCGTGCAAAGGGAGATGAGTCAAACGACGCGCTCGCGAGCAGCGACGAATTCGACGAATAGTGACTAAAAAGGAGCACATGATTCATATTAGAAAGGCGACGCGCGAGGACGCTCAAGCAGCATGGGATGTCCGTAAGCACGCGGTGCTGGCGCGGTGTTCGAGCGTCTATCCGGAAGATCAGATCATTGCGTGGACCTCGGGCAGTCCTGGTGAAAAATGGGCCGATATGGTCGAAGGCCGTTTCCATGTGGCAGTAGACGGGGACGCTGTCGTGGCAACCGGCATGCTAACGGAGGAAACGGGAAAGATCGATGCGATCTTCGTACTGCCATTCCACATGGGGCGCGGCATTGGGATGCACATGATGCTTTTCCTCGAGAACCTCGCACTTGAGTACGGCCTTAGCGCCTTGACCCTGGAGTCGAGCTTGAACGCGGCACCGTTTTACCGGCGCTGCGGATTCTCAGGTGACACTGTCGCCAAGTATCACTCGCCGCGAGGGATATCGATGGACTGCGTACCCATGGTGAAGTCGCTGCTGCGCTGAAGGCTGCCGGAGAGATCGTGGAGTTGATATTCAAGGGCACGACAAGAGGCACCGTGTTTTCCCGGCGGATTTCCGGGCACCATCCTGTCAAGCGTTCGCGTGCCGCCATGAGCGGCAAGCCAATTACTTCCATGCGGCGTTCTGAAGCACGATCCGGTAACCGTCAGGATCTTCGAATGTCAGGCCCTGACGATCCCAATACGGATTGACGGACGCAACGGCTTCGACGCCGATGGCACGCATGCGCGCTACCGCTTGATCCCATTCGTGCTGGTCAGGCAGGTAGAGAACGAGCAGATGCTCTCTGGTGGGCGCCCCGCGAACCACTACATCCTGCTGACGTGTGAGTTCAATGTGCCATTGGCAGCCCGGCCGCCCAAGAACCACGCCGTCGAACCCATCGTGATCCTTGAAGCTAGCCAGAGCTTCGAATCCGAGGCCTTCGATATAGAACGCGGCAGCGGTTTCGAGGTCGTTGGTTGGGCGGGCGACGCGCAAAGTGCAAGCTTGCATGGTCAGATCACGTTAGCGATGAGTCGTATGGGTTAGCGTCCGTGCGGATTGACCAGCGGAACACGGCAGTTGCTTTATTATCCGTCATCGTCGCCGGCACGCGTATCGGACGCAGGGACAGCAACAGGAACCTCTCTCATGTCACTGGATTCTTCGGCGCCGGCGTCCGGCGTTCATACCGTCGCCGACGCCAGGCTCGCGCGCGCCGACGTGCAGCGGTTGATCGATGCAGCAAAGCAGCCGCTGTCGTTTGCGAATTGCGACTTCGAAGGGGCGGACTTGTCGCGACTCGATCTACGTGGTGCCGGGTTCGACCGCTGCACGATCGTCGAAGCGTCGTTCTTCGGCGCGGTGCTCGCGCAGAGCCACTGGGTGCGCTGCCGTGGCCGCGAGGCGGATTTTGCATCGGCAGACCTCGTCGACGCAGTGTTCCAGTCGAGCGATCTGAACAATACGAAGTGGCGCCGCGGGAAGCTCGCATCGGCCGCCTTCAACGGCTGCAAACTGACCGGCGCCGACTTCGAGGATTGCATGTCGCTTGGGCTGAGCTTTGCGGAGACGCTGCTGGTGGGGGCATATTTGCGCAGGCTGTCGTTTCGCAAGGCGACGCTGCGGGAACTCGATTTCTCCGGTGCCGATCTGGCCGGCGCCGATTTCCGCGAAGCCGTGTTCGAAGGCGGCAGTCTCAAAGATGCCCATCTGAAAGACGCTCGCTTCGATGGCGCGGATCTGCGCTCCGTCGACCTGAGCGGTGTGCGGCTTGTCGATGCCGCGCTTTTTCGAGGCGCGACAATCTCGTATCAGCAGGCGGCGGCACTGGTTACAGATTTGGGCTTGCGCGTGCTATGAGCGGGTCCGTCTGTTCATACTGGTTGCCGCACATTGCCGCGAGACTCTCCGGTTGAACCTTTAAGCCGCCAACCCGGAAACCACCTGATCGAAGCCCGAATCAACCGTTCGCCTCAGCGCCTTCGTTCGCGCGCCGCAGCCGCTCGCGGCTATTGGTCAGGTGCATGCGCATCGCCGCACGCGCGCCGTCCGCGTCGTGCCGTGTGATGGCTTCAAGAATGCTTTCGTGCTCGAGATTGACGAGCGCAAGGTAAGCGTCCGGCTCCGCGCGCGCGATCCGCGCCGAGTCGAGCCGATTGCGCGGAATAAGCGCGCTGCCCATCTGCGTGAGGATGTCGACGAAGTACCGGTTGCCGGTTGCGCGAGCCACGGAGGCGTGAAACTGCAGGTCGGCATCGACGCTATCCAGCCCATTGCGGCGGGTCGCCTCGATCGCATCGAGCGCCGAGCGCATGCGCGCGAGATCGTCCGGTGTGGCGCGTTGCGCCGCCAGACCGGCGCATTCCGTCTCGAGGCTGATGCGCAGTTCCAGGATCGACAATACGTCGCTCAACGTGGTGGCAGGGACCATGTCGATGCCCAGCTTTTCGCGCTGCGGCTCCAGTACGAAGCTGCCGATGCCGTGGCGCGTCTCGATGATCCTGCCTGCCTGCAAGCGTGAAATCGCTTCACGGATGACGGTGCGGCTCACGCTGAGCGTGACCATCAACTGCGATTCGGTCGGCAGTTTGTCGCCTGGCTTCAACACGTTGGACGCAATCTGCCCGGTGACGTAGTCGACGACAAACTCGGCAAGATTGCGAGCGCGTCGTGGCGGTGCCGCGGATGCCAGTGCTGTAGCCATCGAAAACGCCCTCAAATCGGATAGGTGCAGATACGTCCTGCGTTTTTCATTATATCGTCGCCGGATGGCCCACTATATCAACGATAACCGGCCGCGCGCTTATGCGTTGCGCAACTCGACCCGTTTGATGTCCTTGACGATCACGAGGTAGCTAAACACGGTGAGCAATGCATTCAGGCCCACAAAAACTAGCGCGCCGTTGAACGAGCCGGTTCTGGCGACGAGGTAGCCGATCACGATCGGCGTCACGATGCCGGCCATGTTGCCGAACATGTTGAAGATTGCGCCCGACAGACCGAGCGCCTCTTTGGGCGACGTATCCGCGACGACCGCCCAGCCGAGCGCCCCAAGACCTTTACCGAAGAACGCGAGCGACATCAGCGCGACGACGAGCCAGTCGGTCGCGACGTAATTGCAGCCGATGATGCACACCGACAGCAGCATGCCGCCGACGATCGGCGCCTTGCGCGCGAATGTGATCGAGTGGCCGCGCCGGATCAGCGAATCCGACAGGATGCCGCCGAGCACGCCGCCGGAGAATCCGCAAATGGCGGGCAGGGATGCCACCAGGCCCGCTTGCAGGATCGTCATGCCGCGCGCTTGCACGAGGTAGATCGGAAACCAGGTGATGAAGAAATAGGTCAGCACGTTGATGCAGTACTGGGCGAGATAGACGCCTAGCAACATGCGGTTGGACAACAGCTGACGCACCAGAAACCAGCCTCCGATGTGGGCGGTGTCCCCGGGCTGGGCTTTCTGATGCCCGTTCACCACGCCGCCGCCCTGTTCGATGTAGTCGAGTTCGGCACGCGAGACGCGCGGATGGTCGGCGGGGTTCTTCATCACCTTGAGCCAGGTGAGGGCGAGCAGGAGTCCGGCCACGCCCATCACGACGTACACGGTGTGCCAGCCGAACGCATGCGTTAGCCACGCCATCAGCGGCGTGAAAACGACCGCGGCGAAATATTGAGCCGCATTGAAAATGGCCGACGCAGTGCCGCGCTCGGTCGTGGGAAACCAGCTGGCCACCACTTTTGCGTTGGCAGGAAACGCCGGCGATTCGGCGGCGCCCATCGCGAAGCGCAGCACGAACAGCGCGGTGACAGCGGTAGCCGCGCTGCCCAGCAAACCAATTGAGCTTTGCAGCAGCGTAAAGAGCGACCACAGGAAAATGCTCGCGGCGTAG
>DASXXR010000287.1:0-10579 GCA_036502945.1 Paraburkholderia sp. | reverse complement strand
GACCGGTTTCGTCCATGCTACGATGCCCCCGAAACCGTATCGACCCTCAACGCGACATGGCAACTCTCTATTCCAAGCTTGGCGTATCTGAAGACGCATCCGAAGCCGACATCAAACGGGCGTACAGAAAGGCCGCGATGAAGTGGCATCCCGACCGCAACGCCGGTCAGGAGGAAACGGCACGCGTCATATTCCAGGAAATCAAGGACGCGTACGAAATCCTGTCCGACGCGAACAAGCGCGACGTGTACGACGCCGTCTATGCCAAAGAGATGCAGCGCTGGGGAAAACAGCGGCAGCAGCGCGACGAAGAAAAAGCGCAGCGCGAACACGCCGCGCAGGCTGCCGCGCAAGCGCAATACGCGGAGCGGGTCTCGCTCGCGATGCGCTACATCGAACACGGGCACAATCGGGACGTGGCGTTCGGCGTGCTGCTGGGCCGCGGTTGCGAGCCGCAGTTGGCCCGCCACATTGCGGACAGCGTGTGGGCGTTGCATCAATCACGCATGGTCGCCGAGCATGTCCGTTCCGCCGCGCGTGGAAAAAAGCGCAAAACGGCCACGCCGCGTGAGGCCGGCGGCGATCCGGACAAGCGCGAAAAGAAACCCACGGGGCTTTTCGACTCGCTGTGGCAAAGCTTTTTCGGCGTGCGTTCGTGAGTCAACGTGACGACGATTCCAGGCGTGTCGAACATCCGTTCAAGCCTCGCGCTCAAACAGGTGCGCTACAAGACGGCGCTGCCGCCCGGCGGGCTGACGCTGCACGGCCTCGATGAAGGCGACGATGCATGAGTGTGTACCCGGCCCGCGCGTGAACTGACGCGAGCCCTCTCGCGAGCCTGATTCAGGCGCGCATTCAAACGTCCGTCCATCGATCGAACATGGCCGCCTGACCGCGGTATACGCCATCGCGGTCGAGCAGATTCCACACGGTCACGTTCTCGATCCAGAAACGTCGTCCCGACTTCGCGATCCGCACGCCGCGGTAATCGCGCGAGAAGCCTTGGGTTCGCACGTCTTCGAGCAAACGGGCGCGCGCGTCCCGGTTAGGTTCTTCCGCCGAAAGCCGCGAGTGCAGCGACGTGAACTCCGCCCAGTCGTATTCGAAACATCGTTGCGCAGTTTTGTTTGCATAAACGAAACGCGGGTCTGCGTCCGTGTTGTGCGAGAGCAGCGCGAATGGCGCGTCTTCATACAGCCAGTGCGCGGCGTTGGTTTGAAGCTGCCTGGGATCGAATAGCGGCGTGCCGACAAGGCGCTGATAACTGTCGGCAAGCAAAGCGGAGAAAGTGGGATCGAGAGCGACAGACATCATGAACAGGCCAATAAAAAGCGATGAAAAGGTCGATCCGCACGATGCAACATCGAGTCCGCCGACCTGCGTGAGTGGTCAATATTAACTGAGCATTGCAGCCGTTGCAGGCGGACGCGCAACGTTGTCGTCGCTGACGAGGTCAGCAAGTGTGAATGACGCCTGCATGGAATAGATAGCAAAGGATGGATGTTTAAGAGGCAGGTCCGTACACGGAACCTCCGCTTTAGCGACGCTATCGCGAGCTTGTCGTGGCAATGCTCATCCAAGGAGAAGAATCATGGTTAGCCGGTTTCGTCCTGGCCCGTCATTGGCTGAACAATCGGAGCATTTAGGTTTGCTGGCAGGGTTGGCAGGACGATGGTCGGGGCAAGGCTTCAATCTGATTTCGTTGCCCGACTTCGATTCCACGCCGCCCAGCACGGGCAATAAACCGTTCCGGACGCTGCTTAGCGCGACTCATGAGACGCTGGAGTTCACGCCGATCGGCGCGAATGTACCTAACCGCGGCTCGCAATTGCAAGGGAGCGCCACCGCTGGGCAACGCGACATTGCGATATTCGGCTTGCGCTATCTTCAGCGCGTCAACAACGCCGACTCGCACGAACCGCTGCACATCGAAAATGGCTTCTGGCTCAATGTGCCGACGAGCGCGATCCCGCAGGAAAATGCTTCCGTCGTGCGGCAAGGCTCGATTCCGCACGGCAGCACGATCCTCGCGCAGGGCACGGCTTTCCCGTCTTCGACAGGCAAGCCCGTTTTCGCCGCGCTGGATTCCACGCCGCAGCGAAACCCTCAAGGCGCCCCGCTCTCCGACACCTATCTCGCGCCGCTTGCGCAAGCTTCACTGCCGCCGCGCATAACGAACAAAGAGGCTGTGAAGAATCCGAACGTGGTGCTCGCGGAAGCGATCCAGCCATTCGCCGATCATCTGAAAGGCACCACCGTTCTGAGTATTTCGAGCAAGACGACGGGCGGCGTGCTCAACATTCCGTTCCTGCAGAATGCGACGAACAACAACGCAGCGGCCACCGCTATCGAAGCGACTTTCTGGATCGAAACCGTGGAGCCGGACGCGGGGCATTCGTTCGAAGTCCTGCAATATTCGCAGACCGTCACGCTCAACTTCCTCGGGATCGACTGGCCGCACATTTCGGTCGCGACGCTGTTTCGTCAATAGCATAGCGAAGTGCCTGCTCGACGCAGCGAAACTGGAGAACACCATGCTTGCCTATCTGATCGAAGCCTTCGGCGATTGGCTCAAACGAGCCGAACGCCAACCGTGTTACGCGTATTTGTCGTCGTCGGCCGACCTGGCCGTGCTAGAGCAGCGCGTGCGCGCGATCGGCAGAACCACCTGGCGCTAACCGCAGCAACCGCAGCGTCCGCGCGGTCAGGCCGTCAGGCTTTCCGCGTGGTCCCGATCGTTCGCATCAGCGCAATGATCACGTCAGGGTTCACCGGCTTGACGAGGTGATGCGCAAAGCCTGACTCGCGCGACCTTGCAAAGTCGTCCGGCTGGCTGAAACCGGTCAGTGCGATCAGCACAGGGCAGACGGTCTGCGGCCGCGCGGCGAGCCGCCGTGCGATGTCGTGGCCGCTCATGCCGGGCAGCGCGATATCCAGCAACGCGACGTCGGGATCGAACTGCTCGGCGAGCGCGAGCGCCGACGGCCCGTCGACAGCCGTGCGCGTGTCGTGCATGTCGAGCACGAGCGCAAGCGACTCGGCCGCGTCGCGATTGTCGTCGACGATCATGATGCGCAGGCGCCGGGCATCCGTCGCCACTAACGCCGGGGTGAGCGGGTTCGCGCCGCTCGCGGCCGCGAACGCGGCCTCGACGAGCGGCAAAACAATCGAAAACTTGCAGCCTTTGCCGACGCCGTCGCTTGCCACCGACACGCTCCCGCCGTGCATGTCGATCAGCTTGCGCGCGACGAAGAGTCCGATGCCGAGCCCGTCGCGCGAGCGGCCCGAGGGCTGCGTCGCCTGCACGAACAGATCGAAGAGCGCAGGCAGCTCCGCGGCGGCGATGCCGATGCCGCTGTCCTTCACGACGACGCGCGCCCTTGCGTCGGCCACCTCGGCGGTAATGTGAATGTCGCCGCCGTCATCCGTGTATTTGATTGCGTTGTCAACGAGATTCGACAGCACCTGCGTGAGCCGCGTACGGTCGCCTTCGACGTAGATCGGCGTTGCCTGCGTGTTCAGGAAGATCCGATGCCGGCGCTGTTCCGCGGCGGGCGCGTTGATTTCCATCGCGCGCCCGATCGCGTCGCGCAGATCGAACACTTCGCGCTTCAGGTTGATTCTGCCGGTCGTGATGCGCGACACGTCGAGCAGATCGTCGATCAGATGCGACAGATGATGGCTTTGCCGTTCGAGCACCGCTTGCACCCAGCGTATCGTCGGCGGCAGATTGCCGCTGCTTTGCTTCAACACGTGCGCGGCGTTGCGGATCGGTGCAAGCGGGTTGCGCAACTCATGCGCGAGCGTGGCGAGGAACACGTCCTTGCGGCGGTCGGCTTCCTTAAGCGCGTCCTGCGCATTCGCGCGCGCCGTGATATCGGCGAGCGTGCCGACGAACGAATGCAACGTGCCATTTGCATCGAAGCGAAAACGCCCGTGCATTTCGAGCACCCGCAGCGCGCGGTCGCCGATCCGGAACGCGCGGAATACCCTGTGAAACGGTCGGCGTGCCGCTTCGTCGGCGAGGTAGTGTTCGACGAGCGCGGCACCGTCGTCCGGATGCACGAAATCGCGCATGAACGCTTCGCTCGCCAACGGCCCGGCTTCGACCGGCTGCCCGGTGATCTCGTACATCCGCGCGTTTTCCCATACGCCGGTGCGGGTAATCTCATTCCATTCGAAGATGCCGAGGCCCGCCGCACCCGCCGCGATACGCAGACGTTCGTCGCTTTCCTGGCGTGCGGCCAGCGCGCGGTCGCGTTCGCGCAGCGAGGCGCTGATGCGCAGATTCTGTTCGTCGAGCAACTGCCGGATCGCGCCGTGAATCGTGGCGCTGAAAAACCGTTCGATGATCTGATGCGCGCCGGCCTGCTCGCTGCGCGGCGAACTGGTATTCGCGAAGTATTCGCGGACGATCTCCTGCACGCTGATCTGCAGCAGGTCGAGCTCGCGATAGAGCTCGTCGAGCTGATAGCCGTGCATCCAGCGCTTGCGTGCGTACTGGCGGGCGTCCGAATAGATTTGCGCATTGAGCGCGGAATTCGGCACCGCGGTGAGCGCCGCGCAGATCTCGCCGTAAAGCTGGGGTAGCAGGTCGATCAGTTGCCGGTTGGTCAGCCGGTCGGCCTGCTCGATGGACGGATCCGAGCGGATCGCGCGCAGCCAGCGGCGGGTGATGCGCCAGCGCTTTAAACGAATGTGTATCGCGAGTTCCGCATACGGTCCGGCCTCGGGCGCTCTTGTCATGTTCAAGCGTATTCAAATGCTCTTTGCGTCAGGTGCCCGAAAATACCATGCGCGATGCAATCCGGCTGGCTCTGATGCGAACGATGTTTCAATCTGACGACAAAACCGCGGTGCTCCCGGCGCAGCAACCGCGCGAGCGGCGTGCGCGTGTCCGCTCAACGACCGGCACGCACCTTGCTGACACATTGAAAGCGACCCTTTTTGTCCGGAGCACGCATGCACGTGGAAGCGCCGTGGTTTCTGATCATCGGCGGTCTGCTGATCGTCATGGCGCTCGCGCGCAAGCTGATAGCACACCTGCCGATGACGGGCGCGATCGTCTATCTGATCGTCGGCTTCGTGCTCGGCCCCGCTGTCATGGGCATGCTGACGCCGGATCTGCGAGGCGGCGTGCAGGTGCTGCGTATCGTCACCGAGGTCGGGCTCGTCATCTCGCTGTTTGCGATCGGCATGCATCTACGCGTGCCGCTGCGCGACCGGCTGTGGCTGCTGCCGCTACGGCTCGGCGTCGGCGCAATGCTGCTGACGATCGCCGCAATGACGGCGATCTTTCATTACGGCCAGGGGCTCGCGCTCGGGCTGGCGCTGCTGATTGCGGCGACGCTGGCGCCGACCGATCCGGTGCTCGCGAGCGAACTGCGCCCGCGCGAAGCAGGCGACGACGAGCCGCTGCGCTTCGCGTTGTCCGGCGAAGGCGGCTGCAACGACGGCGCCGCGTGGCCGTTTGCGCTGCTCGGCCTCGCGTTGTGCGGCGTCGACATTCCCGGCATGGACAACTTCGGCACCTTCATGAGCTCGCTCGCGTGGGGCATCGGCAGTGCGATCGCAGTCGGCTGGCTGTTCGGCGCGGGCGTCGTCGCGCTCGTTACGCGCTTGCGCACCCGCCTCGGCGTCGCACTCGGCATCGAGGGGTTTCTTGCGCTCGGCCTGATGTCCGCGTGCTACGGCGCGACGCAATTGATCCATGGTTATGCGTTCGTTGCCGTGTTCGTCGCGGGGGTCGCGTTGCGTCACGAAGAACTGCGCGCGACCGGCGAGACCGCGCCGACCGAAGTGCTCGAAAAGGTCGAGCACGGCGAGCTCGAAGAAGCCGCGCGGGACCCCGAGCTCGCGCATGCGTACGTCGCGGAATCGATGATGGCGTTCGCCGTCGAAATCGAGCACACGGTCGAACTCCTGCTGATGCTGATCATCGGCAGCGTAGTGTCGAGCCACTGGCGCGAATTGCTCGAATGGCGCGCGATCTGGCCCGCACTCGTGCTGCTGTTCGCGGTGCGGCCCATCTGCACGGTGCTCGCGCTCGCCGGCTCGCGCACCACATGGCCGCAGCGGCTGCTGGCGGGCTGGCTCGGCATTCGCGGCGTCGGCGCGTTCTACTATCTGCTGTTCGGGATCGAGCAACTGCAGCGCGTCGTGGAAGACGCGGCGCTTGCGGTCGTGATCGCGACCATCGTCGGATCGGTCTTCCTGCACGGTGTGTCGGCGACGCTGCTGCTCGACCGCTATCTGCGCTTGCCGCGCGCGAACTGACTACACGGCGGTTTCAGGCGCGCTACCCGTTTATTCGGCGTCGGCTCTCGCCTGTCTCGCCTCATCCTCACGTCTCCGGATTGTCGAGGTCGGACTCGACGACGCTTTCGCCATAACGCTGCGCCGCCTCGCGCGCCGCTTGCCCGTCCGCGAATGGACCGATGTCCGGTGCGCCCGTGAATGGAAACAGCAGCCGCCCGTCGGTCTTGCGCACGACCTTCAGCAAACCGACGAATGCGCCTTCCGTTGTTCTGCGATAGGTTGCATAGATTTCGTAGTCCCGCTTCGATTCGGCGCGTGACGGCGCGTAATGACGCGACTTGGGAAACACCATCCGTGGCCTTGTCATGTGGCTGCTCCGAAACTGCAATGCCGCTCGATATCGGCAAATCAGGGTTGTGGGCACTTCGTAAAAGAAGCGCAAGCACTGTGCCCGTGGGCTGCGCCGCTCAGCCTGAGCCGTTGCAGGGACGATGAAAGAAAGTCGCTGAAGGGTGCGCACATCCGGTGGATCTCGCGCAACATGTACATAGCGTGCCGGGCGGTGGGTAGCGCACTCGGCACCGCACTTCGCGAGTCGCAAACCGCTGTGCGCAAAAGATATGACGGAAGCCGATTTGCATGCAGCGTGGCGGCGCGTTTGCTGTTCGAACGGCATCTCCGGTTCCGCGCGCGCGTGGCAAACTAGGCGTATTCCGGCGACGGGGCACACATCATGCAACGTGCATTCATCAATCGCGCCGAAGCCGGCCGCGTGCTCGGCGGGTTGCTGGATGCCTATGCGCATCGCCACGACGTCGTCGTGCTGGCGTTGCCACGGGGCGGCGTGCCGGTCGGCTTCGAAGTGGCGCGCAGGCTGGGGGCCTCGTTAGACGTACTGCTGGTCCGCAAGCTCGGCGTGCCCTGGCAGACGGAACTGGCCATGGGTGCGATCGCATCGGGCGGCGCGCTGTATGTCGACGAAGACCTGATACGCGAAATCGCCCTTTCGCCAATCGAGTTCGATCAAGTGCTGGCCGGCGAGCGCGCGGAACTGGCGCGCCGCGAACAGCTTTACCGCGCCCCGCAGCACGCGAGCGCGCCTGTCGAAGGCCGGATCGCGATCGTGGTGGACGACGGGATGGCCACGGGGGCGTCGCTCAAGGCG
Organism: Paraburkholderia sp.; assembly: GCA_036502945.1. Classification (GTDB taxonomy): domain Bacteria; phylum Pseudomonadota; class Gammaproteobacteria; order Burkholderiales; family Burkholderiaceae; genus Paraburkholderia. The sequence continues at coordinate 3,156 of DASXXR010000287.1, read as the reverse complement.
GCGCTACGCGCACTGCGCACAATGGCGCCGGCAAGAATCGTCGTGGCGCTGCCGGTCGCGCCACCCGGCGCTTGCACAAGGCTTGGTGGCGACGTCGACGAGTTCGTCTGTGCGCTCACGCCAAACCACTTTTACGCCGTCGGCCAGTTCTACGCCGACTTCAGCGAAACAACCGACGAAGACGTCCGTGCACTGCTCGCACGGGCAGCACTGTCAACTTGACGCCGGAACTCGATGCAAGCGAGCGTCGGCGATCTTGGACGATCAACCAGGCGCGTGATGCGCAACGCCCGGATGCGTAACAGCCTCGCGTGTGGTGCATCAACAAAGTGCCTTTCGCGAAGCGATGCCTTGACGTTTTTAACCCCGCAAGTACGAGGCTTGGCGCGCCGGGGAGGTGGCCCCACCCTCCCGCGCGAGTCGCGCCGGCCCGGACGCACGCGCTGCCGGCGTCATACCACCCGTTGTGCCGTCTCTAGCGAAACGACCGGCGACGACGCGCGAACACGATTCGCACGTGCAGATTGCGGCGCCGGTTGCGCACCGTCCGAAGATTGGCGCGGCCGCTGGCGGCCGCAAGCGCATGAAGCAGCAGGAGCCCTGGCATCAGCGGCGCTCACGCAGCCGCGGCCGCGATGTGCTCCGGCAGGTAGCTCTGCAGATATTCTTCAAATTCGGCTCGCACTTCCGGGTGCCGAAGCGCGAACTCGACGGTCGCTTTCAGGTAACCGATTTTGCTGCCGCAATCGAAGCGCGTGCCGAAGTAGCGGTACGCGAGCACCTGTTCTTCGGCAAGCAGCGATTGCAACGCATCCGTCAACTGAAGTTCGCCGCCCGCGCCGGGTTTGAGTGCGCGGATGTGCTTGAAGATCGTCGGCATCAGCACATAACGGCCGACCACGCCTAGGTTCGACGGCGCCACTTCCGGCGCCGGCTTTTCGACAATGCCCGACAGCTTGATTACGTCCTCTTCCCACTCGCGGCCTTCTACCACGCCGTATGACCGGCTGTCTTCGCGCGCAATGGTTTCGACGCCCACCACCGAGCTGTGATAGTGGTTGAACACGTTGACGAGCTGCTTCATCACGGGCCGCTCGCTATGCAGCAGATCGTCGGCGAGAATCACCGCGAACGGGCTGTCGCCGACCAGCTTCTCCGCGCACAGCACCGCGTGCCCGAGGCCGAGCGCCGTGGCCTGACGGACATAGAAGCAATCGACATTGGCCGGCTTGATGTTGCGCACGAGTTCGAGCAGCTTGTCCTTGCCGCGTGCTTCGAGCTCGGCCTCGATCTCATACGACTTGTCGAAGTGATCTTCGATCGCGCGCTTGCTGCGCCCGGTCACGAAGATCAGTTCCGTGATGCCGGCTTGGATCGCCTCTTCGACCGCATACTGGATCAGCGGCTTGTCGACGATCGGCAGCATCTCTTTGGGGCTCGCTTTCGTGACTGGCAGAAAACGTGTGCCCAGCCCCGCAACGGGAAAGACGGCTTTGGTGACTTTCAGCATGGTATGCATTCCCAACTCGGTTGATGAATATCTGCAACCGCCGTTCAGGCGGCAAATCCGCGTGTGGGAAAAAGACTAACGGAAAATTAATCGATTTTTCGTTAACAATCGGATAAATTCCGCTCATGCCGAAGATTCTTTGAATGCCATGTAATCAATGCATGACATGAATGAATTTACCGGAAATAAAGCCGAAAGCCGGGTGGAATTAAAGTAACTATTTCCGCCCGGCTTTGGTGAATCGGAAATTACTGCAGAACGGACTCTTCGTTCTCGTCCAGCTGCGGCAACTCACCCGGCTTGATCCGGAAGCGGCCTGCGAGCTCGTTGCGCAGAGCCTCGCGATAAGCGGAAACAGCGACCAGCACCAGCAACACCACCACGCCAGCAAGCACATGCATGTTCATGACACTACCCCCTCGTCAGAATGTCGCGAGGACCAAGTTAGCACAAAAAAAATAGTGGAAAACGACAATAGTATTTACCCTCTATATTTAATGTTCGGCCTCCGTGAGGAGGCATGAGGCCAGAGTCGATGTGAACCGATTTTCTATTCAATTTTTTTTCGATTTTATATAAAACGTGGTGTATTAGGATACGAACGGTCGCGGACACAGCACCACGACTCGTGCGTCAAGCTTTCATCTTCATGTCACGTCGTTACGGGTGCCCGCATTCACGAGGACCGCATGAGCGACCCCGCACTCAATGCCACCGCGACATCCTTGCCTTTCCCCGCGACACCGTTGAATGACGCGCGCGGCACGCGCCGGCAAGGAACCTGTGATCGATGCGATGTGCGGTTTCGCCGCACTGCTGGCGGCGTACTTCCCCGATAGTGCTTTCGCCTCGAGAGCGTAAGCGGTATGCAAGGTGCTGCGTCGCGAAACACTGCTACGCAAATGAGGGAGAGAAAAATGGCACAGCAACGCTACACGGGCGGTTGTCACTGTGGCGCCGTGCGCTTCACGCTAGATCTCGATCTGGACCGGACGATCTCGTGCAACTGCTCGAAGTGCAAGATGCGCGGTCTGATATTTTGGTTCGTGCCGCCCGAGCGCTTTCAACTGGCTGCCGGCGACGGCGGCACGCAGGAATACCTGCTCAACAGGCGGGCCATCAAGCACGAGGGCTGCGGTGTCGAGGCTTTCTTTTACAGCGAGATGCCGGATGGCGCGGAGATGGTCGCGATCAACGCGCGCTGCATCGACAACATCGATCTTGCACAGTTGAAACCCGCGCCCTACGGCGGCGCAAGCAACGGACCAGTAAAGGCACCTGCTCCGCCAGAGGGCGTGCAAAGGCAAATCCGTCAGGTATGAGGCAGCGCAGCCCACTAAAAAATTGATGACATTCCAGTGAAACATTCGGGTTTTAACGCGCCGTAATTGTTCAACATCCTGCGTAAATAACTTGAATTTTTTATGATGTATTTTCGATAAATTCAAGTCATGTGAAATGCCAAAAATTAAAACCAATTGAGAATTACGGAGGACCCATCGCAGTTTGCCTGCGGACCCGTTTGCACCAGCACAACACGACGCCCGGCTCAGCGAAGAAAACCACGTGAGCGAACTGGCAGGCTTTGCGGACATGCATCGAAAAGCGCCACCCGGAATGGTGAGAATTGGTAAATGTTGCCTGAT
>DASXXR010000286.1:0-5486 GCA_036502945.1 Paraburkholderia sp. | reverse complement strand
CGCGGTGCCCGCATCGAGCCCGAGTTGCCCGCTCCACTGCGGCAGCAGTCCGCCCACGACATCCGATGATTCGACGAGCCGCTCCGGCATCATCGTCGCGGGAATGCCGAGCATGCCGAGCGCGGTATCGGACCACTCGCGGCGCGCGATGTCGTACACGCCGCCGATGTTGCCCGCCGAACTGTGGTCGACTGCGATCTGGCCCGTCAGCAGATAGATGATGTAGGCGTTCGGCGGCAGGAAGTAACGCGTATTCGCCCAGACATCCAGCTTGTTTTCGCGCAGCCACAGCATTTTGGTGAAGCCGTAATAGCTGTCCACGCCGTTGCCGGTAATCGCATAGAGCTGGTCGAGGTCGACGTTGTTGCGCACCCAGTCGACCTGCGCGGTCGCGCGGCGGTCCATCCAGATGAGGCACGGGTGAAGCGGCTTCATTGCGCTATCCACCGGTATGCCCGAACCGCCGTACAGGCTGCTCACGCACACGGCTTTGATCGACGAAGCCGCCACGCCCGCCGCGCCCGCCTGCTCGACACAACACGCGATGCACTCGGCCACCGCGTTCATCCACACTGCCGGCCATTGCTCGGCCCACAGCGGCTTCGGTGTATCCGGCTGATAGCTGCTCGCGTGCTGCGCGACGATTGCGCCATGCTGATCGACGACGAGCGCCTTCGTGCTCTGCGTGCCGATATCGACGCCGATAACGTAGTTCATAGAGTCTCCGTGCAGGCGCCTGTTGTGCGCGCCATGTTGTGTTCAGCCTTCGCGAAAGCTGCACTCATTCTGTTGGCCGCGCACGGGAAATGGAACCGCCTGGCGCAATTTTTTTACGCAAGCCGCCCGAACGCACCGGCAGCCGATGACGCAGTGCGGCACAGAAAGCTCCGCCCACCGCCTTGACTTTCGTCTCGCTGAATACGATCATAAGTTCACGAGATGGGCAAATGCTCCAACCAACGCTCCACCGCCATCAAGCACGCGCGAGACCGTGCGTACAAAACATTCAGGAGACGAACCATGAACAGCGACCCGGGCAGCGGCGCCAACGCGCCCGTCATCCTGCACATCGGCGCAGGCTCATTTCATCGCGCGCATCAGGCGTGGTACCTGCATCGGCTGAACGAAGCGCGCGCGGAAGGCGAGCCGCAATGGTCGCTGACCGTCGGCAACATTCGCAACGACATGAACGCGGTCATGGACGCGCTGGCCGCGCAACAAGGCGTCTACACGCTCGAAACCGTCACGCCGCAGGGCGCGCGCACGTATGAAACGGTCCGCTCGATCAAGCGTGTGCTGCCGTGGTCCGCGAATCTCGACGCACTGGTCGAAGCAGGCGCCGACCCGGCGTGCAAGATCGTCTCGTTCACCGTGACGGAAGGCGGCTACTACCTCGACGAACACGACCGGCTCGATACCGGCAACGCCGATCTGGCCGCCGATCTGAACGGTGCGTGCACGACAATCTACGGCGCACTCGCCGCGATCCTCGAAGCACGGATGCAACGCAACACCGGCCCGCTCACGCTGCAGACCTGCGACAACCTGCGCAGCAACGGCCACCGCTTTCACGCCGGCATGACCGAATTCCTCGACCGGCGTGGCGCGAGCGCGCTGCGTCAATGGTTCGACGCGAACACCGCGTGCCCGAATTCGATGGTGGACCGCATCACGCCGCGTCCCACCGACGACGTCCGCGAACGCGTGCGCGCCGCCACCGGCTTCGACGATGCTTGCCCGGTGATGGGCGAGGCGTTCATTCAATGGGTGATCGAAGATCATTTCCGCGCCGGCCGGCCGGCGTGGGAGCGTGTCGGCGCGGAACTCGTCGAATCGGTGATGCCTTACGAAGAAGCGAAGATCCGCCTTCTGAACGCGCCGCATAGCTGTATCGCATGGGCGGGCACGCTGGTCGGGCTGCGCTATATCCACGAAGGCACGATCGACCCCGACATCCAGAAGTTCGCGTACGACTATGTGACGCAAGACGTGATTCCGTGTCTGACGCCGAGCCCACTCGATCTGCCGCGTTATCGCGACGTCGTGCTCGAGCGCTTCAGCAACCCGTTCATCCAGGATACGAACCAGCGCGTGGCCGCCGACGGTTTTTCGAAGATCCCCGGCTTTATCGCGCCGACGCTTTCCGAATGCTTCGCGCGGGGCGCGGAACCGGCGGCCACCGCGATGCTGCCCGCCCTGTTCTTCCGCTTCCTCGACCGCTGGCAACGCGGCGGTTTGCCTTACCAGTATCAGGACGGCGTGATGGACGAACGTGTCGCACGCGGCTTCTTCGCCGCGCCCGATCCCGTGCAGGCGTTTTGCGCAGACCGGTTGTTGTGGGGCAGCATGGCGCAGACGCCGGCGCTGGAAAATACGATCCGGGCGGCGCTAGCGCGCGTCGATGCGTGGCTCGCGAAGCGAGGTTGACGCGCGATTGGCGCGAGCTTCAATGGCGAGGCTAGCAGGCAGGCGAGCCCACATAGTGACCAACGCACCGCACGCGTGCACCTGCCAGGTCTAACGCGCATGGCATCGCGCGCCGCATGCGGCTAAAGTAGCGCATCTTTTCCGACGAAGGTATCGCGCCCATGTATCTCGGCATTGACCTCGGCACATCCGAAGTGAAAGTCCTGCTGCTCGCGTCCGATGGCAACGTAATCGGCACAGCAGGTTCTCCGTTCACCGTCTCGCGGCCGCATCAGCGCTGGTCGGAACAGAATCCCGCCGACTGGTGGGAAGGCACACGCGCCGCGCTCTTTGCGCTGCGCGAACGCTATCCCGACGCGTTCGCGCAGATCCGCGGCATCGGCCTGTCCGGGCAGATGCACGGCGCCGTGCTGCTCGATGCGCAAGACCGCGTGCTGCGTCCGGCGATTCTGTGGAACGACATGCGCAGCGTCGACGAATGCGAAGAACTGACGACGCGTGCGCCCGAACTGCATCGCATCGCGGGCAATCTCGCGATGCCCGGCTTTACCGCGCCGAAGCTGTTGTGGGTTGCACGGCATGAGCCGGAGATCTTTCGCCAGACGGCCTGCGTGCTGCTGCCGAAGGATTACTTGCGTCTGCAACTGACGGGCGACAAGGTTTCCGATCCGTCGGACGCCGCAGGCACGCTGTGGCTCGATGTCGCGAAGCGCGATTGGTCCGATACGCTGCTGGCCGCCTGCAATCTGACGCGCGCCAACATGCCGAGGCTGGCGGAAGGCAGCGCGCCGTCGGGCATGTTGCGTGCCGAACTTGCGCGCGAATTCGGCTTGCGCGAACCGGTCGTGGTGGCCGCTGGCGGCGGCGACAACGCGACCAGCGCGATCGGCATCGGCGCGACGCAGCCGGGCGACGGCTTCGTGTCGCTCGGTACGTCGGGCGTGCTGTGCGTAATCGGCGATAGCTTCCGGCCTAATCCGGCATCGGCGGTTCATGCGTTCTGTCATGCGATTCCCGACCGGTGGCATCAGATGAGCGTCGTGCTGTCCGCGGCGAGTTGCCTGCGCTGGGTCTGCAAGCTGACTTCGACCGATGAGCCTTCGCTGCTCGCCGAAGTCGAAGCGTTGCCCGCCAGCGTGTTGACGAATGCGCCGCTCTTTCTGCCGTATCTCTCCGGTGAACGCACGCCGCATAACGATCCGTATGCACAGGGCGTGTTCTTCGGGATGACCCATGCGACCGATCGCGCGCTATTGGGCTATGCGGTGCTCGAAGGCGTGACGCTCGCGCTGACTGATGGGCTCGATGCGTTAAAGGCAGCCGGCACGGAAGTGAACGCGTTGTCGCTGCTGGGCGGCGGCGCACGCAGCAACTACTGGGCGCAGTTGCTGGCCGACGCGCTGAATACGAACACGCGCAAGCACGGCGGCGGCGAAACCGGCGCGGCACTCGGCGCCGCGCGACTCGGCTGGCTTGCGGCCGGCGGCGACCCCGCGCAGGTGCTGACCAAACCGCCGGTTGAAATCGAGTTCACGCCGAATCCGCAACGGCATGCGGTATTGCGCAAACGTCTCGCGAGTTACCGCGCGCTATATCAACATGTGAAGCCGCTCTTCGTGCCATCGGGCGAATCGCACGCATAAGCCTGAATCGACACTCATCGTGCCTAAGTCCACTGAAAAACTCGATCTGGCAACACGCGCCGCGTGGCTGTATTACGTCGCCGGCAATACGCAGAACGAGATCGCTGAAAAATTGCAGGTGTCGCGGCCTGTCGCGCAACGGCTGGTTGCGTTTGCCGTCGAGAAAAACTTGATTCGCGTGCGCGTCGATCATCAGCTTGCGGAATGTCTAGCGTTGGCCGATGAATTGTCAAAGCGCTACGGGCTTTCGATGTGCGAGGTGGTTCCTGTCGATAACGACACGCACGAAGAAATCGATCGCAAGCTCGCGGTGGCCGGCGCGCAAGTGATGGAGCGCTATCTGGGCGAAGAAAAGCCGATGGTCGTCGCAGTGAGCAGCGGCCGCACGCTCAAGGCCGTCGTCGATCAGGTCGCGCAGCTGGACCGGCCACAGCATCGGCTGGTTTCGATGGTCGGCGCGATCGCGCATGACGGGTCGTCGAATCGTTACGACGTTGCGCTGCATATCTCTGAGAAGACCGGCGGCAAGCATTTTCTGCTGCCCGCGCCGCTTATCGCCGATAGCGAAGCCGAACGCGCGCAATGGTGCAATCACCGGTTGTATCGGATCGTCGAGGCGCTTTCAGGCGAGGCGGATGTGGCGTTTGTCGGCATCGGCAATATCGCGCTGCATTGCCCTTTGCATGACGATGGGTTCATCACGTCCGAAGAGGTTACGGAATTGATGGAGTTGGGCGCCGTTGCCGAATTGCTCGGTTTGCCGATTGCCGCGGACGGGGCGCATGTCGAATCGCCTACGGGCCGACGCGTGACTAGCGTGCCGCTCGATTCGCCACCTAAGCGGCCGACGATTGGGTTTGCAGGCGGTGAGCGCAAACGCAATGCGGTGATTGCTGCGCTTAACGGCGGGTGGTTGTCGGGGCTCGTGACCGATGAGTTGTGTGCACGCGCCGCGTTGGAGCATCCGGTGGCGGCCGTAGTGAAGGTGCCTGCGAGTTGACTTCTTGATCCTTGCGTCGCGCCGCGTTGCATCGCGTCGCTTTGCGTGCGATCCCCGGTGAAGCGGCCGATATGACGCCGCCTCACCGGGTTCACGAGGTCAGTCAGTTCCGTACTTCGGAGAACGCGGGCCGTACAGCAGCCCGTTAGGCGGCCCCGCAGACAGAAGCCGCTGGCTGGTCAGCCCCGCGACCGCATGACTGTCATCCATCAGCGAATGCGCGACCTGCTTGACGGCAGCCTGCGCCAGCATGCCGATCAAACCCACGCCGACGCTGACATTCGGTCCAATCTCTTTGCCGGACGCGCGTGCGTCGCCTTGCCAAAGCACATCGCCGGTCTTGAGATCCACCAGCTTCGCGGAAACAGCCACGAACGTGTCGGCATCGATGACCCGATAGACCGAACCGTATTGCG
>DASXXR010000285.1:0-14290 GCA_036502945.1 Paraburkholderia sp. | reverse complement strand
GCGATGATCGCGAGCCGCGCACTGGTGACGCGCGTCGGCAACCAGTCCAACCTGATTCTGGATCCCGATCTCGACAGCTACTACTCGATGTCGATGTCCGTTCTGCGTTATCCGGCGCTGCTGGATTCGGTGAACCAGATCGGCGGCGGCTTGCGCGACGAGCGCCTGCCGGCCACCGCCGATGCGCTGCGCACCCGCTACCTCGTGCGCGAAGGGCAACTCGATGCCGTGCTGCAAGGTCTGCACACCGACTTTGCCGAGGCGGTGGCCGCGGATCACGAGCTCGACCGCGCGCTTGGGCCGTCGATCCAGCAGATGTCCCGTTCGATCGAAGACTACCGGCACATCGCGCGCGCGATTGTCGACAGCGGCGGCGCAGCCGATCCGCAGCTGCTCGCGGCGGCGGACACCGTGCAACAGCGGCTGATCGGCGAGGCGGGCGAAGCGTGGCGCAAAACTGCGTCCGAGCTCGACCGCCTGCTGCATGCGCGCGTGCGCGCGCTGTTCGCGAGGATGTGGCTGCATCTGGGCACGGCACTCTTCCTGTTGTGCGGCATCCTCGGGATGGTGTATTTCGTCGCGCAGCAGATTTCGCGGCCGTTGCGGCAGCTTGCGCGCGTGATGGATACGGTGCGCCGCACCGGCGACCATTCGCTGCGCGCGCGCTGGCACAGCCAGGATGAAATCGGCATGCTGGTGAATGGCTTTAACGACATGCTCGCGCAGCTCGACCGCGAGCGCGACGTGCAGAAGGAACTGGCGGCGACGGCACGCGCTTCGGCGGCACAGCATGCACTCGTCGAAGCGACGCCTGTGCCGATGGTCGTGACAGCCGTGCCGGGCCATGAAGTGCTGCATGCGAACCGCCCAGCACTCTTCTGGCTGAACGGCTGTGCGATCGACCCCTGGGCGCGCGGGCTTGACTCGAGTACGCGGGCGCGTTTTTTCCAGCAGTTGTCCGATCGCGAAGCGGTCGACGAATTCGAAGTGCACTGGAAGGCGACCGATGAGTCGACGTGGGCGATGTTGTCGGCAAGACGGCTCAGCTTCCAGGGGCAGGATGCGATTCTTACCGCGTTCACGCCGATCACCCAGATCAAGCTGATGGAACAGCGGCTCGAGTTGTGGGGCAGGGTGTTCGAGGCGTCGTCCGAGGCGATCCTGATTCTCGACGAGCAGCATCTTCTGCTGACGGCCAACGCATCGTTTTATCGCACGACCGGCTATCGGACGGAAGACGTCGTCGGCCGGCTGCCGGGCTTCATCGTCGACGGCTGGCCGGACGACGGCGGCTTTGCGGCGCTCGCCCGGATGGTCGATCAAACGAGTATGTGGAACGGCGAAGCTCAGGTGCGCCGCAGGCAGGGCGGCGACTACCCGGCGTGGCTGATGGTTAGCGTGGTGCGCGATTCGAAGGGCAACGTCACGCATTACATCTGCACACTGATCGACATCAGCGACCGCAAGAAGAGCGAGGCCCGCATCCAGTTTCTCGCGGAGCACGACTTTCTCACCGAATTGCCGAATCGCGCGCTCTTCAAGAAACGCCTGATCGTGGCGCTGGATACCGCGCGGCGCACCGGGAGACGCGTCGCCGTGCTGTTCATCGATCTGGACCGCTTCAAGGACATCAACGATTCGCTCGGCCATCACGTCGGCGACGGTCTGCTGCGCTCGGTCGCGGCGCGCCTTCTACGCTCGGTGCGGCATGACGATACGGTGAGCCGGCTCGGCGGCGACGAGTTCACGGTCATTCTGAACGGCCCGGCGAACGCGGTCGACGTCGCGCGCACGATCGAGGAACGGATGATTCCGTTCGTCGGCGAGCCGCACGATGTCCACGGCGTGGCGATCCAGGTGTCGTGCAGCGTCGGCATTGCGATGTACCCGGAAGACGGCCGCGATATCGACACGCTGATGCAGAACGCGGACCTCGCGATGTATCGGGCGAAGGCCGCCGGCCGCAACCTCGCGAAGTTCTTTTCCGTGGACATGATCGAGGAGAGCCGGATGCGGCTCGCGCTCGAAGCGAGCCTGCGCATGGCGATCGAGCGCGCCGAGCTATGGCTCGCGTTCCAGCCGTGTCTCGATGCGCGCACCGGCGAACTGGTAGGTATCGAGGCGCTGTTGCGATGGGACAGCGCCGAACTGGGCAGCATCCCGCCGGCGCGTTTCATTCCACTTGCCGAGGAGACCCGTCTGATTGCGCCGATCGGCGCGTGGGTCATCGAAGAGGCGTGTCGGCAGATCGCCAGCTGGCGCGGCGGCGAACTCGCCGACGTGACGCTGTCGATCAACCTTTCCGCCGTTCAGCTGCGCGACGAAGGGCTCGTCGACATGCTGAAGGACTGTCTCGCGACCTACCGCGTGCCGCCGGGACGGCTCGAACTGGAGATCACGGAATCGGTGCTGCTCGACGACGCGGAGCACAACATCTCGACGATCGGTGCGATTCGCGCGCTGGGTGTGCGCATCTCGCTTGACGATTTCGGCACCGGCTATTCGAGTCTTAGCTACCTGAACCGCTTCCCGCTTGACCGGCTGAAGATCGACCGGACGTTCGTTCACAACAAACTCGACAGGCCCACCGATCTGGCGATTGTCGAGGCGATCGTCGGCCTCGGGCACATGCTCGGCTTGAGCGTGGTCGCGGAAGGTGTCGAAAGCGAACGGGAAGCGGGCGTGCTGCGCAGCATCGGTTGCGATGAGTTGCAGGGCTTCTGGATTGCGAAGCCGTTGTCCGCGGCGCAACTGGACGAGTGGATGCGGGAGCGGCGCGCGGCGCGCAGTCCGGGCACCGTCGAAGCGTAGGCTGCAGGGACATGTCGGCACATCGATCCCGCAGCGCTTGCTTGCCGCGGGACCGATGACCGGGATGGCGCTAGCGGTTAGCCGTTTAGCCGTTTAGCCGTTCAGCTGTTTAGCCGGCGCTGCGCCTTCAGGTGCGCCGGCATGATCAGGCGAGGTCCAGCGCGGCGGTCATGTCGCCGAGCGGCGCAAGCCCGTTGCGCGCGAATGCGCGGTCGCGTGCCTGCACGCCGTCGAGCGGCGCGAGGCCGTGCACGCGGGTGATGAAGCGCAGGATCGAATTCGTGTCGTAGACCGTATGGTCGACGTAGCCCTTTTTCGAAAGCGGCGACACGACAAGCGCCGGAACACGCGACCCCGGGCCCCACCGGTCGCCTTGCGGCGGCGCGACCGGATCCCACCAGCCGCCGTTCTCGTCGACCGTGACGATCACGACGGTGTTGCGCCATTGCGGTGCGCGCTGGATATGAGCGATCACGTTCGCGATGTGGCGGTCGCCGGATTCGACATCCGCATACCCCGCGTGCATGTTCAGGTTGCCCTGCGGCTTATAGAACGTAACGGCCGGCAGCCGGCCTGCGTCGATGTCGGCAATCAGGCGGTTGGTCGACGCGTCGTCGCCGGTGCCGCCGTCGCGCAGGTGCTGCTTGCGCGCGGCGGTGCCCGGCGCGTAGTTCGCGAAGTAGTTGAACGGCTGATGGTGATACTGGAAATCCGGCACGGCGCCGGTTTCGCGATGGTCGAGCGCGTATTGCCATGCGCCGCTGTACCACGCCCAGTCGACGCCTTTGTCGGTCAGGCGGTCGCCGATCGTCGCGTAGTTCTGCGGCGGCAGCACTTTCGGATTGCGCAGGTCCACGCTCATCGGATCGCCGCCTTCCGCGGGGCGCACGAAGCTCGGCTGATACGGCGGCGCCATCGTGTTGACCGCAAAGCCGTCGGGCGTGTAGAGGCCGTCGTTCTCGAACTTGGGCGGACCGTCGAGCGCGGACGCGGGCGAGTTCGCCGCGATTTTAAGCCGCGTGCCGGCGGGGTTGTCGCCTTCGACGATGGCTACGAGATGTTTGGCGGGGCTGTCCTGGATGTTCGGCACGAACGGCGCCTGCGCGGAAATCAGGAAGATATGGTTGAGCCACGAGCCGCCGAACGCCGCCATGAAGAAGTTGTCGCACAGCGTGTATTGCTGCGCGAGACCCCATAGCTGCAGCGACTCCTGCGAGCTGCGGTAATGGCCCATCACGAGGCCGCCCGAATCGCTCCACGCGGCGAACTGGTTGTTGCGGCCTGCGTTGATCTGCATCTGGTTCTGATAGAAGCGATGCACCAGGTCGCGGGTAATCACGCTGTTCGGCAGCGGCGCGCCGTGCGCGTCGGTCAGGTGAAACGGCTGGTTGCGCAGGCCGGTGATATCGCGCTCGGCAATCGAGTAGCGCTTGCCGTCGACTTCCTGCGCCTGCGGCACGAGCCCACCCCAGATTTTCGGCAACGCGGGCAGCGGCGTTTTGCCGTCGCGGTCGAACTGCATGTAGCGTTCGGCCGGCACGGCTTCGAGCGGGTGCTGCACGCCCGGGAAATTGCCGTACAGATTCGCGAAGCTGCGATTTTCCGCGTAGATCACAACGATGTTGCGGACCTGGTCGTGCAGTGCCGCGTCGAGCCGAAGATCCGCGGCGCTGCGCGCCGCAGGGCTGCCCGCGGCAGTTTGCGCGGTGGATTCGCAACCGGCCAGCACCAGCCCCGCGCCGACGGCGGCGAGGCCGGTCAGGACACGGCGGCGTTCGGGGTCGTCGGGACGGTCGGCGGGGTTATCGGCCGGCGGGAGCGGATCGTTCTCGTTCATTGGCATTCCTCCTCGTTGCTCAAGATTAGCGATTCGTGGCAATGGGCTTGCGGTCGGCTTGCAATGCTGTGGGCGCAGTGGCCAAGCTCTGCTTTGCATCGGCATACTCGCACTGTTTTGTGACGTGTGCGAAGCAGAAAACGAATCGGGTGCGTCGAAATCCGCTGTCAGGCCGTTATGCGGCGAGCTCGTACGCGGTGCTGCGTCCGCCGCCTGCGGCGCGCCGCAGCACGCCCAGCGCGATCAGTTCGTTGATGTCGCGCAGCGCCGTGTCCGCCGAACACTTCGTGATCGCCGCCCATTTGCTGCTGGTGAGCTTGCCGTCGAAGCCGTCGAGCAGGCGGTTGACGAGTTTCATCTGCCGTTCGTTCAGCGGCGTGCCCGTCAGGCGTTGCCAGAAACGCGTTTTGGCGAGCACCGCGTCGAGCGTCTGCTGCGCCGCTTCGACGGCGCGCCGCAGATTCTCCAGAAACCACGCGAGCCATGCCGTGACGTCGAGCGAGCCTTTTTGCGTGCGCTCGAGGATGTCGTAGTAGTCGCGCCGTTCCCGCTGGATCTGCGCAGACAAGCTGTAAAAGCGCTGTTCGCTGTGGTCGGCTTGCGCCAGCAGCAGATCGCCGAGGGCGCGTGCGATGCGGCCGTTGCCGTCGTCGAAGGGGTGCAGCGTGACGAACCACAGGTGCGCGAGACCCGCTTTCAGCAACGGATGATGGTCGTAGTTTTCGTTGACCCAGTGGGTGAAGCGGGCCATCTCGGCTGCGAGGCGGTCGGCGGGCGGCGCCTCGAAGTGAACGCGCTGGCGGCCGATCGGCCCGGAGACTACCTGCATCGGGCCGCGCGCATCGTCGCGGAAAGCGCCCACGCGGATCGGCGACAGGCCGCTGTAACCGGTAGGAAAAAGCGCGGCGTGCCAGCCGAACAGCCGCTCGCGCGTGAGCGGCGCGTTGCAGCGCGTGGTGGCGTCCAGCACCATGTCGACCACGCCTTCGACATGGCGGTCGACCGGCGCGAGGGCACCGATATCGACGCCCAGCCGGCGCGCGATCGACGAGCGCACCGAGTGCGGATCGAGCGTTTCGCCTTCGATTTCGCTGGTCTTGAGCACGTCCGCCGTGAGTGCGGTGAGGTTCGCTTCATCGCGCTGTGCGATGCCGGCGTCGACCAGCCGGCCGAGCAGCAACCCCTGCGCGCCGGTGGCGGCGGCAAGCGAAGCCGCGAGCGCGGCGAGGTCGTAGCGCCAGTGCGGCCAGTCGGCGTCCGTCCAGATGTAGGGATAATCTCCGCTATTCATGCGGAGATTATGGCGGGTATCGGGCGCGGATGCAATATATTCACCGCATATTTTGCGGTGAATATACGGTGATTCTCCGCATACGCGGCGTCGGCCGCGGCCACCGCATGCCGAACATCTCGTTTTTTGCCGGCAGTGCCTAAATAGTAGGACTATATAAGCGACTGTTGAGAATGCAACGACATCGTGAAACGACTCGCACATGGCTTTTCGCCGGTCCGGTTTCACAAACACACATGCGCCATGCAGCGGGAAATTCCAGCATGCGCGGCAGCGCTGGAAAGCTCGGGAAAATACCAATCACCCGGCCATCCGCAGGTGGATATAGTTTGGCTATTAATAAACGGTCGAACGCATTGCCCGGTACCGGCGGGGCCCGGCGAGTGCGCAAACGCAACACGGTTTCGAGTTGGGCTGTGCATGGGTTGCAGTGTTGTGAGAGGTGGCGCTGACATGTGCCGTCACGTCGTCGAAGTATTGACGCCTGCCTGCGGTGTCCGGTGCCGAAAAACAAACGAGATAGATCGGAGACAGTCAATGAATCACACGAGACGCCTGACCCTCGGCGCGCTGGTAGGCTCGGCGCTCCTTTTCGCGGCCAGCATCAACGGTCATGCGGAAGACAAGCAAATCACCCTCGGTTTTGCGCAGGTCGGCGCGGAAAGCGCGTGGCGCACCGCCAACACCATTTCGGTCAAACAGGCCGCGAAGGACGCCGGCATCAACCTGAAGTTTTCCGATGCGCAGCAGAAACAGGAAAACCAGATCAAGGCGATCCGCTCGTACATCGCGCAGAAGGTGGACGTGATCGCGTTTTCGCCGGTGGTCGAATCCGGCTGGGAGCCGGTGCTCACTGAAGCAAAGAACGCGAAGATCCCGGTCATTCTCACCGACCGCAACATCGACGTGAAAGACAAGTCGCTGTACACGACGATGATCGGTTCGGACTTCCTCGAAGAAGGCCGCCGCGGCGGCAAGTGGCTCGAAGAGCACTACAAGAACGACAAAGGCCCGATCAACATCGTCGAACTGCAAGGCACGGTCGGCTCGGCACCCGCCAACGACCGTCATGCAGGCCTGATCGAAGTGATCAAGAACGATCCGAAGTTCAAGATCATCGCGTCGCAAAGCGGCGACTTCACGCTCGCCGGCGGCAAGCAGGTGATGGAAGCGTTCGCGAAGACGTACGGCAAGCAGATCAACGTCGTGTACGCGCACAACGACGACATGGCGCTCGGCGCAATCCAGGCGATGGAAGAAGCGGGCCTGAAGCCGGGCAAGGAGATCACCGTCGTTTCGTTCGATGCGACGAAGGGTGGTTTCGAAGCGATGATCGCCGGCAAGATCAATGTCGATGTGGAATGCAGCCCGCTGCTCGGGCCGCAGTTGATGAGCGCGGTGAAGGATCTGGTTGCCGGCAAGCAGTTGCCGAAGCGCATCACCACCGAGGAGACGGTGTTCCCGATGAGCGTCGCGGCTCAGGTTCTGCCGCAGCGCAAGTACTGAGCGTTCCGCACGAGTTCGGCGCTGCGCGGTGCCCGGTGTCCGCGTAGCGCCGGGCTTTTTATTTTCTTCTTCCGGCTACGCTCATGAGCGCCTCCCCCATTCTCGAAACCATCGGCTTGAGCAAGTCGTTTCCGGGCGTCAACGCGTTGCAGCGTGTCGATTTCCGGTTGTTCCCCGGCGAGATTCACACGCTGATGGGCCAGAACGGCGCGGGTAAATCGACGCTCATCAATTTGCTGACCGGCGTGCACGCGTACGACGCTGGCGAAATCCGCCTGGCCGGCGAGCCGGTTCAATTTTCGACGCCGCTCGAAGCTGAAGCCGCGGGCATTCGCACGTTGTATCAGGAAGTCAATCTGTGCCCGAACCTGTCGGTCGCGGAGAATATTTTCGCCGGGCGGCATCTGAAGCGGCGCGGCCTGATCGACTGGAAGTCGATCCACGCGCGGGCCGAGGCGGCACTGGCTGATCTGAACGTTTCGCTCGATGTGACCCGTTCGCTCGATGCCTATCCGATCGCCGTGCAGCAGATGGTGGCGATTGCGCGTGCGGTGTCGGTCGATGCGCGCGTGCTGATTCTCGACGAGCCGACCTCCAGCCTCGACGACGGCGAAGTGGCGCGGCTTTTCGACGTGTTGCGCAACCTGAAGCAGTCCGGCATCGCGATTCTGTTCGTCACGCACTTTCTCGAGCAAACCTACGCGGTGTCCGACCGGATCACGGTGATGCGCAACGGCGAGCGCGAGGGCGAGTATCTGGCGAAAGACCTGCCGGTCGAATTGCTCGTTTCGAAGATGGTCGGCCACGCACGGATGACCGAACGTCTGAAGCGCGCGGCCACCGAGTCCGCGGCACCGAAGGAAGCGGCGACGCCGCTCTTCGAGATGCGCGGCGTCGGGCGGCGCGGCGTGCTCAATCCGATCGACATCGACGTGCGGCCGGGCCAGATTCTCGGCCTGGCGGGCCTGCTCGGTTCAGGGCGCACGGAAACGGCGCGGCTCCTGTTCGGTGCGGAAAAGGCCGATGCCGGCACGATGATGGTGGGTGACAAGCCGATGAAGTTTCGCTCGCCGCACGACGCGGTGCGCCACGGTATCGGCTATTGCCCGGAAGACCGCAAGAAAGAGGGCGTTGTCGCGGATCTGTCGATTCGCGAGAACATCGTTTTCGCGCTGCAGGCGCGGCGCGGCTGGTGGCGCACGATCGGCCGCGCGAAGCAGCGCGAGATGGCCGACGAATACATCACGATGCTCGGCATCAAGGCACGCGACGCCGACCAGCCGATCGGCTTGCTGTCAGGCGGCAATCAGCAGAAGGTGCTGCTCGCACGCTGGCTCGCCACCGAGCCGAAAATGCTGATTCTCGACGAGCCCACGCGCGGCATCGACGTCGGCGCGAAGTTCGAGATCATGGACCGGGTGCTGGCGCTGTGCGCGAAAGGGCTCGGGATGCTGTTCATCTCGTCGGAGGTGAGCGAGGTCGTGCGGGTCAGCCATCGGATCGCGGTGCTGCGCGATCGGCGCAAGGTGGCCGAGATCGCGGGCAATGCGGCCACCGAAGAACAGGTCTATCAGCTCATTGCAGGGAGCGACCAATGAAGGCGATCAAAGCGGCGTTGCAGCACACGCTGGTGTGGCCGGTTCTCACGCTCGTCCTGCTGATCCTGCTCGATGTGGCGCACCGGGCGGACTTCCTGTCGATCTCACTGCTCGACGGCCACCTGTTCGGCGCGCCGATCGACATCCTGAACCGCGCCGCGCCGCTCGTTATCGTGTCGCTCGGGATGACGCTTGTGATCGCCACGCGAGGCATCGACATCTCGGTTGGCGCGATCGTCGCCATCGCGGGTGCGGCCGCGGCGACGATTCTGGCGGGCGACCCGTCGCAGGCGGGAGCGGGTATCGCCGCTGCGCTGGTGGTCGGCCTCATTGCGGGCATGTGGAACGGCTTGCTGGTCGCCTTCGTCGGCATGCAGCCGATCATCGCGACACTCATTCTGATGGTGGCCGGCCGCGGCGTCGCGCAGTTGCTGACCGGCGGCCAGATCATTCCGATCGGCGCGCCCGGTTATCTCATGCTCGGCGGCGGCTATTTCGCGCGGGTGCCGTGCGCGGTATGGATTGCGATCGCGGTGACCGCTTTCACCGCGCTGCTGATGGGGCGCACGGCGCTCGGGCTCTTTATCCGCGCGATCGGGATCAACCCCGTCGCGACCCGGCTGGTCGGACTGCGTTCTAGCGCGATCGTGTTCGCCGTTTATACGTTTTCCGGGCTGACCGCGGCGATAGCGGGCATTCTGATGAGCTCGAACGTGCGCAGCGCCGACGGCAACAACGCTGGGCTGCTGCTCGAACTCGACGCGATTCTCGCGGTGACGCTGGGCGGTACGTCGTTGACGGGCGGCCGTTTCAGTCTCGCGGGGACGGTGCTCGGCGCGCTGATTATCCAGACGCTCACGTACACGACGTATTCGATCGGCGTGCCGCCTGAAGCGACGCTCGTCGTGAAGGCCATCGTCGTGCTGCTGGTCAGCGTGATTCAATCGGCGACGGCGCGTGCGATGCTCGTGCGCCACGTCAAGCGCGTGTTCTCGTTCGCGCAAGCCAAGCCCCTCAGCGAGACCGCCAAATGACAAAATTCCTCGCTCGCCTCGTCGATCCGCGCACGCTGCCGATCGTCGTGACCGTCGCGCTGTTCGCGGTGCTGTTCGGTTTCGGCTCGGTGATGTACACCGGGTTCTTTTCGCTGCAGGTGCTGCTCGGTCTGCTCGTCGACAACGCGTTTCTGCTGATCGTCGCGCTCGGCATGACGTTTGTCATCGTGTCCGGCGGCATCGATCTGTCGGTCGGCTCGGTGGTCGCGCTGACGACGATTCTCTGCGCCGTGGCCGCCGAATGGTGGCATTGGCCGATCTGGGTGATCGTGCCGATCGTCCTGGTGTTCGGTGCGCTGTACGGCGCCGCGATGGGTGCGCTGATTCATTTCTTCAAGCTGCAGCCGTTTATCGTCACGCTTGCCGGGATGTTCCTCGCGCGCGGCGCGTGCTTCCTGATCACGACGCAGTCGATCACGATCAGCGAGCGGACCTTTCATGCGGTTGCCTCGTTCAGTGTGCCGATCGGCAGCGGGACGCTGAATGCCGGCGCGCTGATCGGCATTGCGGCGCTGGTCGCCGCGATCTACATTGCGCATTTCACACGCTTTGGGCGCAATGTTTATGCGGTCGGCGGCAACGAGCGCTCCGCGCTGCTGATGGGGCTGCCGGTCGCGCGCACGAAGGTCTGCGTCTATGCGTTGAGCGGTTTTTGCTCGGCGCTCGGCGGCGTTGTGTTCACGCTTTATCTGCTGTCGGGTTACGGGCTGCAGGGGCAAGGCATGGAACTCGACGCGATTGCGGCCACCGTGATAGGCGGCACGCTGCTGACGGGCGGCGTCGGTTATGTATTCGGTTCGGTGTTCGGCGTCGGGATTCTCGGCACGATTCAGACGCTGATCACGTTCGACGGCACGCTGAGCTCGTGGTGGACCCGCATCGTGATCGGTGCGTTGCTGTGCGCGTTCTGCCTGCTGCAACGGATCATCGAACGGCATGCGGCGCGCCGTAAATCGAACGGCCCCGGCCTGCATGCGCCCGCGAAGAAAAGCGAAGAGAGCGGGCATCCGCCGCGGCCCGATGCCAAAGACAAGCCCGGCCTCGCCGCGATGATTACGAGAACCTGAATCTCGCCGCGTCGGGCCGAGAACCTGAATCCCGCGGCGTCCGGCTATGCCCAGAACGCCGCTGTCAGCGCGCTATTGCGGGCGTTCCGCCGGATTCGGATGGTCGGTCGAGATGCCCAATTCTCCGGCCATCCGTTCGACCAGCACCTCGAGCCGGGCGACTTTTTCGGCGAGCTTCCGGTAGTCGGCTCGCAACGTTTCGGCGTCATGGTTCGGCACGGCTTCTGCGCGGGCGCTGCTAAACGCCGCCGTCGCTTCGGCCGCCGCGTCTGCGCCGCATAGCAGATGCATCCAGCGGCTTTCCCGCTCGCCGGGCGTGCGCGGCAGTTTCAGTGCGAACGGCGTGTCGCGCGCGGCGAGTTCGTCGAGAAAGGCTTCGACCGACGATGTATCGGCAAACGCGTGCAGACGTGTCGTCGCAAGCCGCAGTTCGGCGGCCGTCTGCGGACCGCGTAACAGCAGCGCGGCCAGCAGGGCGGCTGCCTGACGCGGCACGCCGAGCACGCGCTCCATATTGTGCTCGAAGCGCGGCACACGGCTGCTGCTGCCTTCGAATACGAGGCTCACGCGTTTCAGATCTTCAATGGTGGCGAGCACGTCGGCTTCGTTGGCGTTCATCACCGGCGAGCGCGACGTCTTCTGATTGCAGCCCAGCGTCAGCGCGTTCAGCGATAGCGGGTAAGTGTCGGGCACCGTATGTTGCTTTTCGAACAGCACGCCAAGCACGCGCGCTTCGAGCGGCGTCAGCTCACGGATAGCGGGGCGTGGTGCGTCGTTGACGTTGGAATTCATCTGTGACATGACTTCGTTAGGATAGGGCAAGCAGGATTGTCCGCCAAAACGCTGCCGTGCTTCACATTTCACCGACGCGAACGAGGGCTATCCGCTGGTCTTGTCTGTCTTCGCACGATTACGAGCGCAATGCCGCCGAGAATCGCCACGGCGCTGGCGACGAGCCTCGGCGTCAACGGCTCGTCCAGCAGCACGATGCCGCCGGCGGCCGCAATGAGCGGCACGCTCAATTGCACGGTTGCGGCGCTCGCGGCTTTCAGTTCCTTTAGCGCGGCATACCAGATGACGTAGCCGGCACCGGAGGTCAGCGCGCCGGAGAGCGTCGCGTAAGCGAGACCCGCGCGATCGAACGACACCGGTGCGCGCGCCGTCAGGGTCATTAGCAGGCTGACTGCGGCCGTGAACGGTATGGCGCGCAGAAAATTTCCGGCAGTGGTCGCGGTCGGATCCTCAGCACCTCTGCCGCGCAGCGAATAGACGCCCCACGCGATGCCCGCGGCCAGCATCAGCAGCGACGACAGCAGAGGCGGCGCCGCAATGCCCGGCAGCACCAGACCGACGAGGCCGGCCAGCGCGAGCGCCACGCCGGCCCATTGCGGCGCGCGCAGGCGCTCGCCTGCCCATAGCGCGTAGCCGATCATCGTCGCTTGCACGGTGCCGAACAGGATCAGCGCGCCGGTTCCGGCCGCGACGCCCACATACGCAAACGAAAACGTGGCGGCGTACGCGAAGAGCGCAAACGCCGAATACCAGTTGCCGCCGATTGCACGCGGGCCGTTTCGGCCGCGCAGGATCAGCCAGAGGGCGAGCGCGGCCGACAGCACGCGCACCGACGTGAAGGTTGCGGGGTCGATTGCGGTGCCTTTCAGCGCGAGACGGCACAGCAACGAGTTGCCTGCAAACGCAAACATCGCTAGCACGGTGAGCATGGCGATTCGCGTGCGCGGGCGGCGGGCACGGGTTTCGACGGGGCGCTGAGCGGGGTGGGGGGCGGGCATCGATGGGTTGGACGGCGGTGCCCGGCCGCATGGGGTTCTCAGAAAGAGGCGGAACAAAAAGCGCGGACAGGAAAACGCGGGCGAGAACCGCGCGACTGCGAACGCAGTCCGGCGCGGTCTCGCGAGCGCGTGCTACGCAAGTACGGAAGGCTTGATGTTCTGATTGGTGCGGAACAGGTTGCGCGGATCGTAGCGATCCTTGATGGCGACGAGCCGCTCGAAGTTAGGACCATATGCTGCGCCGACGCGGTCGGTTTCTTCCTGTGTCAGGAAGTTCACGTACACGCTGCCAAGCGCGAACGGTCGTGACGCTTCGAAGAATGCGCGCGACCAGCCGATGCAGCGTTCGTCGTCATTCCGATCGCTCCAGCGGCCGTGCACGTTCATCACGTACTTCGCGTCGCGGCTCGAGTAGGCGGTTGCATCGACCGCGACGCGGCTCGTCGCGCCGCCGATCTGCCCGAAGAATATCTCGCACTGCGGCGACGGCAGCGTGTTGATCGAGTCGATCAGCGCGTCGATCAGGCCGTCCTGCAGCGCGGATAGATTGTGCGACTTCCAGTAGTTGCGCTCGCCCGGGGTCAGCAGCGGATCGAACGCCTGCTGCCACATCGCGTAGGGCATCGGTCCGAGATGTTCGCCGTATGGCGTGCCGAACTTGCGCACCGCTTCGACGACGCGCGGTCCGTTTTCAACCGGACCCGTGTAGCAGACCGCAAACGCGAGCATCGGCTTGCCGTGCACTTCGGCGGGCAGGAAAGGCAGCGGCGGCGCGAGCCGCGCGACGCTCCATACCGTCAGATCTTCCGGCATTGTTTCGACGGCGTTGCGGTACTTCGTCAGCGCATCTTTTGCCTGATCGAACGGCAGCACGATGAGTCCGCCGAACACTTCCGGCCCGACCGGATGCAACTGGAACTCGAACATCGTCACCACGCCGAAGTTGCCGCCGCCGCCGCGGATCGCCCAGAACAGATCTTTGTGCGAGTCTGCGCTGCAGCGCAGGAGTTCGCCGTCGGCGGTGACGATGTCGGCCGAGATGAGACTGTCTACCGTCATCCCGTACTTGCGGCTGAGCCAGCCGAACCCGCCGCCTAGCGTCAGCCCGGCCACGCCGGTGGTCGAGTTGATGCCGAGCGGCACGGCGAGGCCGAATGCCTGTGCTTCATGATCGAAATCGGCGAGCGTGCAGCCGGGTTCGACGTACGCGCGCCGCGCGAGCGGGTCGATACGCGCGGATTTCATCCGCGACAGGTCGATCACCAATCCGTCATCGCAGATGGCGCTGCCCGCAATGTTGTGGCCACCGCCGCGCATCGCGAGCAGCAGTTCGTT
>DASXXR010000284.1:0-4267 GCA_036502945.1 Paraburkholderia sp. | reverse complement strand
TTCGACTTCGTCGCCCAGTTGCACAACCTTCGACGGTGCAACGTTTTTGTTCGTCCAGTCCATTTCCGACACGTGAACGAGGCCTTCGATGCCCGATTCAACTTCGACGAATGCGCCGTAGTCGGTGATGTTGGTGACCTTACCGAACAGGCGCGTGCCCGACGGGTAACGGCGCGAGATGCCTTCCCACGGATCGTCGCCCAGTTGCTTGATGCCGAGCGAAACGCGGTTCTTCTCTTGATCGAACTTGAGGATCTTCGCAGTGACTTCCTGGCCAACCGACAGCACTTCGCTCGGGTGACGCACGCGACGCCATGCAATATCCGTAATGTGGAGCAGACCGTCGATACCGCCCAGGTCCACGAACGCGCCGTAATCCGTAATGTTCTTCACCACGCCTTCGACAATCGCGCCTTCCTTCAGCGTTTCGAGCAGCTTTGCGCGCTCTTCGCCCTGCGTGGCTTCGATCACTGCGCGGCGCGACAGCACCACGTTGTTACGCTTGCGGTCGAGCTTGATGACGCGGAACTCGAGCGTCTTGCCTTCGTACGGCGTCGTGTCCTTGACGGGACGCGTGTCGACCAGCGACCCCGGCAGGAACGCACGGATGCCGTTGACCATGACCGTCATGCCGCCCTTGACCTTGCCCGTAATCGTGCCGGTCACGAGTTCGTTGTTGTCGAGCGCTTTTTCCAGCGACAGCCACGAAGCCAGACGCTTCGCCTTGTCGCGCGACAGGATGGTGTCGCCATAGCCGTTTTCGAGCGCGTCGATCGCGACGGAAACGAAGTCGCCCGCCTGCACTTCTACCTCGCCCGCGTCATTCAGGAACTCTTCGAGCGGGATATAGGCTTCGGACTTGAGACCAGCGTTGACGACCACGAAGTTGTGGTCGACACGCACGACTTCGGCGGAAATCACTTCGCCGGCGCGCATGTCCTGCTTGGTCAGCGACTCTTCGAACAGAGCCGCAAAAGATTCGGTATTCGGGGTAGAGGTTTGCAGGTCGGACATAAAAATCGGAATATGCGTGGTTTTCGCGGTGCCCGGCCGGATCCGGAGAATATCGGGTCGGCAACTTCGGCTGTGATGCGAATGCCACACGGGGTTAAAGGTTTAACAACACACCCCGCGGTGAGCGCGGAGCACGAACTGGCTACTACGGTTTACTACGATCATTCGATGCGAATTTTGAAACCGGTGTCTTGAAACCGCTGCTTTTGAACCGGCCAGGCTGGATCAGGTTTCGCGAACCGGTGCGCGGTACCACTGCACGACCTGTTCGACCGCCTCATCGACCGACAGCCCCGATGTATCCAGCAACTTCGCATCTGCTGCGGGCTTGAGCGGCGCGGCCACACGCTTGCTATCGCGCTCGTCGCGTTCACGCAAATCCTGGAGCAAGTTATCTATGTTAGCAGAAAATCCTTTTTGGATCAATTGCTTATACCGGCGCGCAGCACGCGCCTCGACGCTCGCCGTCAAGAACACTTTCAGAACCGCATCGGGAAAAATAACAGTGCCCATATCGCGCCCGTCGGCCACCAGCCCCGGCAGCTTGCGAAATGCCCGCTGACGTGCGACCAGCGCGGTCCGCACTGGGGCATGAACGGCGATCGCCGACGCGCGGTTGCCGATTTCCTCTTTCCGGATCTCGGCCGATGCGTCCACGCCGTCGAGCTGTGCCAGCCCCTCGCGGAACGTGATGTGCAGATCGTCGATCAATTTCGCGAGGGATTCGGCATCGTCGGACGCGATGTTGTAGCGCACGCTGGCGAGCGCCGCGAGCCGGTACAGCGCGCCGCTGTCCAGCAGGTGGAAGCCGAGCTGCACGGCAACCAGGGCGGCCACGGTGCCTTTGCCGGAGGCACTCGGGCCGTCGATCGTAATGACGGGCGCCTGGTGAAAGGGACGGGTCGGTTTCATCTAATAGTTGCGCGTCAGCTCGGCTGGAACAGGGTCATAGTTGGGCAAGCGCGATGAAGCGCTCGAAGTAATCGGGGAAAGTCTTCGCGACGCATTTCGGGTCGTTGATCCGCACCGGCACGCCGCCGAGACTGACGAGCGAGAAGCACATCGCCATCCGGTGATCGTCATACGTATCGATGGCGGCATTCGGCGTCAATTGCGCCGGCGGTACGACGATCAGGTAGTCGTCGCCCTCGGTCACCTTCGCGCCCACTTTACGCAGTTCGGTCGCCATCGCGGCGAGCCGGTCGGTTTCCTTCACGCGCCAGCTTGCGATGTTGCGCAAGGTGGTCGCGCCGTCGGCGAACAGCGCCGCAACCGCAATCGTCATCGCGGCGTCCGGGATCAGGTTGAAGTCCATGTCGATCGGCTCGAGCTTGCCGTCGTCGCGGCCGACGCCGCGCACCTCGATCCAGTCGTCGCCCATCAGCACATTCGCGCCCATCCTGATCAGCGCGTCGGCAAAACCGATGTCGCCCTGGATGCTCGCGCGGCCGACGCCCTCGACGCGCAGCGGCCCGCCGCCCAGCACGCCCGCGGCCAGAAAATACGACGCCGACGACGCATCGCCTTCGACCATGATCTGCCCCGGCGACTGATAGCGCGTGCCGGCCGGCACCGCGAAACGATGCCAGCCGGTGCGCTCGACTTCGATGCCGAAGCGCGCCATCAGCTTGATCGTGATGTCGATGTACGGCTTCGAAATCAGGTCGCCGTCCACTTCGACAACCGACACGCCGCCTTTGGTGCGCACGAGCGGCAGCGTCATCAGAAGCGCCGTCAGGAACTGGCTCGACACGTCGCCGCGCACGCGGATCGGCGCGTCTACGGCGATCGGCGCCGAGCGGATACGCAGCGGCGGGTAACCTTCGTTCGCTTCGTAATCGATCTTCGCGCCGATCTGCCGCAAGCCATCGACGAGGTCGCCGATCGGCCGCTCATGCATGCGCGGCACGCCGTGCACCCGGTACTCGCCGCCGTTCACCGCGAGCGCGGCTGTCAGCGGACGCACCGCGGTGCCGGCATTGCCGAGAAACAGGTCGGCCGTCTTCGCCGTGAACGCGCCGCGCGTGCCGGTCACGACGCAGACGTCACCGTCACGCTTCAACTTCACGCCTAGCTTCTCGAGCGCAGCGATCATCACGCGCGTGTCGTCGGAGTCGAGCAGGTTGGTGATCGTCGTCTCGCCCTCGGCCAGCGCCGCCAGCAGCAACACCCGGTTCGAAATGCTCTTCGAGCCGGGCAAACGAATCGTGCCGGACGCACGGGAAAAGGGTCCGAGATCGAGATGGTCCATGAGAATGTCCAGTTTTCCGTTATTTCGATGGATCGGCAGCGGCGCCGGGCCTCGCGGCGCGGAGCTGCCAATCGGTGCGCGCCGCCTTCGATCGCGCGAACACGGCTTCGAGCGCCGCGCCGTCGCGGGATGCTATCGCATCGCGCAATCTGGCCAGCACGGCCGTGTAGGCGTCCAGTTCATCGAGCAGCGCGTCGCGATTCGCGATGCACACGTCGCGCCACATTTCCGGGCTCGACGCGGCAATCCGCGTGAAGTCGCGGAATCCGCCCGCCGCGAATGAAAATTTGAGCGCGGCGTCCGGCGAAGCCAGAATCTGCTCGACGTAAGCGAACGACAGCACGTGCGGCAAGTGGCTGACCGATGCGAGCACATGATCATGCTGCAGCGGCGCCATCCGGTGCACGACCGCGCCCGCGGCACGCCACATGTCGGCAACCCGCTCAACGGCCGCAGGCGCATTCTCCGGCAGCGGACACAGAACGACGTTTCGGTCGACGTAAAGATCGGGCAGTGCGGCATCGACGCCGCTCGCTTCGCGCCCGGCAATCGGGTGACCGGGCACGAACTGCCCGATCCGCGCACCGAGCGCCGCCCGCGCCGCCGCGACCACGTCCGACTTCGTGCTGCCGGCATCGGTGACGATCGTGGCGGCGCCGAGAAACGGCGCGATGCGTTCGAGCAGCGGTTGCGTTTGCGCGACCGGCGCGGCAAGCAGCACGATATCGGCGCCCGCGAGCGCGGCGCGCAGCGCCGCATCGTCGGTGAGCGCCACCGAACCGTCGACGACACCCAGTTCGAGCGCCCGCGCGGTCGCCTCGGCGGAGCGACCGACGCCGATCACCTGGCGCGCGCCGGATACGTCGCCGCGCTCGCGCAATGCACGCGCCAGCGAGCCGCCGATCAGCCCGACACCCATGATCACCAGTTTGTCAAAAGAGAACGCAGCCACTTGATGTCACATAAAAAGCACGCCAAAAGATCAGGCTGGCGCGCGGATCG
>DASXXR010000283.1:0-11301 GCA_036502945.1 Paraburkholderia sp. | reverse complement strand
AGCCGGTCGGGCCGCCCGCGAACACGAGCACGACGGGGTTGACGACAGCGCTTGCGCTCGATCGCAGCAAGCGCAACACCGTCGTGGTCCGTGCCATCGCCGGCACTTGGGCGGGCAAGCCCGCCGCCGCAGTCGACCTGTTCGAAGCCGCACTTTACCTGTCGACGAATCCGGCGCAGGCGCCGCATCTTGGCCCCGCCAAT
The DNA here is from genome assembly GCA_036502945.1 of Paraburkholderia sp. GTDB lineage: Bacteria > Pseudomonadota > Gammaproteobacteria > Burkholderiales > Burkholderiaceae > Paraburkholderia. The sequence continues at coordinate 11,098 of DASXXR010000283.1, read as the reverse complement.
GCGATGAACCTCGCTGCCTACGATATCGAGCTGTATCTCCCCAATCTCTTCAGCAGTCCGCCCGCCGACCTGCCTGACACCGTCGCATTCAAAATGCGGGCAAGCGATCGCGCACCGTACGCATACATACTGACCATGCCGAAGACGGTCGCGTCCGGCCAGAGCGTCTGGGACTTCAACGCGGACCCCGTGCGCAGCGGTCCTGACAGCGTGCGTGACCGGTACGGCAAGCTCGTCAGCGCGCTGGTCGATCGAGGCGTCACCGCGGCTGGGTTGCAGGCGCTGCGCATGGCGGTCGGCCGCGCGATGCCGCAGACGTTCGCCGAAACGCTGCTGTACGGAGGCGGCCTCGACCTTGCCGACGGCGTGGTCAATCTGCAGCCTGGCACGGTGCTGCAGGTCGCGTATGAGGCGTACCAGTATCTCGGCACCGCCAGTCCCTACGCGTCCTATCTGAACGGTTATGTCGGCGCGACCGTCACAACCTACGAGACCGGCTCGGTAGTCGACGCCAACGGCCGCTGGCTCGTCGGCTTCGATGCGTTTCTCGCGCAGATCGCTCAGGCGATGAACATCGAGGCGCCGGTCAAGGCGCAAGGCAAACAGGCCGGCGCTGGCGGCATCACCGATGCCTTCTTCCTGAACTTCCGTCAGCCGTTCGTGCGGATCGTCTACCCGAGCGATTTTCCCGGTAGCGGAAGTTCGGGCACGCCGTTCCCGTCCTATAACCTCGCGCTGCTCGCCGCACCGACATTGGCCTTGCTCGATGCGGCGACCGCCGATCTGCGCGCGCACCGCGACCAGATCGACACGGCAGCCGTGCTGTACTTCCGCGGCCGCGCGATGCTCACGCCCTGCGTGCGTGTCACGGTAAACGATGAGACGCGTGTCGTGCCGCTCGGCACGACCGTCGGCAACCTGCTCGAGTCGATCGGCCAACGGCCGCCGGTACTTGGCCTGTCTTTCGCGGGCATCCGCTTCATCCGCATGGCCGGCACGGCAAACACGACGGGGACGGCCCGCTACGCGTTCGGCGACGACTTTCCGGTGCGCTTCGACTGGGACACGAACGTTGCCTACAGCGCGGCCGTCGATTGGCTAAACCTGCCGGTGCTGGCCGGCGATCGCTTGTGGACCCAAGGCTGATGCCCGCGTCGCCCGCTAACGATCCGGCGTTCCAGCGCGCTGGCGCGACCAGCTTGTACTGGTCGGTCGATGCGGGCCGCGTGCTGGGCTTTTTTGCGTCACCCGGCAGCAGCGGCGGCGAGCGCCTGTCGTTGTCACAGGCCTGGAACGACAGCGGCGGGGTGTTCTTTTTTCTCGGCGATCCGTTCACCGATAGCGCGAACGATCCCGCGTTTGCGGTCGCGCTGCGCGACATGTTGAGCTGGGGCGGCTGGCCGTCGCGCGGACAGAAACTGCTCTGGCTCGCGCACGCGTCGACTACGCCCTTCGCGCTCGTGGGCACCAGCGTCGATACGCTCGGCAGCGGCACGACGCTGAGCTTGCGTAACGGCGCAAGCTTCGACTTCAACGCCTATCTGCTCGGCTGCGCGCGCGGTATGCAAATGAGCCTCGCGTCCGGCAACGCGACGCCCGGCTTCGTGCTGAACGGCGCCTGCGCCTTCACGACGCCCGCGGGACCTCTGGCGCCAGTCGACGGACGCATCACAATTCCCGTGACAGGCGCACAGGCGGGCTGCCTGTGCTTCAGCATCGTGCTCCCGGACGGCGGCGCAGGCGGGGACCTCGACCAGATGGGCGTCGGTCTGCGTTACGCGTTTCCCGCCGAGGACGGCGCCGCAGGTTATCTGCACATGCCGGTTCTGGTTCAACCCGCCGCCCTTTCGCTCTACGCAAGCCTTGATCCGCTGCGTCAGCGCGATCCGGCACGCACACGGCTGTCGTTTTTCTCCGGCGCCCCCGATCCCGGCCCGGGCGCGATGATGTCGAATTTCGCAACGGCGCGCGGTCACGACGTGTTGCTCGCGCCGCGCTTCGACGGCGAGCGGCCGGCCGGGCTCGTGTTTGCCGTCCAGCCGCTGATGGACGGCGCCGCCGGCACCGTCCCTGTCTGCCACTACCTGACGCTAGACGGCGACTTCGCGATCTCGACGAATACGCCGCCGTCCGTTCTCGCCGCGCTCGGCGACGACATGCCGATCGAGCGGCTGGTTTGCGGTGCATCGGGACTCGAATATCTTGGCATCCCTGATGAAGGGGAACACCGGCTCGTCTTCATGCCCTCCCGGAACGCCTATGCGCCGGCGACGCTTTCGACCGATCCCGACCAGCCATTGCTCACGGATGCGGCAACCACAGCCTGGGTCTATGTGCGCCCGGGCAGCGGACAAACCATCGACTACTACGCGCAGCCCGATCAGGCGACCCTCTATAAGGCCTCGGCTGACGCCTGGCTGGACTTCCTCGAAATTCCGGCCGCCACGTTACCGTCACCTGATGGCCAACGTGCGTTCCCGGTCAGCGCGTATCGCGGTCTCGTGGCAAGCGAGGCCGAAACGGCACAGGCGCTCGAACGACGCGTTCTGGCGCCCGATCGCCGGCGCGCGATCATGCGCATCGTCGATCCACCAGCGTCTCGGGCCACGCCCGGCCCGACCGGCGATCTGCCACCGGTGACGGCCGACCTGTTCGGTGTCACGCCGCAGGGCATCGCCGTCGGCATCGACAAAGCGACCCTGCAGTGGGCCTGGCTCGGCATCGCGAACATGAGCGCGGGCCCAGCCGCCACCGTGCCGGATCTGCGCTTTACGCGCATTCAAGGCGATTTCAAGCAAGCGATGCAGACCAATCGCCTGTTCATGGTAATGGCCAACGACAACGTGCTGATGCAGGCAGGCTCGGTCGCCTACCTGCTCACTCCGCAGGCGATCGCCGATATCCGCGCGGACCCGCAAGGCGTGCAGCCGGGCACGATCGATCGGGTCGCGGCGGCCATGACGGGTCGCCCGTACGAAAGCGAAGGACTGTTCCAGGCCGCGCTCAATGACGCGGCACCGGGCATTTCACCAGCCGACATGCTCGTCTTCGAACGCGCGGCCGGCCAGTTGATCGCGATCATCGACGGCTGGCGCTTCCAGATGTCGCCGCGCAACTGGGTCAATCCGCGGCGCGACCAGCGCAAGCATGCGTTCCTGATTTTCAAGCTGGCGGCCGGCCGCTCGCTCGCGGCGCTGGTCGACGACGTATCGGCCTGGACCTGGCCCGAAGTCGCGACGTTCGGATCGGATAGCGCCACGACCCGCGACGAGATCCAGTCGATCATCGCCGACGCGCGCGCCATCTACCAGCGTGCAAGCGACGCGGGGCAAAGCTCACCCTATGCTCACTTCATCGAGCGCATCGTCGACGACGAAAACTGGTGCGGCATTCTCTCGCTGTCGTGCGACGTCCCGCTCGAGAGCCTGCCCGAACCCCTTCAGGCGCTGGCGGTCGGTATCGATCCCGCACGCTTTTATGCACATCACGTCAGCTTCGAACTGACACCGTTCGACGCGCCGGGGGGCGCGCTATCGTTCGCACAGACCGCGATGTCCGGCCTGATCGACTATGACGATCCGACCGATCAGTTCTTCGAAAAGGACATCGAATTCGCGTTCAAGGTATTGCGTCTGACAATCGGTTTCAAGGGCTCGAAAATCAGCAGCTTTTCGAGCCGGATCGAACTGCTGGCCAACCGTCTGTTCGGCGCATCGGCGCGCCTGTGGCCCACCGACCGGGGCAATAACCTGATTCTCGAAGGCACGTACCAGAAGCAGATGGGTACCGACGGCAAGCAACAGGGCACGTACCTGTTCAGTCTCGCGGGACCCGGTACCTTCAGGCTCGACGAGTCGGCGCTGAGTTCGGTCGAGATACTCAGTGCGCGCCTCGTCATAGCCCAGCCCGCCGACCCGGCGCGCCCCAAGCAGCCCGTGCGCAGCTTCTTTCAGCTCGGCGGCAACATGCGATTCTGGCAACCCGCCGGATTCGATCCGTTCACGTACGGACCCGACAAACCGTCCGCCCCAGCCCAGCCGTCCGATGCACCGCTTGTCCTCGACGAGGTGTCGCCCGGCGTCTTTGCGATGCCGGTTGCTGATAGCGCACCGGATGAACCACGCGTGACAGACGACGCAGACGCCACTGACGGCTTCCTGCGCTTCGACAATCTGGCGGTCGACATGAGCTACATCGCCGCCACGCGTGTCCCGAGCTTTGCACTGCGGACCGACAAGATGAGCTTCGACCTCGACAACAGTGCCGCTCGCCCGAACTCGCTCGGCAACCGCTTTCCCGTCCGCCTGTCGACACTGGTTGCCGCGCCCAATCTCGCGGAGACCGGCAAACCGCCTGCCGGACAGGATCCCAAAGACCTCGGCTACGTATCGGTCAGCTGCGGTTTGCAGCAAAGCAAACTGGTCAATCCGTGGTACGGCATCGAGTACGAGCTCAAGCTCGGCGGCCTCGGCGCGCTCGCCGCGGGCGCGGAGCTCACCCTCAAGGTGCTGGCGGCGTGGAGCGGCGGCGGCACGGACGACGCGCCGGCCGTCTATGTCGGCGTCCGTCTGCCGGGACTCAAGGACGCCATCGGCATCGAGTTGCCGATACAGCAGGTGCTCAAGCTCGGCTTTCGCAACATCGAATTCCATACCTACCCTGCGCAACCGAACGACCCGACGCGCCTGGCCTATCTGATGCGATTCCGCAACTTCGGCTTGCAAGTGTTGGGCTATACATTTCCGTCCGGCCACAACGACATCTACCTGTTCGGCAACCCAGACGAAGCGAACAGCACGACGCTCGGCTGGTATGCCGCCTATTCGGCTGATGAGGACGACAAGAAAAACAAGGCTTCGACTGCGCAGCAACGCCGGCTCGCCGGCCGTCATCGGGAGAACAACTGATGCCCGTCGATCTTCAGGTGACGATGCTGTTCGTCGATCAGGGCATGGGCAATCTCGTCGAGCTTGTCGACACGGCATCGAAGGAGATTGTTTTCCGCGCGCTGGTCGACTTCGGCTCGGCGAAAACCTCGGTTTGCACCGAGACGGTGACCTGGCTCGCGAAAAAAATCTCCACAAACAAGAAAGCCAAACTCGATCTGCTGGTCATTTCGCACAAGGACAACGACCACTGGTCGTTGCTGCCCAAACTGGCGGAAGAATTGGGCGAGATGGATCATACCCTTGAAATTACGCTTGCCAAGCACGGAAACAAGCCGAAAGAGTACAACAAGTACAAGTCACTCAGTGAGGGCACGAAGAAGAAGCGAACCATCCTCGAATACATGAGCCAGTACCAGACGCTCGACGCCTATCCGGAAAAGGCCTCGAGCTACGTCGGTAGCCCACCGTCAGCGCCGATCGTCAAGAGCAACGGCGTCGCCTTCAAGGTTGTGACAGTAAATGTGCCGGCCGGCGGTAGCGCAAAAGACATCATCGCCAATACGGCTTCGCTGGTTCTTGCGATCGAAGGCAACAAGTCAACCGTGATGCTGCCCGGCGACGCGACCGCGGAGACTTGCAAGGAGCTCAACAGAATACTCGAAAACGCGAAGGGCAAGCTGCTGGCAAAACCGGCATTTCTTGGCGTTCCTCATCATGGGGCGCTACGCACCCTTGCGTCCAACTACATAACGAGTGATCCCAATCTGGATGTCGGCAAAAAGTTCGCAGACACGCTCCTGCCGAAATGCATCGGCGCAAGCGCCGGCTTTTCGACCCATCGTCATCCATCAAAGACGGTGCTCGATCTGTTCACCACGAGTCTGTCGACGAGCACTGACCACCCGTACGTGCAATACGACAACGCGGAAGCCAAATGGGTCGATCCGAAGACCAAAAACATGGTCTATACGACGTACCTGAATATCGGCCCCAAGGTCAAAAAGAAAAAGCAGACGGCCGGCTCAAATCGAGCGAACTGGCGCTTTCGCATCGATCCCGACGGCGATCTGTTCGTGCTCGAGATCCCACTCACCGGCCCCGTACCGACCGCCGCGCAGGAGATCAGGCTGACGTGGCACGGCGAGCCCGTTCAACCGCCGGCGCATTCAATTGAACCGCCGATGCGCAATGGCCGCCCGATCCTGATGGCGCGGCCGCAAACACCCGTTGAACCTTCCACGACACGGTCGGACGAGGCGTAACGCATGTCGCTCACGCAGATTCAGACCGACCTGAGCACCGCACGGGAGGGCAACCGGATCAAGCTGACCGTCGAGGTTTCTCCGGGCCTGAACGAAGTACTCGATGCGCTCGGGCTGGCGGCGCTCGATGTCGACGGCATCACGATCACGCTCGCCGGCGACGCGGTGCTGCTGACCGGCCATGCCGCTTTTCTCGGACAGACCTGGGACGCACGCCTGTCAGGCGAAGCCGATGGCTATACAAATCGCTATTCGCTGCGTCTCGCGCGCACGGATGCGCCGCTCACGTTCACTGAGCTGTTCGGCGTGCTGCCGTTTACGCGACGCACCGCCCTTTCGGGCAGCATCGTGCTGACGCCTTCCGTGATCGGGCCGCTTACGTTGACAGACGCGGCCTTCATCGCGCCGATCCGCGCCGGCGCCGTCGCAACGGCACGAACCGAACTGCAGGGGTGGCTCACGCTCGACCACGGGCTCGAGCGCTACGCGCGCTTTCTCGACGCGAGCGGGCGTCTATGGCTCACCGGCAGCGTCGACTTCAGCGCGCGCCCGCCCGCGTTCGCGCTCGATGCGATGGCGCCGCGCGCCAATACGCAGATTCCGATCGCCCGGATCGACCGGATCGGGCTGCATCTGAGCGATACCGCGGTGGATCAGTGGGCGATCGAAGACAACCCGCCGGTGCTCTCGATGATCGAGATCGTCGCCAACGTCCCGATCGGCGATGCCCAGCCGCCGGTGTACGTGAATGTGCGCGCCCCGCTCTTCATGAACGATTCGCTATGGCCGCTCACGTTCACCTTCCCCGACTATTCGCAGCCGCTCACGGGCGGCATCGGCCAGATCATTTCGATGTTCGGCGGCAACGATGCGGCGGGGTTCGACAGCCTGCTCAGTCGCCCGACCGGTTTCGAGCTGCTCGACAACTTCTATATCTCTGAAATCGAAGTCGGCATCGATCCGGCGCTGGACGGCGGCCTGCCGTCCGCCGACTATCTGGCGATCACGCTGCAATCACGCCGCCCGTGGAATCCGCCGGTTCCGTTCATTCAGGTCAAGGGCGCCGGCTTGCGCTGGGTCATCACGTGGGACGGCGCTTATCCGGTCATTACCGGCAGTGTCTGGGGCACCGTGGCGTTCGGTCCTCGCGATGGACTTGCGCGACCGGCGCGAACGCGTCCTGCGCTCGGACCGCCCGAGCCGCCTCAATCGGTTCCGGCATCCGCGCAGCCGACCTGGGACCTCGATATTGTGGCCGCGCTGCCGCAATTCGATATCTGGATCAGCAGCGCGGGCTCAGTCGAGATTCCGTTCGCCGACGGCTTTGCGTATTTCTTCACCACACCGAGCGGCGTCACCCCGAGCCTGACGATCAGCCAGATCGAGATGTTCGTGAGCCCGTCGAGCAAGATCTTCAACGGCTACCTGCTCGTCGAAGGCAACTGGCCGATTGCGGTCAACAACATCACGTTCAATCTCGACAGCATCGCGCTCGCGGTCAACGTCACCGAAAACGAGGTATCGGGCTCGCTCGAGGGCCGTGCATCGATCGTCGTCGGCGCGCCCGGCGATCAGCAGACCAAGGCGGTGTTTTTCGTCAATGCGACCTATCCGGAAGGCGGCGACGGCGACTGGATCTTCGCTGGCGGGCTCGCCGAGGGCACGCTCAATGTGCGCGATTTCGTCGTGGCGTTGCTCGGTTTGCCCGATCCGCCCACCTGGGTGCCGTCGGTCGTCCTCGACCAGTTGCTGCTGACCTACGATACCGGCGAAGGCAATCCGTACTCCGCGCAAGGGCATATGACGATCCAGTGGGATATCGAGGATGCGCTCGGTTTCCCGCTTGCACTGGAAGCGGGTGCAGCAGTCGCCCGCATCCCGTCCGCGCAGGCGTCGCGCGCCGAACTCGCGGCAGCCGGCGTCCTATCGGCCGACGCGACGATGATCAGCACAGGTACGCTGAGCGGCGAGTTTTCGATCAACGGAATCAGGGTCGGCGCGGGCCTGTCGTTCAAAGGCGCGGCCAAGACCTACTTCTTCCGCGTTCAGTGGAACGATGTGACGATCGAGGCGACCACCGTCCAGGTCACGACAGCGAAATCGGGCCCGCACAACGCGTTGCGCATCGGGCTGAAAGGCCTCACCCTGGGCAACGTCGTCGAACGGCTGGTCGCGCTCGTCAATCCCAATGTGAACTATCACCTCGACGCGCCGTGGGACTTTCTCAATGCGATCGATCTCTCGCGCTTCTCGCTGATCCTCGACGCGAAGGACAATACGATCGCGCTCGATTTCCGCGTCGACCTCGACACTGGCTTCATGCGCATCGACTCGGTGGGCCTGATCTACGAGCGCGGCAATAGCGGCGGCACGGTCCGCTTCCGGCTGGTCGGCCGCCTGCTCGACAAGACATACACGAACGACGCCCCGCTGCTATGGGACGCCGTCAACGATACGCCGCCCGAAATACCCGGCAGCGGCGTGCAGTTGATCGACTTGCGCTACATGGGGCTTGGCCAGCGCGTGACGCTGAGCCCGATGCCGGACACGATCGGCGCCATCATCGCGCGCCTGCGCGACGACATGAAGCCGCCCAAGGGGACTGACAGGAACCCGCTGCAAGGTGCGACAGGTCTGCGTTTCGCCGCCTCGAGCCAGTGGATGATCGCACTCGACGTGCGCATCATGGAGACAGTGAGCCTGGGTCTCGTGTTCAACGACCCGAACCTCTATGGCCTCGTGGTATCGCTGGCAGGTCCGAAATCGGGTACGTTGGCCGGCCTCAGCTTCGAACTGCTCTACAAGAAGATTTCCGATGATGTCGGTGTGTTCCGCATCCGCCTTCAGGTACCCGACACATTCCGCCAGCTCGACTTCGGCGCCGTATCGATCACGCTCGGGATCATCAGCGTCGACATCTATACCAACGGCAATTTCATGGTCGACCTGGGCTTTCCGTACAACCGCGTCTACGATGCGTCGTTCGGTGTCTCGGTCGGGCCGTTCATGGGCCGTGGCGGCATCTATTTCGGTCTGCTCGACGGTGCGACTTCGCGTCGCGTGCCGGTCGTCACGAATGGCCATTTCTCGCCGGTCATCGAACTGGGCATCGGCCTCGCCGTCGGAATCGGGCGGACCTTCGACAAGGGCCCGCTGAAGGCTGGCCTGTACGTCGCGCTCGAAGTGATCTTCGAAGGCGTGCTCGGCTGGTTTCATCCGAACGACGCCGCAGCGGATACGACGCTCTACTACTGGTGTCGCGGGACAGCGGCGATTGCCGGCAAGCTCTACGGCAAAGTCGATTTCAAGATCATTTCCGCCAGCGTGAGCGTCGAAGCTTATGCGAGTGTCACGCTCACGCTCGAATGCTATCGAGTCACCGTGATCGAGCTCGACGTCGGTGTCGAAGTGCGTGCGGAAGTCGAGTTTCTGTTCTTCAGTATTTCATTCAGCTTCAGCATGCGGCTGGATGCCTCGTTTACGATCGGCGAGTCGAGCAATCCGCCGTGGATACTCGCGGACGACCAGAGCGGACGCGACCCGCGCCGGCTCGCCGCTGACGCGGCCGTGCCGTACCGGCGCCGCCACGCCGATCTCGTCGAACTCTCGCGCCGGCAATTTCTCGCTGCACGCCGCGCGCCGTCGCGACCTGAGTCGCATGGAGCGCTGGCATACGATCTGCATTGGCAACCGGACCAGTTTCTGTTCGCGGATCAGCGCGTGCGCACGGTCGACATCAAAATCCTGCCGGTGTTTACGGTCGATGCCGTGCCGGTCGCATGGACCGGCACGCCTCCCGTGAATCCCGCGCCGGCCTGGCGCGTCGCCTTTGTGCTGATGGCCGACGCATCGGCCGCACGCCAGCCGGATACGCCGGATACGAGCTTCAACATGATCGTCGAGGCGATGCTGCGGTGGTCGATCTCGTCACTGGGCGTCGCGCCGTACGGCTCGCTGATCAGCGCGGGTGCGCTGGCCGAACTGGCCGCGCAAATGAATGCCGACCAGACCGCGCAGGACGGCTTCGCGCTAAGCGTGCTCGACACGCTGTTCGGCAAGAACCTCATGCTGAAGATTCGTACGCGCCCGCCAGTGGTGAACGCCGCGGGCGGCGTCGGATTCGCGATGATTCCGTATCTTTCGTGGAGCAGCGACGACCTGCCGAACCCCGACGAGCGTACCCGGGACTTCATGCGGCATCAGATGATCGACAGCGCTTATGCGGTGATGCTCCGCACGTACTTCGCGTCGCTGGAACCCGGCGAGCCTGCTCCTGCCGCCGGGGCCGGTGACGATCCGGCGCCGGGCACCGAGTCGATGGCGAGCTCCGTGTTTCGCGACTACTTTCTGCTGATCGCCAAAACCGCCGTGCAAAACGCGGCGGATCTGATGCGCGCATGGCCCGCCACGATCGACGAAGGCGCTTCACTTGCCGACGTCGCTCACCGGTTCGCAACGGTCTCCCAACCGTATATCAAGGTACAGGACGATACCCTTGACCGGGTTGCCGCACAGTTCGGCTTTTCAGCCGGCGAACTCGAGTTCCTCAAGCCCGGCCTTGCCGAAGCATTCCGGGCCGCCGCGGTCGGTTCGACTATCGAATTGACGCTCGGCGTCACGCCGCAAGCCATCGCGACGGCCAATCCGGACCTCGCGATGCTCGGCAAGACTGTGAGCCTCGGCGCGTTGGCGTACCAGCTGCGCAACAACGATACGCTCGGCTCGGTCGCCACCTTGTTCAATTGTGCGTTGACAACCTGGCTGGCCGACGGCGAGTTGATCACGCAGGTTCGCCTGTTATCGGCGGGCAGCACGTTGACTGTTCCGGATACCTATCGATATACGAACCCGAAAGCGCTGAGCGTCGATGTGCTGGCTGCGGTATTTTTCGTGCGCCTCCATGGCCACGCCGAAATCGCGTTGCTCGCGTGGTATGCGCAGGCGATC
>DASXXR010000282.1:0-2328 GCA_036502945.1 Paraburkholderia sp. | reverse complement strand
GTGTTTACGCCGATCGTCGGCAATTTCTATAAAGGGCTCGCTGTCACCACTTACTTTTCGAATGGCCAGCTAGCGAAGCGGGTGACGCCGCAAGACGTGCAGGCGCTCTTCGCCGAGTACTACCGCGGCGAAGCGTTCGTGCGCGTTGCACCGTTCGACGCGGACGACAACCTCGACAGCGGGTTCTTCGACGTCCAGGCAAACAACGACACGAACCGGGTCGACCTGTTCGTGTTCGGCAGCGATGAGCGCTTCGTCACGGTTTCGCGGCTCGATAACCTTGGCAAGGGCGCGTCGGGCGCGGCGATCCAATGCATGAACCTCGCAATCGGCGTCGACGAAGGCAGCGGCTTGAAGCGCTGAAGAACTAACTGGTTGATGAATCGATTCGCATGGAATCGCACCCTAGGGCCGGCTTGCAGAAGCCGGCCTTTTTCATTGTGCTGGCGACCCAACGCTGACTCAGGCGGGGCGAAAACAGGATAAAAAAAAGCCCGCCGAGGTGGCGGGCTGAATCCATATCAGAGGAGACATGGAGGAGACAAAACGAACTATAGCAAAATCTTTGGTGCGACGCAACATTAAGTTTTCCTAGTGACTTCTATGTTGCAGTCGCGCCACAGCCGGGCATTTGCGTCGCGCGGGCGGCCTCTTATACAGGCGGTTTTTGTGCTCTGCGTCAAATGCGAAATATCGTTCTCGATTGACGTAAATACGCGACCGGCTATCAGAAGACGCGGCGCAAAACGCTTCCGGCCAGAAAGCCGTTGCGAAACAGAAACAGCGCTCGCCCGCTCCCTCTTCGCGTTGCGTCCCGCGCGCCGCCGTAAGCCGCGCCGAAGCTACTGGCGGCCGGCGCGGCGCGCCGAAACCTGGCCGAGCACCGCAAAATCCTTTTCGCCGTCGCCGTGCGCCATCGCTTCGATCAGACTGTCGCGCACCACGCTCGCAATCGGCAGCGGCACCATCACCGAATCCGCCGCCGCGAGTGCGAGCCGCACGTCCTTCAGGCCGAGCCGCGCCTTGAAGAGCGCCGGCTCATAGCGCTGTTCCGCGATCAACTTGCCGTAGCCGGCATAAACCCCTCCGGGGAACAGGCCGCTTGTGATCACGTCGAGAAAATCCTGCATCGCGACACCGTGACCGGCCAGCAACGAGGCCGCCTCGCCGAGCGTTTCCACCGCGGAAGCAAGCATGAAATTCGCCGCCAGCTTCATCACGTTCGCCTGTTGCGGCAGCGAGCCGATGCGCCATGTCTTCTGACCGAGCAAGTCGAGGATCGGCTGCACCTGGTCGATCGCTTCCGCCGGGCCCGCGGCAACGATAGTCAGCTTCGCGGCCGCCGCGGCATCGGGCCGCCCCAGCACCGGCGCTGCGACGTAGTTGAGCCCGCGTTCCGCGTGCGCATGGGCGAGCTCCTCCGCGAGCGTCACCGAGACCGTCGCCATGTTCACGTGGATCAACCCGCGCGGCGCATGCTCGAGCAGCGGCGCGTCGATCACCGCGCGCAGCGCCGCGTCGTCGGCGAGCATCGAGAAAACGGCGTCGCCGGCAAAGGCTTCGGCCACCGTCGCGACCACCTGTGCGCCCGCTGCCGCGAGTCGCTGTGCGCGCTCGGGCGACCGGTTCCAGACGCGCACGCGGTGCCCGCCTTTCAAAATGTTTGCGACCATCGCGGCGCCCATTTCGCCGAGACCGATAAAACCGATGTCCATCTGTAGCTCCTGTTCGACTGAACCGGAAGTAAAGCACAAGCGCATTACATGTGCAGAGAATTGCCGATAGCGCAACGCAACGCCGGTGCGATACTGACGGCATGGTCACCGCGACATTCCGCTTCTATGAGGAGCTGAACGACTTCCTCGCACGGCCGCTGCGCCGGCAATCGTTCAGTTGTGTCTGCGCGCGCGCGGCGACGGCCAAGCACATGATCGAAGCACTCGGCGTGCCGCATACCGAAGTCGAATTGATTCTGGTGAACGGCGAATCGGTCGGCTTCGAGCATCAGTTGCAGGAAGGCGATCGGGTCGCCGTGTATCCGAAGTTCGAGGCGCTCGACATCCAGCCGCTCCTGCGCGTGCGCGAGCGGCCATTGCGGGTGATGCGTTTCATCGCCGACGCGCATCTCGGCGGCCTCGCGCCGTTGCTGCGGCTGGCGGGCTTCGACACGCTGTACGACAACCACTACGCCGACGCGTATATCGAAGCGCTCGCGCTCGACGAAAACCGCGTCGTGCTCACCCGCGACCGCGAGCTGCTGAAGCGCCGCACGATCACGCATGGCTGTTACGTGCGCAATCTGAAGCCCGAAGCGCAATTGCACGAAAT
>DASXXR010000281.1:0-1722 GCA_036502945.1 Paraburkholderia sp. | reverse complement strand
AGCCGCTTCCATGCTGTGATCCTGTCAGGCGTCCCGCAGATGTCGCCGCGGATGGCTTCGGAGGCGCGCCGCTTCACGTGGCTCATCGACGTGTTCTACGACCACAAGGTCAAGCTGCTGATGTCGGCCGCGGTGCCGCCGGCCGAGCTGTATGTCGACGGCCCGATGGCGAACGAGTTCAGCCGGACCGTTTCGCGGATCGTCGAAATGCAGTCGAAGGAATATCTCGATGCGCCGCGGCGTATCGTCGACACGTCGCTCACGTAGGAATACAGCGGTTCGAATGAGATAGCGCGCGCTGCGCTATGCCGATCGGCATAGGCAAACGTCGCATTTTCAAGATTCGGAATGTTCTGATATTCGGTGTACGGGCAAGTCTATATCTTCGTTGAGGATCGACGAAGGAGAAGACCTTGACCCCATACCGTGATATCACCGACGAAGAGTGGCAGCGCGTAGTGCCGCTGCTCCCCGAATTGCGGCCGCGCTCGGAACTGCGCGGCCGTCCCCTTGCGAATACCCGCTCCGTGCTGAATGGCGTGCTGTGGGTGATGTACAGCGGCGCGACCTGGTCGGCCATGCCGCGCAAATACCCGTCGTATCAAACCTGCCATCGTCGGTTCAAGGCATGGCATCAGTCGGGCGTGCTCAAGCGCGTGCTCGATCAGCTATTCGGCGCAGCAGGCGAGGAACTGTGCAACGTGATGCAGGCGCGTATGCGCCTGCATAGCGCGGTTCCGGAGAAGGCGGCGCCAGCGCCCGATACGGTCGCGCCGGCCGCACCGGTTGTTTATGAGCAGCCGTCCGGCGCGCCTGTGCTGCCCGCGGTCTTCGATTTCGCTCGTTCGTTTAAGCACGCGGCATGACGGGTTTAACGAATCAAGCCTCCGCGCATTGAAAAAGTGGGCCCGACGCGTGAGCTACACCCCAAAAATTTGACGCCCGTCCAACGATTTGGGGTGTATTTTCATGGGCAAGAGCGTGGCGCCGCTGCGACGCCGCAGCGACGCGTTACCCGTATCTCAAAGCTTATCGTTGATGAAGCGCATCGCGGTACCTTCACGTTCGATCCGCATCCAGACTGCGCGCTTTTCCTCGTCGCTTAGAAAGACCCAGTTCGACACTTCGCCGGCGGTGCGGCCGCAGCCTTTGCAGACTTCGTCGAAGAGCGTGGAACAGACGCCAATGCAAGGGCTATCGGGAAGCGCGTGAAGATTCGAAGCCATTCAGAGACCTTGAGCGGAGATCGGCAAAACGCGCGGCAAAACGCGCGGCAAAACACACCACGAAACGCAAGCAGTCCGTCATGGTAAACGAAAAATCGCGCTGTCCTTCCGCGCCCTGCGCGCGAAACGGCGGCCACGCCGGCTTGCATCAGCGGGCGATGCTGTACCCGATCCGCGCGATCCAATGCTGCCGCTGGTTGTAATCGAGAAGGTCCTCGCCGTAGCCGTTGAAGTAGCCGAGCCAGATGAAGCCGCCCCATGCGCTGCTGCCGAGCAGTTTCGCGAGCGGATAGGTCAGTTGCGCATCGACGCTGCCATACCAGTGCTTCGTGCCTTTACGCAACGTTGTGGCGAGCTGCCAGCCGTTGGGGCTGCCGTATTTGACGAGCAGATCCACATAGCCGCGATAATCCGCGATATCCGGGTTGCCGCTCTTGCCCGCGTAGTAGTAGATCTTCGGCGACACGACCAGATGCGTCGCGTCGAGATCGCCGAA
>DASXXR010000280.1:0-16437 GCA_036502945.1 Paraburkholderia sp. | reverse complement strand
CAAACAGGCGTATTCGGCGCACGCGTGGCCCGCAGCAATGCATCGAGCGCGATCATGCGGCCTCCGAGCGCGCGGCGCGCGGCAACACGATCAGATAGCGCCAAACGATTTCGCCGATCAGCAGGACGCCGATCAGCCCATACGCTATCGCGCCGTTATACAGCGCCCACGCGTCGCGCGGCCAGAACAGCGCGGTATAGAGCGAGAAGGCGCCGTTCAGCACGAAGAAAGCACACCAGATCTGCGTCACGCGGCGTGTATAGCGTATTGCGTGCGCACCGAGTTCCGGCGTGCGCATACGCGCCAGTTTCTCGATCATCGACGGCCCGCGCACAAGCGTCGCGCCGAACGCGATCAGGAGACCGAGATTGACGAGCGACGGGTAAATGCGCAGCAGCAGTTCACTGTCGGTAACGACGATCGCGCCCGACGCGCAGCCGAGCAATCCGGCCACGCACCAGTCGACCGCCGAGAACCGCCGCAGCGAGGTCGCGAACGCGCCGGTGCCGCCCACGCGCTGCAAACAAACCAGCGCGAACAGCATCGCGCCCGCATAGCGCGGCGCATCCCAGCGCCACGCGCACAAGATCACCAGCGGATACGCCAGCTTCGCCGCAATGCCCGCCCAGCGGCGCGCCGCATCCGCCGCCGGCGCCTTCGCAGCGTCGGCGCCCCGTGCTGGCGAACGGTCCCGTTGCATCAGCCCTGTGCCGCGAGCAGCGATTCGACCGCGACAATCACGTCGCCCACCGTGCGCACCGACTTGAACTCTTCCGGCTTGATCCGCCGGCCGGTCATTTCCTGCAGCTTGATCGCAAGGTCGACCGCGTCGATGCTGTCGAGATCGAGCTCTTCGAACAGGTGCGCCTGCGGCGTCACGCGCTCGGGCTCAATGGCGAAGTTCTCTTTGAAGATCGCGCGGATACGCGCGAGGATCTCTGCGTCGGTCATGGTCTATTCCTCTTTTTTTATGATGTCGTTCGCGGCGTCCGCCGGTTCGCGCTGGCTGGCCACCAGCGCCGCGAGCGTGTTGATCGAACGAAAGTGCTCGCGCGTGCGTTCGTCGTTTGCTGCGATCGTCAGCTGGTAGTGCTTGCGCAATACGATGCCGATCTCGAGCGCGTCGATCGAATCGAGCCCTACGCCGTCGGTGGCGAACAGCGGCGCATCGTCGTCGATGTCGGCGGGCGTCAGGTCTTCCAGATCGAGTGCTTCGATCAGAAGCTGTTTGATCTCAAGCTTTAAAGAATCCATAGTCGAACAGATGCTGTGTAATGTGAGCTTCGATCGCGCTCGTCACGTTGCGCGCGGCAAGCGATGGCGGAACATCGCGCGTTTCAAGCTGCTCGACTCCGACCGGAGCGAGCACATTGACGCGCATGCAAAACGCACGCGCCGGCACGTTGTACCAGCGCAGCTGTTTCGTGAAAGCCGGTGGATCGCAATCCATCAGCACGGGCAAAATGGGGGCGCCGGTCTTGAGCGCCATGTACGCGAAACCGCGTGAAAAGGCATGCAGGCGGTTCGGCGCCGGGCTGCGCGTGCCCTCGGGAAAAACGATCATCGTATAGCCGGCTTCGAGCTGGCGCGAACCCGCTTCGACGAGTTCGACCGGATCCGCATTGCTCACGTACTCCGCGGCGCGCACGATGCCCCAGAAAATCGGATTGCGCCAATGCGCGCTCTTGACGACGCAGCATGCGCGCGGCGTCAGCGACAGCAACACCATCACGTCGAGCCACGTCGGGTGGTTCGCGACAACAACCGCCGGCCGGCGCGCGCGCAACATGTCGGCGCGCGTCACATCGAGGGTCATCACGCCGATACGTTGCAGCACCGCAACCAGTGCGCGAAAGAAGCCGTGAATCAGCGCGGTCACCGCGCGCTGCCGCGAACGGCGATGCGGCCATAGCGAAGCGAGCGGAAACGCGAGCAGCGAAAATGCCAATCCGCACAGGCCGAACGCCGCGAAACTCAGGCCCGTGGCGATCAGCCGCCAGTAGTAGTCAAACCGCACCGTCATGCCAGCTCCATTCCCAGACGACGGGTCCGCACTGCCACCGCGCCGTCGTGCGTGCTTCCAGGCAGTGCAGCACCGCGTGACTCTGGGTTGCAAACGACATCTGCGGTATTTGCGCCGGCGATATGCCGTCTGGCGCGGCCGCACCGGACGGCATATTCACGCTGGAAGTCACGCAAGTTAGATGCCCGATCGCCGTTGTTTCGTCGAGCAGAATGGCCAGCGCACCGCCCTGCACTTCGTCTTCGATCGTTCCGTAGGCGGCGTCGGCCGGCTCGTCCGCATAGACGACCAGCACCGCTGCGGACGGATCCGTCGCATATTGCGCGTGCGCTTCGAGCAGCGCGTAGCCGAGCGTTTGCGCACCGGCGGAAAGCGCGCTCGCGGGCGACCGGTCGCTGCGCGCGATGCCGAACACGCCGCTCATCGCATTCAGCACGGAAAGGCTGAATGACGTCGGCGATACCGGCTCGCCGGCGCTGATCGTGCGGAGAATGTCCGTAGTGCGACGCAGCTCGCCGTGCCGCGACGCGAACACGACGCGCACGTTGCTGCGGCCCGCGACGCAATCGTGCGCGACCTTGAGCGCCATCCGCGACAGGCTGCTCAGACGCCGCCGCAGCATCGGCTCGATGAAGCCGATATCGGGGGCAACGGCTGCGACGGCAGGCCACGAAGACCAGCGAGCAACCGGAATGGTCCAGTGCAGATTGGGCATATCGGTGTTCGCGCATACGGGGCTGCTGGCGTCTGATTGGAGTGCGCGTGCCGGGAGCAGCACAACAAGCGCGCACCTTCAAATGGAGGCAATCGCCGCACAGGCGGTCTAGTCTCCTTGTCCGGTTTAGCGATATATAACGGCCAAGGCCTTGATTTATTTAGGGGCGGGTCGCTAAATCCTGTCTGGTTGTCAGGAAATGTGCCTGCGACCGCCGCAAATCATACTGAACATTGTGGATTAAATCAGCCAGAAAAGTCGTATCTATCTGTATCCGTGTTCCCCACACGACGCAACCGCACAATGTCCGCCCGGGGCGTGTTCGTCCGCACCGTCCCACCTTTCGAACATCGGGGAGCGCCGCTTGCAGACGACGGCGCGCGGCGCCGGCCCGATTACTGGGTCGAAGTCCTATCTAGCCTGGACGAGGCTCGCTGAAAAATCGAAGCTTACGCGCTGTATTGCAATGAAATGCGTTGGTTAGGTGCGCCAACGGAAGAATTTGCGCAAAAAACGGGCGTGCACGCAAATGCCCATGTTATAATCCGCCCCTCATTGGGGAGTAGCCGCTCCGCCCATGCCCGCGCAAGCGTCAAGCTTCGCCGCGCGCATGTCCGGCGGAGGCGCCTGTCAACACACTTGGCCAGTACGGCCATGGCAGACGCAGCCTTTGGCCTGGCGAGACCGATGATCCACTGCGCGCCGCGATAGGGCCCGGCGCGTCGTGGATCGTCGCTCGCTCACATCCGGCCCAAGGAATCTGACAAAACGTGGAACAAGCCTTTCTGATCTCGACCGGTGCGGTCGCGCTCGCCGAAATCGGCGACAAGACACAGTTGCTTTCGCTCGTCCTCGCGGCCCGCTACCGCAAGCCCTGGCCGATCATTCTCGGCGTGCTCGTCGCAACGCTGATCAATCACGCGGGTGCCGGCGCGCTCGGCGCGTGGCTCGGCTCGCTCGTCACGCCGACCATCATGCGTTGGGCATTGGCGGCGTCGTTCATCGGGATGGGACTGTGGATTCTCGTGCCGGACAAATTGAGCGAAGACGAAGCCAACACGAACCGGACGCACCTGGGCGTGTTCGGCGCGACCGTCGTCACATTTTTCCTCGCGGAGATGGGCGACAAGACGCAACTCGCGACCGTTGCGCTCGCCGCGCGTTTTCATGATTTTTTCGGCGTCGTCGCAGGCACTACGCTCGGGATGATGATTGCTAACGTGCCGGCTATCCTGCTCGGCGATCGCTTCGCACATAAACTGCCGACCAAACTGGTACACGGCATCGCCGCTGTGATGTTCGTGGTGCTCGGCGCGCTCGCGCTGTGCGGCGTCGGCCTTTGAGATTGCGGCGGCGCGGGCGTGCTTTATATATAGCGGTGCTTTATAGCCGCGCCTGATCGCGCGCCGCGCCGTTACTTGACCCCCGCCGCCCATGCCCGTCGCTATTGAACGGTCTTCACACCTGACGCAGGCGCGGCGGTCGCCGCCGGGCCCGCCGCCACTTCGTTCGGTGCGCCGCCGTTCGGATCGACCGGAAATCTCACCGTGCGCACCACACCATTGCCGAGCGGGAAATCCGCCATCGCACTGCGCGCGAGATACGGCATCGCATACACCAGCGACGCCACATCGCCGCTACTGCGCGCCGTCACGTTGTAGACCTCTTTGCCGGTTGCGCGCTCCGTCAGGCGGATGCCCAACGTATGCGTGAACACCGGATAGCTCTGACTGACATAACCGCCGCCATATGGGCCGTAAGCGCCATATGGGCCCCACGGCCCCCAGCCGTCGAACGAGCGGCCCCCGTAGTACGGACCCGGCCACGGGTTGTAGTAGTAAGCCGGCTGCGAAACCGTCGCCATATCCGAGCGGGTGCCGTATGCGATCGCGACCAGATAGCGCGCGTCCTGCGTATTCACGCGCGTGAACGCGTACTTCGCCAGTTCATTGGCGACGACCTGTTCGTAAGTGGATTCCTCGAGATTGTTCTGCTGTGCAGAAGTGCGCTGGAACGCATAGGTGCGCGTAGCGTCGCTGCCATTCCAGTCGGAAAACGCCGTCACCTGAGTAGTCACATACGATGTGCAGCCGGCGAGCAGCGTGGCCAATGCCGCCAGCGTCAGCAAGACGGGGCGGGTCCATCGATCGAGCTTCATCGTCTTTCCTCTTCTTCGCTGTCGTCGCTTGCGCACGCCGCAAGCGGCCCGATAATACGCTGACCGTTTGACACGGTAAAAAGTTCTGGCCGCACGACGGCCCGAGCCTTTGTACAATGGTCCGACCAGCCCGGCCGGCGCCTTGCGCAAGCCGGCTTTGAGTTTCCTATTTTCTACCCACCATGGCCGATATCGCTACTCCTTCCGTGATCCGCCGCGCCGATTACGCGCCGCCCGCCTTCCTGATCGACACCGTTGCACTGGAGTTCGACCTCGTACCCGACCGCACGCTGGTCAAAAACACGATGCGCGTGCGCCGCAACCCGGAAGCGGCGCGCGCCGCGCACCTGGAACTCATCGGCGAGCGGCTCGAGTTCGTGAGCGCGGCGCTCGACGGCGCGCCGTATGCGGCCGTGCACGCGCACGAACACGGCCTGACGGTCGACAACGTGCCGGACACGTTCGAATTGACGCTCGTCGGCATCTGCAATCCGGCCGACAACACGACGCTGTCGGGCCTGTATGTCTCGGGCGGCAACTTCTTCACGCAGTGCGAAGCGGAAGGCTTTCGGCGCATCACGTGGTTCCTCGACCGTCCCGATGTGATGGCCAGTTACGCAGTAACGCTGCGCGCGGACAAAGCCGCCTATCCGGTGCTGCTGTCGAACGGCAATCTGCTTGAAGAAGGCGATTTGCCCGACGGCCGCCACTTCGCGCGCTGGGAAGATCCGTTCCGCAAGCCGAGCTATCTGTTCGCGCTCGTCGCGGGCAAGCTGGTCGCGCTCGAAGAGCGCGTGCAGAGCGGCTCCGGCAAGGAAAAGCTGCTGCAGGTCTGGGTCGAGCCGCACGATCTGGACAAGACGCGTCACGCGATGGATTCGCTGATCCATTCGATTCGCTGGGATGAACGGCGCTTCGGGCTCGAACTGGATCTGGACCGCTTCATGATCGTCGCCGTCAGCGACTTCAACATGGGCGCAATGGAAAACAAAGGGCTCAACATCTTCAACACAAAGTACGTGCTCGCGAACCCGGAGACGGCGACCGATACCGACTTCGCGAACATCGAAGCGGTGGTCGGCCATGAGTATTTCCACAACTGGACGGGCAACCGCATCACCTGCCGCGACTGGTTCCAGCTGAGCCTGAAGGAAGGCCTGACGGTATTCCGCGATCAGGAATTTTCCGCCGACATGGCAGGCGGCCAGAGCAACGGCAGCGACGCAGCCGCGCGCGCCACGAAGCGCATCGAAGACGTGCGCGTGCTGCGGCAGATGCAGTTTGCGGAGGACGCGGGGCCGATGGCCCATCCGGTGCGCCCGGAAAGCTATGTCGAGATCAACAACTTCTACACGATGACCGTCTACGAGAAAGGCTCGGAAGTCGTGCGGATGTATCAGACGCTGTTCGGCCGCGACGGCTTCCGGCGCGGCATGGACCTGTACTTCAAGCGGCACGACGGGCAAGCCGTCACATGCGACGACTTCCGCCACGCACTCGCCGACGCGAACGGCCGCGACCTCGCGCAATTCGAGCGCTGGTACAGCCAGGCCGGCACGCCGCGCGTCACCGTCTCGACGGACTACGACGCAGCGCAACGGCGCTATCGCGTCACGCTCAAGCAGGGCTACGGCGACAGTTCGCCGGCCGCGCACGAAACGCAAAAAGGACCGTTGCTGATCCCGTTCGCGATCGGCCTCATCGGCTCCGACGGGCAAGACCTGCCGGTGCGCCTCGAAGGCGAAGCGGCAGCCGCAGCCGCAACCACGCGCATACTCGAATTCACCGCCAGCGAGCAGAGCTTCACGTTCGTCGACGTCGCCGAAAAGCCGGTGCCGTCGCTGCTGCGCAATTTCTCCGCGCCGGTGGTCGTCGAATTCGATTATTCCGGCGACGAGCTCGCGTTCCTGCTCGCGCATGACAGCGATCCGTTCAACCGCTGGGAGGCCGGCCAGCGGCTCGCTTCGCGCGAACTGCTGACGCTCGCCGACAGCGCGGCGACCGATGCACCGATGCAGCTCGACGATGCGGTGGTAGCGGCGTTCGGGCGTGTGCTGAACGATGAAACGCTGTCGCCCGCGTTTCGCGAACTGGCGCTGATGCTGCCGTCCGAAGCCTATCTCGCCGAGCAGATGGCCGAATCGAATCCGGCGGCCGTGCATCGCGCCCGGCAGTTCATGCGCAAGCGGCTGGCAAGCGTGCTGCAGCGCGACTGGCTGGCCATTTACGAACGGCATCAAACGCCCGGTGTCTATCAGGCCACGGCGGAAGCGTCGGGCCATCGCGCGCTGAAGAATCTCGCGCTCGCTTACCTCGCGGAACTCGACGACCCGCGCGACGCGATGCGCGTCGCTACCGCGCAGTACGCCGCCGCCGACAACATGACCGACCGCGCCGCCGCGCTGTCGGCGATGCTCACCGCGGCCGCTGCCACAGTCGCAGTCGCGACAGGCGACGGCAACAACGGCGAAGCGCAAGCAGCGCTCGACGATTTCTACCGCCGCTTCGAAAAAGAGCCGCTCGTCATCGACAAGTGGTTTTCGCTGCAGGCCACGCAGCGCGGCACGCCGAAGCGCCCGGTGATCGACATCGTCCGCAGGCTGATGACGCATCCTGCGTTCAATCTGAAGAACCCGAATCGCGCACGCTCGCTGATCTTCGGCTTCTGCGCCGCCAACCCGGCGCAGTTCCACGCGGAAGACGGTTCCGGGTACGCGTTCTGGGCCGAGCAGGTGATCGCGCTCGACGGGTTTAATCCGCAGGTTGCCGCGCGTCTTGCGCGCACGCTCGAGATGTGGCGCCGCTTCACGCCGACGCTGCGCGACCAGATGCACGCCGCGCTGGAAAAGGTCGCCGCGCACGCGAAGTCGCGTGACGTACGCGAGATTGTCGAGAAGGCGCTGGGCTGACCACGCGTCGCCTTCTTCAATAGCGCAAAGCCGGCACCGGGTGCCGGCTTTTTTGTTTGCGCTTCCTGCCTTTCCTACCCGACCTGGCCATTCGGACGACTACCCGCGCGCGCTCCGAGGGACGAAAGTAAACGCATCCATTTAACAGTTTACGTTTAACGCGATGCGTTATATCATCCCTATGATTTCAACATTTGGCGATAAGGCAACAGCCTTGGTTTTCGCTGGTGGCTTCGTCCGCTCGCTGCCGCTGCAGATTCAATCCGTCGCACATCGCAAGCTGCAAATGCTCGATGCGGCAGCGTCGCTTACGGATCTGTTCGCGCCGCCCGGCAATCGTCTCGAAGCGTTGCAGGGCGATCGCAGTGGGCAGTGGTGCATTCGCATCAACTCGCAATGGCGGATCTGCTTTTACTTCGTCGAAGGCAAAGCGCTGAATGTGGAAATTGTCGACTATCAATGAATCATTGGGAGGGCCGTATGGTCATCAAACGCGCCGAGTTGAAGAGCACGGATTTTTCGGACATTGCCACCGGCGAGCGGATCGCCGCCGTCCACCCAGGCGAAGTGCTGCGTGCGGAGTTTCTCGACCCGCGCGGCATGTCGGTGAATGCGCTGGCGCTCGCGCTGCGCGTTCCGGCGCCGCGCATCAATGATGTCGTGCGCGGCAAGCGCGCGGTGTCGCCGGAAACCGCGCTGCGGCTCGCGCGCTATTTCGGCACCAGCGCGCTCTTCTGGATGAACCTTCAGGTCGCCCATGACCTGCGCGTCGCAACCGAAGCCGCAGGCGAGCAGATCGAGCGCGAGATCGAACCATTGCCGCCGCGCGAGCGCCCGAAGCCGCCGAAAACCCCAGCGGCGCATGCGCGCGCCGCCGCGCTCGCAGCAAGCGCGGCGCGGCGCGTCGGTACAACGCTCACGCCGCCGCGCAAGACGTAGCGCGCGCAGCGCGCGTCTTCTGCGCCGTTTCGGCCATCTCGTCGCGAGCCGTCGCGGGATCGCGGCGTTGCCGCTATGGGCTGTTGCACATTCGCTCATTTTGTTAACACGGGAATGCAACTGCGAGCGAGTAAAATCGGGGCATTCCCCAAGCCTTCCGGAGCACAGCGATGTCACTGCAGCGACGTACCACACTCACGAAGTATCTGATCGAACAACAGCGCGAAAACAATAATCTGCCGGCGGATCTGCGTCTTTTGATCGAAGTCGTTGCGCGCGCGTGCAAGGCGATCAGCTATCACGTCAGCAAGGGCGCGCTCGGCGACGCGCTCGGCACGGCCGGCAGCGAGAATGTGCAAGGCGAAGTGCAGAAGAAGCTCGATATCCTGTCGAACGAGATCCTGCTGGAAGCGAACGAATGGGGTGGCAATCTCGCGGGCATGGCCTCGGAGGAGATGGAGCAGTTCTTCCCGATACCGGAGAACTATCCGAGGGGCGAATATCTGCTCGTGTTCGACCCGCTCGACGGCTCGTCGAACATCGACGTCAACGTATCGATCGGCACGATCTTCTCGGTGCTGCGCTGCCCCGATGGCCAGCAACCCACCGAAAGCTCGTTCCTTCAGCCGGGCACGCAGCAAGTGGCCGCCGGCTATGCGGTGTATGGTCCACAGTCGGTGCTGGTGCTGACCACCGGCAACGGCGTGAATTGCTTCACGCTCGACCGCGAACTCGGTTCGTGGGTGCTCACGCAAAGCGATATGCGCATTCCGGTGGAGACGCGCGAGTACGCGGTCAACGCGTCGAATGCCCGCCACTGGTATGAGCCGGTCCAGCAGTACATCGACGAACTGAACGCAGGCACCGACGGTCCGCGCCAGGCCGATTTCAATATGCGCTGGATCGCGTCGATGGTCGCGGACGTGCACCGTATTCTGAACCGCGGCGGCATCTTCATGTATCCGGCCGACAAACGCACGCCCGACCGGCCCGGCAAGTTGCGCCTGATGTACGAAGCGAATCCGATGGCGTTCATCGTCGAACAGGCGGGCGGCGCCGCGACCAATGGCGAGAAACGCATTCTCGATATCGCGCCCAAGAGCTTGCATGAGCGCGTCGCTGTGTTCCTGGGTTCGAAGAACGAAGTCGACCGCGTCACGCGTTACCATCTCGAAAGAAAAAAATAATCCGAGGGCTTGCCAAGCGGATGAAGAAGTCCCTATAATCGCGGTTCCCTGATGCCGGAATAGCTCAGACGGTAGAGCAGCGCATTCGTAATGCGAAGGTCGGGGGTTCGATTCCTCTTTCCGGCACCATATAAGAATCAAGCAAAAGGCCCAGTCTATGACTGGGCCTTTTGCTTTTTCAGTGTCGTGCGCCTGCCGACGAAGGTGGTCGTCCCAAGCGTTGGAACTCCACGCCACTTTCATTCATTGACGGCCGCGGCTTTGTTTCTTGCCTTCGAGCAAGCGGCACAATTTCTCCGGTATCGCCACAGAGTTCGCATACTGCGCAATCGGTAGCGGCAACCGCAACATCGCGAGCACGCTTGCAAGTGCAGCGGCGTTGTCGTCGATCGGGTCGATCGGGTCGATCGCGATCATCGTCACACGCACGTCATGATGGTGACGTCGCCATTCGACAACATCATCGCAGCGCCGACGCTTGCCGGTTTGTCATCGGCAAACGCCGCGCTCGACACGCACTCGAACGAACACCGCAAACATCGACGAAAGCGCAAACGCTTTGCAATTCATTGAAATCGCAACCAGGAAACACGGAATTACGATCGCCGGTGAAGCGTTTACGTATTAACAGGTGCCGTGCGTACGGCATCGAGTATCCCCGTGGCGACGATGTTGTGCGCGTCAGTCTGAGCGTGGCTGATCGTCTCGGCGACGCGGACGTATTCGGGTCGAACGCCGAATGCGCTCACGCGGCGATCACTTTCATCATCTGAAGTGTGTTCGGCTCGTCAACGGGCGGCCGCAATCGCTCGTTAGAGTGGAAAGATACGTCGGGCGCACATTGGCAACGGTCGCTGCCGGCCGTCGACAGCGGCGTCGATGCCGACAGGACAATCGGTAAATTCTATTCAAGCTCCCTCAATCGCGGCACATCTGTGCCGTTAAAGCAACAAGGAGATGATGAAAGCCTGGTTTTGCGGTCAACCGCACTAGTGGCAAACGGGAACTGAGGCAGATAATCAATTTGTAAAGGAGAAAAATCATGGACACGAAACCGCCGAAGATTCCGACCCCCGACAAGGTGTTCAGTCCGGATCCGGAACCCGCAGGCGTCGAGTTCCTGGGTGCTGAACTGCCCGAGCACGTGCGAGCGTTCTTCGACGAGCAACGCAAGTCGTGCGAACAGAAGTAGCAAGGGCAGACGGGGGCTTTGCGACGATCGCTTCCGCGTATCTGGCGCGGGTGTTTGCGGCTGCGCGTTTGGCGCATTGTTGCGCAGACGATGCGCGCCGGTGCGCTTGTTGTCGGGCTCCTTGCGAGCCAGGGCACACGCGGCTTTCGCTCGTCTGAGTAACGGACGAGTAACGGACCAGCGCCATCTGATGCGCAAGCCTGGCCGCGCACGCGCTGATGCGCGTATCCTTCCAGCTTTTGCGGCTCGCTTTTCCTGGTCGTTTCTCCACTTCCATTCGGCCACCAAGCCTATCCGTTTCTCCGCTTCTCTGTTTCCATGACACGTTCACACCGCATCGGCGCACTCTGCGCGATCGTACTGGCCAGCGTGCTGACGCTCGCGACAACCCCGGCGTCCGCCGACGGCGACGATACCGCCCTCACCAATCTGATCGCGCTCGTCTCGCAGCGCCTCGCGCTGGCGGAACCCGTCGCGCGCGCGAAATGGATCAACCATCAACCGATTACCGACGCACCCCGCGAAGCCGCGCTGCTCGCCGATGTAGCTAAACGCGCGGACACCGCCGGCATCGACGCCGACTTCGCACGCGCGTTCTTTCAGGATCAGATCGACGCGAGCAAGGACATTCAGCGCGCGCTGTTCGACCAATGGCGCAAGCTTCGTCCGCCCGAAGGCCCCGCGCCCGATCTCGCCGCCGCCGCCCAGCCTCAACTTGACCGCTTGACGCAATCGATGGTCGTAGGGCTCGCGCGCGTGCAAACATTGCGCGCGATGCCCGATTGCCCGTCGCGCGTGGCGCAGGGCGTCTCGAACTGGAAATCGCTGACGCGTTATGACGCTGCGCAATCGGTGGCCCTTACCAAGGCCCTCGGGCACTTATGCGAAGCGGGTGGTGTCGGCGCGACGGGCTAGCCGGCGCTTGTCACCGCAGCGACGTCTTCGGGAGTGGCCCGGACGAGCGGCGTCACGCGCAGCCCGCGGGCAAGATGCGTTTGAAGGATCCGGTAGGTCGACATTTCGAACGAACGCGCGGCGCCGGGCGCAAGCAGTGCGGCGGCCTGCGCAAATGACGGTGCGTGCCCCACATAACACCAGCGATCGACGACATGAAACGCGAGGCTCGCCGTCAGCGCGTTGTCCGTCTCTTCGAAGACGATCGGCCCGTCGAATGGCCAGGGCGCGTCAACGGGATCGCCTCGCGAAACGCGCGGCAGCCGGTTGTGGCCGGGACGCAGCGTTGCAATCCATTGAGCCTCGGCGAGAAGCGCGCCCAGTTCGCCGCCCGTCGCGCGCCATTCCACGCGCCGCACCTGTTGTGCAAGCCGCACGTCTTTCGACGAGCGCCGCTCCCCGGTTAGGTGGGCCCGGATTTTCTGACGCACGCGCACGCTGCGACCTACATACAGCGGCGCGTCGTCTTCACCGTAAAAGGCGTACACACCGCAACCCACCGGCGCCGAATCAAGCAGATCTTCGGTGATATCGCCTGCGAGCCGATAGCGGCGCAACGTGCGTTCAATCTGCGCGCGCAGCACGTCGACCGGCACGAGACCATGTAGACGCTGCCAGAATTGCCAGAGCAGATCGGCGTCCGCCAGTGCGCGATGCCGGTCGGACGGTACGAGCGCGTGCCGCTTGACCAGCGCATCGAGACCGTGACGCTTCTCCGCGGGAAAGAGCGCTCGCGAAAGCCGAACCGTGCACAGCACATCCGGATTGAACGCGAGCCCGGCGCGATGAAACTCGCCGCGCAGGAAACCGCGGTCAAAGCTCGCGTTGTGGGCGACGAAGAGCTTGCCGGCAAGCCGCTCGAAGAGACCGGGCGCGATCGCGTCGAAGGTGGGCGCGCCGCGCACCATTGCGTCGGTGATGCCGGTCAGTTGCTGGATGAACGGCGGGATCGGCTGCTGCGGATCGACTAGCGAACTCCAGCGGGACACGCCGTCCGGCCCCACTTCGACTACGCCGACTTCGGTTATGCGATGCTCGCCGGTCGAACCGCCTGTGGTTTCCAGATCGACGAACGCAATGGGTATGTCGAGCGCCGCCTGCGCGGGCAAGAACGATTCAAGCATGGATGAGAATAGGTTTCGGTGCGGATCGTGGCCAAGTATGCACCATCGGCCCGCCGAACACGCAAACGAGTCCGACGACTTGCCATCCTGGTGGTGGACGCACAAGTGTCGATTATTCTGATTAAAGATGACGAACACACCAGCGGATTTTCTTGACAGCGATATTCATGACTGAGATCTATCCGACAACAGTCCCATTACGCTCGACTTTAAACTGACACGCAAACTTCATGTTGAATCGCGCAAGTCATAGCCATTTCGCACGGTTATCTTTCGCCTAACAAAAAGCCCTCGCCAATGCGAGGGCTTTGTCAGTCACAGCAAATCCTGTTGCGCTTTTTACAGCGGCTGGATGTTAGCTGCCTGTTTGCCTTTCGGGCCATTCTTGACCTCGAAAGAAACGCGTTGATTCTCCTTCAGCGACTTGAATCCTTCAGAGCGGATTTCAGAGAAATGAGCGAACAGATCGTCGCCGCCCGCATCAGAAGTGATAAAGCCGAAGCCTTTAGCATCGTTGAACCATTTGACGACACCGGTTTCCATGTTCCAGTTTTCCTCGAAATTTGTTTGAGACGGGCAATGCGAATGTCGATTCGCAACATACAGCGCTATCGCGCTTCGCATTTATACGGGCAAGCGCAACCCATCGTCAAGGCATCGTTTACCAGTGCCCGCGTTAATCAATCCATTCGATGCGCAGCGCATGTTCTTTTATTAAATTGATCAGTAAATAATCAAAGCCATTTTTACCGATCGCATTTGTTTGTGAGGAAAATTCTTCCATATGTAACAAAACGTGTCTTTGGTAAGTGTTTCTACGAGTTGTTGAGGTAACGCCTCCACTTCATCATGAGCAATAGCAGTGGAATCAGGGAGGCTGTCATGTTGCTAGATATTTTCCGTCGCTTCGCGTCCCATCTCGTGCGTTCCGGACATTCCGTACAACATTCGCCCGATCGGAACGATCTGCACATCAAACCAGAAAGCGCGTCACCGGACTATCAAATCCACCCCGTCGACCCCGTTTGGCACGGCGATCACTGGCAGAACCTGCTGTCTTCCCCAATGGACGCGCGTCATTACGTAATGGAAGATTGGAGCGCTTCGCCAGCCTTCGAACTCGCCCCGACTGTCGCAGGCAGGCGCAGCTAGCCCGACGAGGAGCGTAAGCAAAAAAAAGCACGACTGAAAGGTCGTGCTGACAAAGTTTGGAGATCTCTTTCGTCGAAGAAAAAATCTGCCTCGAAGAGCAGAGGTCTCAGCATAACATCCACCTCTAATTTCATTAACTACGCGACCCACAATCACCCGTTTCAAGATTCGGAATAATCATACCTTTAACGTCAATTTTGTTGTTTTTACGCATCATTTGACGTCTCAATTACACAACGCAACGCCGCTGACACACAACCCCAGGGTCATCCCGAAGTACTGTAAGGCCTTTGCCAGCAAGGCTGAGCGCCCGAGACCCCATAATTTCGCCTCTCGTAATACTTTATTGCGGAAATCGGAACGTTCACTAAGCCGACCACGTCTCTACACTTTGCCTACCCGGAAAACGAACGCGTAAGGTTCATCGCGCGTTTTTCATGCGAACTTCGCCTCTCGCAGCGCTCGCGTGATGGTTTTCTTAAAGCCTGGGTTTCCAAAGCCCATCCTGTTCTCGGAGTTACAAAGATGAAAAAGACACTCATGGTCGCCGCCCTGTCGGGCGTTTTTGCTACAGCTGCTCACGCGCAGAGCAGCGTAACGCTGTACGGTTTGATCGACGCCGGCATCACCTATACGAACAATCAGCACGGCCACAGCAACTGGCAAGAAACCAGCGGCTCGATCAACGGCAGCCGTTGGGGCTTGCGCGGCGCTGAAGACCTCGGCGGCGGTCTGAAGGCGATCTTCACGTTGGAAAACGGCTTCGGCATCAACGACGGCACGCTCAAGCAAGGTGGTCGTGAATTCGGCCGTCAGGCGTTCGTCGGTCTCGCGAGTGACCAGTTCGGCTCCGTTACCCTCGGTCGTCAATACGACAGCATGGTCGACTACGTCGCGCCGCTGGCACTGACGGGCACGCAATACGGCGGCACGCAGTTCGCCCACCCGCTCGATAACGACAACCTGAACAACTCGTTCCGCGTGAACAACGCGATCAAGTTTCAGAGCGTGAACTATGCGGGCTTCAAGTTCGGCGCGTTGTACGGCTTCTCGAACCAGGCAGACGGCTTCGCGAACAACCGCGTGTACAGCGTGGGTACGTCGTACGGCTTCGCGGGCTTCAACCTCGCGGCTGCGTACTTGCAAATCAACAACAACGGCAACGTCAACGCGGCGAACATCAACTCAAGCGGCGCAATCGCCAGCGACAACACGTTCTTCGCTGGCCGCCAGCAGACGTGGGGCGCAGGCGCAAACTACACGTTTGGCCCGGCAACCGTCGGCCTCGTGTACACGCAAACCAACCTGAACTCGCTTAACGCAATCGGTGCCGGCGTGTCGGGCAATTCAGCCCCGCAGGCTGTTGGCGGTGGCCAAAGCGCACAGTTCCAGAACTTCGAAGGCAACGCGCGCTACGCTCTGACGCCGGCTCTCAGCCTCGCGGGCAACTACACGTACACGCGTGCAAGCATTCAGGGCACGCACGAGCATTGGAACCAGGTCAACCTGCAAACGGACTACGCGCTGTCGAAGCGTACGGACGTGTACCTGCAAGCCGAATACGTGACCACCAACGATGGCGGGATTGTCGCCCCGGCGATCAACGGCCTGGCCGCTTCGGCGACCAACAACCAGGTCGCTGTAACGGCGGGTATGCGTCACCGCTTCTAAGCTTCAGCTGTATCCGCAGTATTGAAGGCGCCGCTTGCGGCGCCTTTTTTATCGTCGCGCAGGCGCATCAGGGTGCGCACTGTTTGCAGCCTGTCCGCGAGCGCTCGCCGCGGCTACAAAACACATGCCGCATCGAACCGCGATGGCTACCTCGCGGCTTCTTCGTCCGCAGACGGATACCTGACGTCGAGGACATCGATCGATTGCGGACCGGCCGGCGTATGCAACGTCACCTGATCGCCGACTTTCGCTTTCAGCAGCGCACGGGCGATGGGTGAAATCCAGCTGACGTGCCCTTGATCCAGGTCCACTTCGTCGACGCCGACAATCGTCACGGTATGCGATTCGCCATCCTGCGTCGCGTACTCGACGGTCGCGCCGAAGAACACCTGATCCGTGTTTTCCTGCTTGCT
>DASXXR010000279.1:0-2911 GCA_036502945.1 Paraburkholderia sp. | reverse complement strand
ACCTTGTACTTGTTCGCCTGGCGCCACACGGTTTCCGACTGGGGCTGCACGCCGCCGACCGAGTCGTACACCATGCACGCGCCGTCGAGCACGCGCATCGAGCGCTCGACTTCGATCGTGAAATCGACGTGCCCCGGGGTGTCGATGATGTTGATCCGGTGTTCCGGATAGTTGCTGGCCATGCCCTTCCAGAACGCCGTCGTCGCAGCCGATGTGATCGTGATGCCGCGCTCCTGCTCCTGCTCCATCCAGTCCATCGTCGCCGCGCCGTCGTGAACCTCGCCGATCTTGTGAGTCACGCCGGTGTAGAAAAGGATGCGCTCGGTAGTAGTAGTTTTACCGGCATCGATGTGAGCGCTGATCCCGATGTTTCGATAGCGCTCGATGGGAGTCTTGCGGGGCACGTGAACCTCCATGGATGTGCGCGCCGGCCCATGAACGCCGGACGGGTTGACCACCCCGTACGGACGGTCGCGGCGCGACTTGCAGAGATCATAAGCATATCCTGTCGGATCGGCTTTTGCTTGACCTTCGGTGGCTCGGGCTGGCAGGACGCGCACCGCAAACAGAGCCGGGCGCAGCATCGCAGCGCGGCGTGCAGGCGCAAAAAAGCCGGCGGCGCTTCTCGCGCATCACCGGCTTTTATGGATTTTTTATCGACCGCCCGCAGAGGGTGATAAGGGTGGTGGGTGCCCCCGGGCCGCTTACTGTGGGGACGGCAGGCCTTGAATCTGCATGCCCGGCTTGATGCCCTTCGATGTGAACCAGCCCTTGCTCATCTCGAGCGCGTAAACGCCGTTGTTGCGCGGGCAATGGTTGTTGGTGGTCTCGGCCTGCATCTCGTCAATGTCGGTGACGGTGCCGTCGGCGCGGATAAACGCGATCGACAGTGGGATCAACGTGTTCTTCATCCAGAAGCAATGCACGGCGTTTTCGTTGAACACGAACAGCATTCCTTCATTGGGTGCAAGCTGGGTGCGGTACATCAGGCCTTGTTCGCGGTCCGCGTCGTTGGCGGCCACGGCGGCGTCGATCACGAACATGCCGGCCGTCAGCTTCGCGCGCGGAAAGTCGCCCGGCTGTTTGGCGCCGGCGGGCATTTGCTGCGCATGCGCGTTCTCAGCCGTGGTGACGGCGAACGACAATGCGGCGACAGGCAACGCAACGGCAAATACAAAGCGCGCCACTAGCGAGCGCAGGTTGAATCGCACGGCGGAACTCCTTGCTGAATATGAACCGCGAATGTTACGCGAGCGCGTCGGAAAAGAAAAAGGCAGATTGCCTTGCGGCCATCTGCCTTTCAACGCCGTAAGAACGGCAGGTGAAGCGGGTTCTTGACTGCGTTATTTCAAAAAACTTATTCCGAAGCGCCCGAAGCAGCTTCTGCACCCGCTGCCGTCTTCTTCGTCTTCTTGTGTGCGTGCTTCTTCGTTGCCTTGTGAGCCGACGAAGCAGCTGCCGGAGCTGCCGGAGCAGCAGCCGGAGCCGAGGCTTGTGCGAATGCTGCCGTTGCGAAGAGGCTAGCGACCAGAGCAGCGATCAGTTTGTTCATTTTGTGAATTCCTCAGCTTTAGTAAATTAACCAAATGACCCGGTATAGGTTGAGTCATGACGTTAAACGTGCCATCCACCTTTCGGTTGACAGCTGTCGCGAAGAAATTTTCGCGGCAGCTGCGAGCGTCCGGACGCATCGTGCAGACCGTCTGAACGGCTTGCGCAAAGGCTCGCGAGGCTGAATGCCGGATAGCTTCGAGCGGCATCTGCGTCGAATAACGCGTGACGTCGCGGCCCGGTTGACGTCGATGTCTACCGATTTGCACTGATCCGGGCGGTGCTCGCGCGGGGGCGCACACTCACGCATGAAATGCTTGACGCTACAGCGACTTGGCTCGTCGACGCATACCGTGTGCGCGTCACGCGGAACCGTCCCACGGCGCGCGTGCCGGCAATTCGAGCGTGTCGCCGGGTTGCAGTCCGAGCGAAAAAATATCGAGCGCGCCAATGCCGACGCGCACGAGCCGCAGTGTCGGGAAGCCCACTGCGGCCGTCATGCGGCGCACCTGGCGGTTCTTGCCTTCGGTGATCGACAGTTCGATCCAGGTTGTCGGGATCGCGGCGCGGTAGCGAACCGGCGGGTTGCGCGGCCACAGTGTCGCGGGCGGTTCGACGAAGTCCGCGCGACACGGGCGCGTCACGTGATCGCCGAGATCGACGCCGCGCGCGAGTGCTTGCAGGTCGCTGTCGTGCGGCGCGCCTTCGACTTGCGCCCAGTAGCGTTTGACCAGTTTGTGACGCGGCTCGGCGATGCGCGCCTGCAAGGCGCCGTCGTCGGTGAGCAGCAGCAGGCCTTCGCTGTCCGAGTCGAGGCGGCCGGCCGGATAGACGCCCGGCACCTTCACCCAGTCCGCCAGCGACGCGCGCGTCTCATGCGGTGAGAACTGGCAGATCGTGCCGAACGGCTTGTTGAGGGCGAGCAGAGTCATGCGAAAGTTCGGCGGAAGTCGAAGCAGGCGGCAACGTCGGACGCTGCGTGCCATGGGGTTGCCTGTGTGGCGAATGGCGGGATATTAATGCATAATGCCGGACGGTTTAGTCTTATATCTTATATAAGACATAAGACTAAATTTATCGTTCCTGCCTGCGCAAGCGCCCCCGCGCCGCGCTGGGCTAAAATGACCGCCTGGCCGCTCGCGGCCGTCCGGTATTGCGCGTATGAGGAGCGCCCAGTTTCGCAGGTCCCCATCTGCTTACACCAGCATAGCCATCACTGGAGTCCGATCATGGCGTATCAGCACATCAAGGTTCCGACCGGCGGTGACAAGATCACCGTCAACGCGGATTTCTCGCTCAACGTGTCCGACCAGCCGATCATTCCGTACATCGAAGGCGATGGCACGGGCATCGACATCAC
>DASXXR010000278.1:0-4811 GCA_036502945.1 Paraburkholderia sp. | reverse complement strand
TGTTCGGTCCGGTGACGGTGGTGATGCCGTTCAAGGATGAAGCAGACGCGCTGCGCATCGCCAACGACACGCAGTTCGGTCTTGCCGCATCGATCTGGACGCTCGACGTGGCGCGCGCGCATCGCGTTGCGAGCAAGCTGGAGTTCGGGATGGTGTGGGTGAACGATCATCACCGTCTCGATCCGGCTTCGCCTTGGGGCGGCTTCAAGAACAGCGGCGTGGGCCGTGAAACGGGTATCGAATCGTTCGACCAGTTCAGCGAGCCGCGCGCGGTGACCATCAATACCAGCGGCAAGACGGTCGACTGGTATGCGGACGATGGCCAGTTGAAGCGTTTGAACTAAGGCGGTTGATGTCGCGGTGCGCGGGCTGTCGATGAATCAGGCCGTGTACCGCGATGTTTCGTTGAGGCGGGCTTGCCGCTGTGGTTGCCGTCTCGCGCAATCGCCGGGTGTTCAACCGGTTCGGCGAACGGGTGCATTGCGTGAGCGACCGGACGGAGCGCATAGCGCTTAAGCCATTCCGTATAGCCGTGCACGATGAACTCGCCGTTGCGCACCAGATAGTCGTGGCGCCGCGCACGATAGACGCCGCTTAGCGCGAACCACGGCACCCCAGGCAAATCGTGATGCACGGCATGGTAGTTGTTGTTCAGGAACAGCAAGCGCCAGCACCACGCCGCTTCGTTGATCACCGAGCGCTGTTCATGGGCGCGCACCGCGCGATGTTCATGAAACGACCGGATTGAGCTAACGGCTAACACCGGATAGCCGACACCCGCGATGAACAGCCACGGTGCAATGCCGCAGACGCGGTCAAGCCATATCGTCAACGCGGCAAGCGCCGCAAAATGCGCGAGCCAGACCGGTACGTCGGTTGGGTCGTCGCGCGCGATCTTGCGCAGCGCGTCGACCGCCGTCGCGGCGAGGGTAAAGGCCGGCCCGAGCAGCAAGCGTCCAACGAAGGTGTTGCGCGCCGTTAGCAGCGCACGCAGCAATGGGCCGGCTCGCCGCCATGCGGCACGGCTGACGAAGTAACTCTCCGGATCGAAGTCAGGGTGTGTCAGACGCAGGTCGTCATGATGCCGCAAATGCAAGTCGCGATAGACACCGTACGGAAACCACACAGCGAGCGGCGCACAGCCAAGCAAGCCGTTGATGAACGGCGAGCGAGTGGGGTGGCCGTGCAGCAGTTCGTGTTGCAACGACAGGTACCACGTGCCGAGCAGCGCCAGCAGAATGGTTGCAAGCGGCAAGCCGAGCGTACGCGTATTCAGCGCGACGCCGAACCATCCTCCGTAGATCGTCACGATCAACAGCCACGTGGGCCATTCGGTGCGCCACGTCCAGTTCTCGCGCTGGCGGTTGAGTGAATGACGCTGCGCGTCATCGAGATAGATGGCCATCGGCGGGTAGCTCGTAAAAGCGCAGGGCCTTGCCCGAACGTGCATTGAAACCGATCGTAGTGGCTGCCCCGCCGCGACAGAACCAATTTGTCGCGTAAAGCTTCGATCAAAAAGCGCTTAGCGGGCGGCCCGCGCACCGCGCCGCCGCTTTGCAACGTTCAGCCGTGCGCCGCGATCCGGCACGCGTGATCGAGCAGGCCTTCGGCGGTGCCGCTGCCGTTTTCGACATTCAAGCCGCTGTTGACGATCAGCCAGCCGTCCTTGTTCGACGACCCGGCGCCCGTTACCAGAATGGTCTGCTTCGCCATCTCAGCTTGCTGATCGCGTGCGACGACCAGAAACGGATCGTTTTCGCCGGACAGGTTCGCCACCCGCATCACGCGATAGCGCTGTCCGCCGAGCGTCGTCCAGCGCCATTGGCCGAGCACGTCGTCGCGATGTGGCGCGAGCGCTTCGACGATATCGCGCTGCATGCAGTCGATGTGAATGTGCAGTTGCGATTGCGAGCGCCGGGACTGCGAGTTGATTTCAAGCCCGAGCTGGTTCTCCGGCAGGCCGAGCTTGAGCCGCTTCTCGACAAAGTGCCGCGCGTCCCATGCATCGACCCAGTAGTCCGGTGTGTCAGGTGCCAGCACGATCGGACTTTCGATGCCGGTAATGCGGTCGGTGGGGATCAGCAGGTATTGGGTGTTGCCGTCGATGTCCTTCAGGATCGCATAGCGCTGCGCGAGGTCGACGGCCGTGCATGCGCCAGGGTTACCGGAGGTTTTAGCCGGCGGCACGCACTGGTTGTCGACGATCATCCACAGTGCGTTCGGATTGCTGGTCGCCAGTTCGGCACAGCCGGCTACGATAATGGCGAGGCCGAGAACAACGATACTTCGCAAAAGGTCGCGCATGAAGTCCGCTCATTAGATGGTGGGTGCGGCGAGCGGGCCGAGCACCTGCTCGCACGCAATGCCGATTGCCAGCAGGCGACAGTCGCTGCCGGTCAGGCCATCGAATTCTATGCCGACTGGCAGGCCGTCTGCAGTCAGCCCGGCAGGCAACGACAGACCGGGTATCCCTGCGTTGCCGGCCGGGTCGGTGTTGCGCAGATAGGCGAGCATCGTGTCGACGGCCCTGCCGTTGATCGATACCGTCGACGAGCCTTGTATCTCATCGGCGCAACGTTATCGGTCAGGCGACGAGGCGGCACGTCAGCGCAATGCCGTGCCGCTTATTTCTTCATGTAGCGCAGCGCGAGACGCGCAAGCCGCGGGACGAAGGTAGGGCGCACGAGCCGCGTATCGTAGCCGCTCATCCGCTGCTCGTTTTCGACGAGACACAGCTCGAGCAATTGGCGCGCGTTCAGCGCATCGCCGAGGGTCGCGCTGTTGGCCGGCAGAAAGTTCGAGTCTTGCACGGCGCCGTCGGCGCCGATGCCCTTCGCGATGCCCACGCGGTCCCACACCAGCTTCACCCAGATCGCCGCGACGCGCGCCGCGTGCCACGGGCGACGCCACCACGGCATGGTGCGCCGATACCATGCAACCCAGTTGACGAAGAAGAGGATATGACGCGCTTCTTCCTGGATCACCGGCTCGAAAGTTTTGACGAGGGCTTCAGGGAAGTAGCCGGAGGCCTGAGCCGAACGAAAGAGGCCGAACGCGAAGAAGCTGTCGATGCACTCGCTGTAGCCGGTGAACATCCACGCCCATTCAGGGTCGCGCGGCGGCGCGTAGTCGGGCTCGGGCGCGAGCTTGATCCCGTATGCGGCGACGAGCCGCGACAACACGTGCTTGTGACGCGCTTCCTCGGCCGCGTTCATTTCGATCGCTTCGCGCAGCAACGGGTCGGCGACACGCGCGGCATAACTGGACATGCGAATCGATGCGCGGCCTTCGGTCTGCACCGCGATGTCCCAGATGGGCAGCGATGTTAGACGCTTCAATGCATCCGGCGCGAGGTGCGGCCAGTCGAGCACCGCGGGTTTATAGGGGTTATGGGTTTCAAGCAACATTCGGCAGAACATCTGCTTGTGGGCTTCGGAACCGATCGGCATGCGTGCCTGGTCGCGGAAAGTCCAATGGCGCAGCGCGCGATCATCGGCAGCATCTGTCAAGGTGTCGGACATGGCAGGTGTGAAGGCGTCGGGCAGATATGGAGCCTATTCTGTCACAACCTGCTGGAACCCGGCTTGGGAGCCCGCAACGACCGCCCGGCGGCGGTTTCAGGGTCGACGGCCCGCGCGGCGCTGAATCGCAAAGATCGTGCGGTGGGCCGCCTTCATTGATGGTGATCGATCCATAAGCGCCCCCAGCGGAACGCATAGGCGAGTGCAAGTTCTTCGTCGAAGAAGTAGTCGAGGGCGTCGAACGAGTAGGCGCGGCCCGGGTGGGTAGCCGTCTTCTCGATGGTCAGATTGGCAGCGAACATTCCGTTCGGAAGACGCTGCGCAGCCGGGGCGACCTGGTACCCCTTGTAGCGGATGAGTCGGTTCATGTGATTCGCGTTCGATCGTGCCTGTTTGCGTGTCAGCCTTTAGCGGACGCATCGCGACGATCGGTTATCGGGCAGGCGGCCACCCGCGTATGCGTAGCGGCGTCGCTCGTGAATCCATCTTTCGTCGCAAGCAAATCACGGGTGGCCTCTAACGGTCTGCGCGGATCTGGCTGTGGCGGATGTCGTGTGCGTTGACGCGACTATCCGTCGGCGAAATGAGAGCGTCTGTTGCTTGGCACACGGTTTGACCCCGCGCTGCGTGCGCGCGGCCGCATAAGCGGCGGGTCGAGCGCGTGGCGCGCACCACGCGGCGGCGGTGCGCAGGGGGAAAGGCGGAGGAGCGGCTAGTCGGCGAGCGCGAGAATCTTTGCCGCTCGCGCGTTTGCGCCAGCGCCCACGCCCGCGGGTGCGGGTGCGGTCTGGCGTTGCACACCGAATGCCAGAGCGAACTCGGCGGCCTGGCGGCCGACCAGCGCGAGTTGTTCGGCCACATTGGGATCGGAGCATCTGTCCGCGCCGTCGAAGCGCGTTTCGAGCGTATTGATGCCCGCGCCGAACGGTGTCGGCCAGCCGCGCAGCGCGTGGACGATCGAGCGCAGCGAGGTCAGCACCGAACCGGCTGCCTGCCACCCGTAAGCGGTTACGATGCAACCGGCCGCGCGGCCGTCGAGGTAAGGGCGCTCGTCGTCGCGCAGGTCTTCGAGCGTGTCCAGCGCATTCTTGACCAGGCCCGACACGCCGCCGTGATAGCCGGGTGTCGCGATAAGCAGCGCGTCGGCATGCCGCACCGCTTCGATCAGCTCGATCTGTTCGGCGGTGCGTTGCTCGCTTTCCGGCGCGTAGTGCGGCAAGCGGTGCAGGAAAGCGCCACCGAAGAAACGCGTGCGCGCGCCTGCGCTTTCCGCGCCGCGCAGCGCGAACG
>DASXXR010000277.1:0-2499 GCA_036502945.1 Paraburkholderia sp. | reverse complement strand
GGAGCCGTCCTTCATCGATTCGGTTTCGCGATTCGGGCTTGCCACCGAGCCGGTGTCGAGGTGATCGCGGCCGATCACGATCGGCGCCTTCAATTCGCCGTTCCTGACCATTTCGTTGAACGCCTGGCCGAGGCGATAGCGATCCTTCACGCCCACCCAGCAGATCCGCGCGGGCAAACCCTGGAACGCAATGCGTTCGCGCGCCATGTCGAGCCAGTTGTGCAGATGCGCGTCGTCGGGAATCAGTTCCTTGACCTTCGCATCGGTCTTGTAGATATCTTCCGGATCACCCGACAGCGCGACCCAGCGGAACGGCCCTTTGCCTTCGCAAAAGAGCGGCCGGATGTACGCCGGTACGAAGCCCGGAAAATCGAATGCATTCTTAACGCCCATTTCGAGCGCCATCTGCCGGATGTTGTTGCCGTAGTCGAGCGTGGCCGCGCCGCGTTCCTGCAGCGTCAGCATGGCCTGCACCTGCTTGGCCATCGATTGTTTGGCGGGTGTCACGATGCTTTGCGGATCCGTCTTCTGCCGCTCGCGCCAGTCTTCGATCTTCCAGCCCTGCGGCAGGTAACCGTGAATGGGATCGTGCGCGCTCGTCTGGTCGGTCACGCAGTCCGGCACGATGTTGCGCTTCACGAGTTCCGCGAACACGTCCGCCGCGTTGCCGAGCAAGCCTACCGAAACCGGCTTGCCTTTCTGCTTCGCCTCGTCGATCATCGCGAGCGCTTCGTCGAGCGTCTTCGCTTTCCTGTCGACGTAGCGCGTCTTCAGGCGGAAATCGATGCGCGTCTCGTCGCATTCCACCGCGATCATCGAAAAGCCCGCCATGGTCGCCGCAAGCGGCTGCGCGCCGCCCATTCCGCCGAGGCCGCCCGTCAGGATCCAGCGGCCCTGCGGGTTGCCTTTGAAGTGCTGGTTCGCAATCGAGAAAAACGTTTCGTACGTGCCCTGCACGATGCCCTGGCTGCCGATGTAAATCCAGCTGCCCGCCGTCATCTGGCCGTACATCATCAAGCCCTTGCGGTCGAGCTCGTGAAAGTGGTCCCACGTCGCCCAATGCGGCACGAGGTTCGAATTCGCGAGCAGCACGCGCGGCGCGTCCGCGTGCGTGCGAAACACACCGACCGGCTTGCCCGACTGGATCAGCAGCGTCTCATCGTCGTTCAGGTCCTTCAGCGACGCGAGAATCTGATCGAAGCAATCCCAGTTGCGCGCCGCGCGGCCGATGCCACCGTACACGACGAGCGCGTGCGGATGCTCGGCGACCTCCGGGTCCAGGTTGTTCTGGATCATCCGGTAGGCGGCTTCCGCAATCCACGTCTTGCAGGTTTTCTCGCTGCCGCGCGGCGCGCGAATCGTGCGTGACGGGTCAAGACGCGGGTCGATGTGTTTCGGGTGGTTCATGGTATTGGGCCTCGGAAGCGCTGAAAACAGCGAGAAATCAGAAGTGTCCGGTGAAGCGGTAGCGGTTCCCCGGATGCCAGAGATTGGCCACCGAAGCGACCACACTTTGCGACCACGTGCGCCGATGCAGCACGAGGCAGGGTTCGGCATCGTCCATTGTCAGCAGCCGGCGCGTGTCGGCATCGGCCGCCAACGCTTCGATCCGGTATTCGACGCGCTGCAGCGGCGCCACCCGCACCAGGTACTGGTTCGGTGTCGTATGGGTGAAGTCCTGCAGCGCGTATTCGGGCGCAACCGCCGGATTGACCCAGCGTTCTTCCAGTTGCACCGGCTCGTCGTTTTCGAAATGCAGCACGCGCGAATGAAAGATCGGGCTGCCCGGCTTCAGCTGCATTTCGTCGGCGAGCGCCGCGTCCGCGACGGCCGCGCCGACATTCAGCACGTCGGCGCGATAACGATGTCCGCGTGCGACGATTTCATCGGAGATGCTGCGGATCGCGACCAGCGTCGACTCGTACTTCGGCCGCGCGACGAACGTGCCCGAACCCTGCACGCGCGTGAGCACCTGCTCCGAGGTCAACTCGCGCAATGCGCGGTTTACCGTCATCCGCGCGACGTTGAATTCGCGTGCCAGTTCGTTTTCCGACGGAACCTGGTCGCCCTCACCCCATTCGCCCGCGTGGATACGGGAGAGGATGAAATCCTTGATTCCCTGATAAGCCGGCGCGTTCATGTCAGCGCTGTTCGGAAACGAATTCGAACGGGCTGTGCGCGGCGATCGTGCCGTTCTGCACAAGACGCGTGACGGCCGCAATGTCAGGCGCGAAGTAATGATCGAGCTCGTAGTGCGGCACTTCGTTGCGCACGACGGTCATCACGCGCTGCAAGGCCGGGCTGGTTTGATGCGGCGCGCGCAGATCGACGCCTTGCGCCGCGGCGAGCACTTCGATGGACAGAATGTTCGCGGTGTTTTCCGCGATGTCGGCGAGCTTGCGCGCGGCAAACGTCGCCATCGACACGTGGTCTTCCTGATTCGCCGAGGTCGGCAGCGAATCGACCGACGCTGGATGCGCGAGCAACTTGTTCTCCGAC
>DASXXR010000276.1:0-9871 GCA_036502945.1 Paraburkholderia sp. | reverse complement strand
CGCCTACGTCGTTGCGCGCGGCAAGGGCCGCACGATCGTCGCGGGCTTTCCGTGGTTCACCGATTGGGGCCGCGACACGTTCATCGCGATGCGTGGTTTGCTGCTCGCGGCGCAGCGTTACGACGAGGCCGAAGCGATCCTTGTTCAATGGTCGGGGGCGCTGTCCGACGGCATGCTGCCGAACCGCTTTCCCGACGAAGGCGATACGCCGGAGTACAACGCGGTCGATGCATCGCTGTGGTTCGCGGTCGCGGTGCATGACTATCTGGCCGCGGCGCATGCATCGGCCGATACGCGCAACCGTCTGCAGGATGCTGTCGATACGATTCTTGCGGGCTATACGCGCGGCACGCGCTTCGGCATCCGCGCCGACGGCGACGGCCTGCTGCAAGCCGGCGTGCCCGGTGTGCAACTCACCTGGATGGACGCGAAAATCGGCGACTGGGTCGTCACGCCGCGCATCGGCAAGCCGGTCGAAGTAGAGGCGCTGTGGATCAACGCGCTGCGCATCGGCGCCATGTGGAATCCGCAATGGCGTGAACCGGCCGAGCGCGCGACGCGTGCTTTTGTCGAACGATTCATCGACCCGTCGACGGGCGCGCTGTTCGATAACGTCGATGTCGATCACACGCCCGGCGCGATCGACCGGTCGATTCGCCCGAATCAGATTTTCGCGGTCGGCGGTTTGCCGTTTCAGGTGCTCGACGGTGCGGCGGCGCATGCGGTGGTCGAACAGGTGTACACGCATCTATTTACCCCGCTCGGCCTGCGCACGCTTGCGCCGTCCGATCCCGCGTATCGCGGCCGGTACGACGGCGGGCCGCGCGAGCGCGACGGCGCTTACCATCAGGGAACCGTGTGGCCGTGGCTGCTGGGTCCGTTTGTTCAAGCGTGGCTGCGGGTTCGACAACCGGATGCAGCAGCACGCGCCCAAGCGCGCGCGCGGTTTCTGGCGCCACTCGATGCGCATCTGGACTGCGCGGGTCTTGATCACCTGTCCGAAGTCGCGGACGGCGATGCACCGCACAAACCGGGCGGCGCGCCGTTTCAGGCGTGGTCGCTCGGCGAGCGGCTGCGTATTGAAGCGCTGCTGGCAGACATGTAACAAGCAACAAGCGCATCGCCGCGCAAACCGCGCTACGATGTCAGTCCCGCCGCCCTGTCAAAGCGAGGAAGCCGCCATGCCTCCGCTACGCGTAGCCGATCTGCTGACCACCGCAGAAGGCACCCGCCTGCACTCCACCGAATGCGCACGCTGGCAACGCTGGGGTCCGTATCTCAGCGAGCGCCAGTGGGGCACCGTCCGCGAGGATTACAGCGTCGACGGTACCGCCTGGGACTATTTCCCGCACGATCACGCGCGCAGCCGCGCCTACCGCTGGGGTGAGGATGGCATCGCCGGCTTCGGCGACGACACGCTCAGCTGGTGTGTGTCGCTTGCACTGTGGAACCGCCGCGATCCAATCCTGAAGGAGCGCCTGTTCGGCCTCACGAATGCGCAAGGCAATCATGGCGAAGACGTGAAGGAACTGTACTTCTACCTCGACGGCACGCCGACGCATTCGTATATGCGCATGCTCTACAAGTATCCGCATGCGGCTTATCCGTACGCGGACCTCGTCGACGAAAACGCGCGGCGCGGCGCCGACGTGCCCGAGTATGAAGTGCTCGATACCGGCGTCTTCGACGATTTGTGCTATTTCGACGTGACGGTCGAGTACGCGAAGCACACGCCCGACGACATTGTGATGCGCGTCACCGTCGAGAATCGCGCGGACGAGGCCGCCTCGCTCGACCTGTTGCCGCAGATCTGGGCGCGCAACAAATGGTCGTGGAAAGGGCTTGATGAGAAGCCGTCGCTGACGAGAACGTCGGTGCGGGACAGAACGTATCTGTTCGGGCGCCACCCCGGTCACGAGCCGGTTGTCGTCACCGCGTGGTTGAAGGACGCGCAGGACGGAGCGGGCGTCGAATGGCTCTTCTGCGAGAACGAGACCAACGTCAAACGCCTGCACGGCATGGACGGCACCGGTCCATTCAAGGACGGCTTCAACGACTACCTGGTGCACGGCGACGAGCAGGCGGTGCGCCGCGACGCGGGCACGAAGGCCGGCGCGCATGTGCCGCTCGCGTTGGGGCCGAAGGGCCGCGCGGTCGTGTATCTGCGCTGGCGGGTTGCTTCGGCGCCCGACGAAGTGCCGCTCGACGCCGACGCGTTGTTCGCACATCGGAT
The DNA here is from genome assembly GCA_036502945.1 of Paraburkholderia sp. GTDB lineage: Bacteria > Pseudomonadota > Gammaproteobacteria > Burkholderiales > Burkholderiaceae > Paraburkholderia. Next base: position 7,638 of record DASXXR010000276.1, on the reverse strand, counting down.
CGCGGAAGCCGACGGGTTCTACGACGCGCTGCAGTGCGATATCGACGATCCGGACGCGCGGCTCGTGCAGCGCCAGGCGCTCGCGGGCATGCTGTGGTCGAAGCAGTATTACCAGTTCGACGTGCAACGCTGGATGGACGGCGATCCGGCGCAGCCCGCGCCGCCGCCCGGCCGCAGGCGCGGCCGCAATGCGGACTGGCGGCATCTGTGCAATGCGGACATCGTCTCGATGCCCGACAAATGGGAATACCCGTGGTATGCGTCGTGGGATCTTGCATTTCACGCGGCCGCGTTCGCGTTGATCGATCCCGCGTTCGCGAAGCGCCAGTTGCTGCTGCTCGTGAAAGACCGCTACCAGCATCCGAACGGGCAACTCCCCGCTTATGAATGGGCGCTCGGCGACGCGAATCCGCCGGTGCATGCGTGGGCCGCGTGGCGCGTCTATGAGATCGACCGCGCGCTGACGGGCAAGGGCGACCGCGATTTCCTCGAACTCGTGTTTCACAAGTTGCTGCTGAATTTTTCGTGGTGGGTGAACCGCAAGGACGCCGATGGCCGCAACATTTTCCAGGGCGGCTTTCTCGGTCTCGACAACGTCGGCATCTTCGACCGGTCGTCGCCGTTGCCGACCGGCGGGCATATCGACCAGGCCGACGGCACCGCATGGATGGCGGCCTATGCGCTCGATCTGATGCGTATCGCGCTGGAGCTTGCGTTTGCGAATCATGTGTTCGTCGATATCGGCGTGAAGTTCTTCGAGCACTTCCTGTATATCGCCGAAGCGGTCAGTTGCGAAGACAACTGCGATACCGGCTTGTGGGACAGCGAGGACAGCTTCTTCTACGACAAGCTGCGCTTGCCCGACGGCCGCAATGTGCCGATGCGGGTGCGTTCGATCGTCGGGCTGATTCCGCTCTTTGCCGTGCATGTGATCGAAGAGCGCCTGCATGACTCGCTGCCGGGACTGCGCGACCGGCTGACCTGGTTTCTGCGGCATCGGCCGGATCTGGCGCGGCTCGTGTCGCGCTGGAACGAGCCGGGCAAGGGCAATAGCCTGCTGCTGTCGCTGTTGCGTGGACACCGGATGAAAGCGTTGCTGACGCGCGCGCTCGACGAATCCGAGTTCCTGTCGGACTATGGCGTGCGTGCGCTGTCGCGTGTGCATCGCGATCATCCTTTCGTGTATCGGCACGACGGCAAGGAATTTTCTGTCCGCTATTTACCGGCCGAATCGGACTCGCGTGTGTTCGGCGGTAATTCCAACTGGCGCGGGCCGGTCTGGATGCCGGTCAATTATTTGTTGATCGAATCGCTGTATGAATTTCACCGCTATTACGGCGATGAATTCCGTGTCGAGTATCCGACCGGCTCGGGCAACCGTCTGTCGTTGAGCGAGATTGCCGGTGAGCTCTCGCGCCGCACCACGCGGCTCTTCCTGAAAGACGAAAACGGCGAGCGTCCGGTCATGGGCGCTTATCCGTTGCTGCAGGCCGATCCGCGCTCGCGGGATCTCGTGCTGTTTCACGAATACTTTCACGGCGACAACGGCCGCGGGGTCGGTGCTTCGCATCAAACCGGCTGGAGCGGGCTCGTTGCGCTGCTGCTTCAGCCGCGTGAGCGTGAGACGTCGGGCGTGGTGCCGGTGGCGGGAGAAGTGGAGCCTGCCGTCGCGGTCAAATAGCGCAGATCGGCGCAGAAGCAGAAGGCCGGCATCGGGCAGGGCAGGCCTGCAGCAGCATCTTGCCGGGCATTACGGAAGTCTTGCAACAGCGGATCACGGGCGATCAGATTGAACTGTGCAGCTTCGTAACAGGTCATCCCTGTATCGCCACCTGTTGGCTTCTTTTGCGAGGGATTGCGATGCCGTCCAATTCGAATGTTTCGGGCACGTCTAACGTGTCCGCCGACGCCAAGGTGAACGCCGGCCCGCATGCCGCCGCGCCCGGGCCGGCCGGCAAACAGCCGGCGCCGCCGTGCACGCTTGTGATCTTCGGCGCGGGCGGCGATCTGACCAAACGGCTGTTGACGCCGGCGCTGTACAACCTGGTCGTCGACGGGCTGCTCGATGACGCAATGAAGATCGTCGGCGTGAATCGGGGCGAACGCGCCACAGATGCATGGCGCGAAGAGCTGCATCAATCGCTGCAGCAGTTTGCCGCGGAACGATCGCCTGCCGGCAAAGTCGACGAGCCCTCGTGGAACTGGCTCGCGCAACGCCTGCAATATGTCAGCGGCGACTTCCAGAGCGAAAGCACGTTCGAAAGCATCAAGCAGCAGCTGGGTAACACGCGCGGCGGCAACGCAATCTTCTATCTCGCCGTGGGGGCGCGTTTCTTCAAGCCGATCGTCGAACAGCTCGGTAAAGCGGGCTTGCTGAAGGAAGGCGACGACTCGGGCGGCGGCTTTCGCCGGCTCGTGATCGAAAAGCCGTTCGGTAGCGATCTTGCTTCGGCGCGCGACCTCAATGCGCACATCCTGCAATACGCGCACGAAAAGCAGGTTTACCGGATCGACCATTTTCTTGGCAAGGACACCGTGCAGAGCATTCTCGCGGTGCGCTTCGCCAATGCGCTGTTCGAACCGGTCTGGCGGCGCGAGTACATCGACAGCGTGCAGATCACTGCGGCGGAAACGCTTGGCGTCGAAGCGCGCGGCCCGTTTTACGAGCGCACCGGCGCGTTTCGCGACATGGTGCCGAACCACCTGTTCCAGCTGCTCGCGATGGTCGCGATGGAGCCGCCCAATTCGTTCAATGCGGAAACGGTGCGCGACAAGAAGGCCGAAGTGTTCGAAGCCATCGAGCCATTGAAAGCGGACGACGTCGTATTCGGCCAGTATGAAAAGGGGCCGGCGGGCGCGGCCTATCGCGCCGAGCCGAATGTAGCGCCTGACAGCACCACCGAAACCTATGCGGCGGCGCGCGTGTTTCTCGACAACTGGCGCTGGGCCGGCGTGCCGTTCTATGTGCGTACCGGCAAGCGGCTGGCGACGCGCCGCACCGAGATCACCGTGCACTTGAAACGGGTGCCGTTCCTGATGTTCCGCGATACGTCCGTCGATGCGCTGACGCCGAATGTGCTGACGCTGCGCATCGATCCCGCGCACGGCACGCGTTTTGATTTCAACGTGAAGGTGCCGGGCCCCGCGATGCGGATCGGCGCGGTGCGTTCGTCGTTCGACTACGGCGACTTCTTCGACGAGCGCGCGAATGTCGGCTATGAAACGCTGCTGTACGACTGCATGCTCGGCGACGAGACGCTGTTTCAGCGCGCGGACGGGATCGAGGCGAGCTGGGCCGCGGTCGATGCGGTGCTGCATCCGGCGGGCGGTGCATTGCCGGTGCACGGTTATCCCGCCGGCAGCAGCGGCCCCGCCGAAGCGGATGCGTTGCTCGCTCGCGATGGGCGCGCGTGGCGGCCGTTGAGCGATGAGCAAACGCGGCGATAAGTGGCAAGCGGAAAACTTCCAGGGGAAATCGAATATGCCGACACGAAAAGCAACAGGCACGAAGGCTAGTGCACGCAGTGCCGTTAAATCCGTTTCAGCGAAGAAGGCGCCGGCCAAGCGGGCGCCGGCTAAAAAGGCGCCTGCGAGGCGGCCACCTGCCAAGCGGGCGTCCGCTGCCGGACAGAAGGCCGCCGCACGCAGCCGCGGCGATCGCATTCTCGCGATCGACATAGGCGGCACCGGATTGAAGGCTGCCGTGATCGATGCGGATGGCCAGATCAAAAGCGAGCGCGTGCGCGTGCCGACACCTCATCCGTGCACCCCGGACCAACTCGTCGACGCACTGGCGACCCTGGTTGAACCGTTGCTCGTGCAACATCATCCGGCGCGCATCTCGATCGGTTTTCCGGGCGTCGTGCGCAACAACCGCGTGCTGACCGCGCCGCACCTCGGCGACGAGGGCTGGCGCGGCGTTCCGCTTGCGGCAATGCTTGCCGGGCGGCTCGGCGGCTTGCCGGTGCGTATGATCAACGACGCCGAAGTGCAGGGCCTCGCCGCGATCGAAGGACGCGGCATCGAGTTCGTCCTGACGCTCGGCACCGGCGCGGGCACCGCGCTCTTTCGCGACGGCGAGCTGATGCCGCATCTCGAGCTCGCGCATCATCCGGTCAGCAAGGGACGCGCCTACGATGAATACATCGGCGACGCCGCGCGCGCCAAGGCCGGCGACAAGCGCTGGAACAAGCGCGTCGAGAAGATCATCGGGATCCTTGCTGCGCTCGTGAATTACGACAAGCTGTGGATCGGCGGTGGGAACGCCGCGCGCCTGACGTTCGATTTGCCGGCGAACGTCGCGGCTGTTTCGAACGCAGCGGGAATCGAGGGCGGCGCGAAACTCTGGCATTCGCGTTCTATGCGCGAATAGCGCCCGTGCCGGGCGCCAGCCGGCGCGCCGGCGGTTTCTTCGAATAGTGTGGCCGCGTGCGCGGCGCTAATTGCGGCGCTAATTGCGGCGCTCATTGTGCCGCTCAATGCGCCGCGCAGTGCATGGCCTAGCGCGCCGCGTCGCCCCAGCGATACTCGACAGTGGCGTCGTCGAGTTGCGCTTTCATTTCGGTATCGAGCGTGAAGTTCACCGCCGCCAGCGTGTCGTCCAGCTGATCCGGCCGGCTTGCGCCGATGATCGCCGACGTCACCACCGGATTCGCCAGCACCCACGCGAGCGATATCTTCGCCAGCGGCTCGCCGGTTTTTTCGGCGATCTTGCGCAGCTTGTCGATGGTTTCGAATTCGCGTTCGTGCCAGTAGCGTTCCTGATACATCTCGCCTGCCTTGCCGACAGTTGCCGCTGTAAAGCGGCCTTCAGCGGGCTTCGCGCCATGCCGGTGCTTGCCCGTCAACAAGCCGCCTGCGAGCGGGTTGTACGGCATCACGGCCAGTTGCTCTTCATCGGCGAGCGGCAGCAGTTCGCGCTCGATTTGCCGGAACAGCAGGTTATAGCGCGGCTGCACCGACACGAAACGCGCGACGCGCAGCACATCGGCGCGCCCTAACGCGCGCGCGAGCCGATACGCGAGAAAGTTCGACACGCCGACATAGCGCACCTTGCCGGAACGCACGATCGTATCGAGTGCTTCGAGCGTTTCCTCGAGTGGCGTGTTGTGATCGTCGTTGTGCAGCTGGTAGAGATCGACGTAGTCGGTGTCGAGCCGCCGCAATGAAGCATCGATCGCATCGAGCAGATGCTTGCGCGACGAGCCCTGGTCCCACGCGGACGGGCCGACCTTGTTGAACGCTTTGGTCGCGACGATAAAGCGATCGCGCTTGCCTTTGAGCCAGCGGCCGATGATCTCTTCGGTGCGGCCGGTCTGCTCGACGGTAGCGCCGAGCGGATAGGCGTCGGCGGTGTCGATGAAGGTCACGCCGGCGTCGGCTGCCTTGTCGAGAATGTTGCGTGACACCTGTTCGTCGGTCTGTATGCCGAAGGTCATCGTGCCGAGACACAGGCGCGAAACGGTGAGGCCTGTGCGGCCGAACTTGCGATACTCCATGGGTCGACTCTCCGCGAGAAGGACAGAAGGAAGACAATGCGCCGGGCGGCGCGAGACACGAAGCATAGCGGGTATCGGCACTTCGCGCCGAAGCGTGCGATGCACGCTTCGAAACGCGCGCGGGGGGCGCGGGCTGGCCCCGACGGCCGCTTTACTGCCCAGGCGCGGCGCTGGTCTGGCGGCCCGCGAGCGGTGCACCGTAGCCGCCTGCCTCGGCGTTGTTCGGCAACCCGTTGGCGAGCTGCGCGCGTGGATCAGTCGGGTTCAGATCGAGTTCGCCGGCCTGGCGGTTGCCGTGTGTCGGGTATTCGCTGCCGAGCGCTGCGTGCGGCATCAGCCTGGTACTGTTTTGCGGCGCGTTGACGTCGTCCTGGACGGATAACCCTTGCGCATGCGCGACGCCAGCGGCGCAGGCGAGCGCCAGCGCGGCAGCCAGATTCAGCGAGGCAATGAATTTGTGCACGATGTACTCCTTTCACGTGGAAGGCTTCTTCAGATGTCACGCGGCGTGCGCGCGCGTGGCGGTCAAAGCGGAAGGGACGGGACGAGCCGGATCGATGTTGGATCGGAAAAACAGGCCGTCGTTCAAACGACGGCGCCTTTCTACTATCGGGTATCGTGCGGCTGGGTTCAATGCGGAAAGGGCAAGCTTCGCCTGAGCGCGCGCAAGCATCCACGTTTCAGGTTTTCTTGCCGTCTGCCGCAGCCGGTTCGCCGCCGATTGCGCCGATTGCGCCGATCATGTGCCGCACGGCTCGCAGGATTTCGTCCGCGACTTCGGGCCGAGCCTTCATCACCGCGCGCGACGTCGAGATCCCGCCGATCAGCGCCACCGCCATGGTCAGCGCGCGTTCGCGCCGGTCGGCGTCGGACAGGTCTTCGCTCAGCCTCGACCGGATCAGTCCGACCATTTGCTCGAAGCCGTCGGCAAAACGTGCGCTGACCGTTTCGTCCAGGCGGCCGCTCTCGCTGACGGACGCCGCCATCGGACAGCCCTCGGCGAAATTGTTGCGCTGTTGCTCCGACAGATAGGCGTCCAGTAATTGATCGAGGCTGGGCGCACGGCCGCCGCGCGGCGCGGTCATGCGCTTATGGCCGCGTTCGAGCCCGAAGGCGAGCGCTTCGGCGGCGAGCGCGTCCTTCGACGGGAAATGCGCGTACAACGCGCCGTGCGTGAGACCGGCGGCTTTGCCGATTTCCGCGACGCCGACGCCGTCGATGCCGCGCTCGCGCATCAGCCGCGCGGCTGTCTCAACGAGCTTTGCGCGGTTTTGCGCTGCTTGTTCCTTGCTCACTTTCATCGCGTGCTCCCATCCCGTGCCGCACGGAAGTCCTGATCGTATTGATTGCGACCGCCGCCATAAATCTATAATTGCATGCGCAATTATAAAACCCATGCGAGAGGAATGTAGCGATCATGAATCTCAAAAATGCTGCTGCGCGGGTGACCGGCGCAACCGGCGCAATCGGCGCAACCGGCGCAACCGGCGAACGGCGCGCCGATCTATCGCCCGGCCAAGTAACCGGCAACGCAAAACGGGTGGCGTGAAGGGCGGCGCGAAGGATGATGCGCCGCCCGTTTATTTGCCGAAGCGCCCTTCAGCCACTCATGCATTCAGGCAAGCCCGACGCAAACCGCCGCGACAATCGAGCCGAGCACGATCACCGCGCCGACCGTTCTGCGTGCATTCAACTGCGTCCACAGCAGCACGCCGGTCAGCGACAGCAGAACGATGCTGCCCGCGAGCGTATCGATCAGCAGCACCCAGCCGACGCTCATCCCGACGCCCTTGTGCAGATTGGTGAGCGTGGCGAGAAACGTGTTGCCGGTACGTTTCACCGTCACGTAGTTGCTGCCCACCCAATAGTCCGCGGCGGTGTTCTGCTGCGGCGACGTGAACGTGATTTGCCAGTGTTCCGGCTGGGTCGCGCTGCGCTCGCCCCACGCGACCGGATGCGCAGGTTCCTTTTGCATGCGCCCGGGCTTGCCGGTCAGCTTCAGTTCGTCTTTCAGCCACTGCGCCATCTCGCGCGGCGATCCGGGGGCCGGTTGCGGCAGTGTCACTTGCAGCTCGGCCACCTGCGGTGTGCCCGTCGACACTTTGAGCGGGCCGGCGCGGTGGTTCAGCAAGAAGCCGGT
>DASXXR010000275.1:0-9766 GCA_036502945.1 Paraburkholderia sp. | reverse complement strand
GTCGATGTGATCACCGGCCTCATCAAGGCGAACATTCCGACCCGCGTGGCGTTCCAGGTGTCGTCGAAAATCGACTCGCGCACGATTCTCGACCAGATGGGCGCCGAGTCGCTGCTCGGCCAGGGCGACATGCTGTTCCTGCCGCCGGGCACCGGCTATCCGCAACGGGTGCACGGCGCGTTTGTCGCCGACGAGGAAGTGCATCGGATAGTGGAGCATCTGAAGCAGTTCGGCGAACCGCAATACGAAGAAGGCATTCTCGACGGACCGGCCACCGAAGGCGCCGCGCAGGATCTGTTCGGCGACGCGCCGGACGTCGAGGCCGATCCGCTTTACGACGAAGCCGTCGCGTTCGTCGTGCGCACGCGGCGCGCGTCGATCTCCGCAGTGCAGCGGCAACTGCGCATCGGTTATAACCGCGCGGCGCGGCTTGTCGAACAGATGGAAGCGGCTGGGCTTGTGTCGGCGATGGGCATCAACGGCAGCCGCGAAGTGCTCGCGCCAGGACCGTCGGAGTAGCCGGAGTAAGTCGCGCGACGTGCTGGCCGGCGCCGTCGCCCCACCAATGCAGCTTCAACGGCGCGCGGTGCTCAGAAAGACTTCAGGACCGCGCGACCCATTTGAAATCCACCGGCGAGCCGATGTCGAGCCGCGTCGGGTTCGCTTCGAGCAGGCCGCTTTCCCGGTCGCGCCGGAACACATACGCGGTGTCGCTGTTCTGATTGCCGACGATGAGCCACTGCCCGGTCGGATCTATCGAAAATTCACGCGGGGCGCTGCCGAAGCTCGACTGGCGGCCGACCTCCGTCAGGTGCCCATTCGCCGCATCGACCGCATAGATCACGATCTCATTCGCGTCGCCGCGATTGCTCGCATACACGAACCGGCCATCCGGCGACACGTGGATCGCCGCAGTGTCCACCGGCCCTTTTAAGCCCGGCTTCGTCATCGGCACCGATTGGATCGGCGTGAGATGGCCGTCGTCATAGCGGAACACGCTGACCGTCGCGGACAGTTCGCTGGTCAGATACGCGTGCTTGCCATCCGGACCGAACACGAGGTGACGCGGGCCCGAGCCCGCCTTCATGTCCACATAGCGGCGCTCGGTCGGTCCGAAGAGCGCGCGGCTGCCATCCGGCGCATAGCGATACACAAAGAGCTTGTCGGCACCGAGATCCTGCGCGAACAGATAACGGCCGTCGGGCGAGAACACGGTGGAGTGCACATGCGCGTTGTCGTGCCGTCCCTTCACCGGACCGCCGCCCTCGTGATGCACCGTGAGCACCGCCGCGCCGACCTGGCCATCGGCTTGCAACGGAAACACCGCGAAGCTGCCGCCCGGGTCCGCCGCGACCGAATAGTTTGCGGCGGTCAAATACTTGCCGTCCGGCGAGATGCTCAAATAGCAAGGATCATTGCCTTCGGACGACACCTGGTTCAGGAACGTCAATTGCCCACTCTCCGCATCGAAGCGGAATGCGCTGATGCCGCCGCGCTGCGATGCGGGGCCGTTGTCGCCGGGCAACTCGTTGACCGCATACACACGGCGGCCGTCGCGGCTCACGGCGAGATACGACGGATTGACCGTTGGCGCGGCCGAAACGCGTGTCGCCGTGCCGGTCTTCGTGTCGAAACGATAGACCTCGATGCCTTCGCTCTTCGGCCCCGTGTAAGCGCCGACCAGCAGGTCGTAGATACCGTCGGCCGGTGCGGCGGGGCCTTGTGCAAACGCGGCCGTTGCAATAATCGAGACCATGAGCGTGAGACCTTTTATTATCGAGCGTGTCGAACGTAAGGACGGAGGACGGACAGCACGGCCTCCTGCATCCAGTTTGTTCGGTGATGGCGGTACTCCGGATCCACGAAGGAAGACGGCAGGATAGTTGCAGGGGCAAGTATAGGTTCTCACAGCGGGATTTCTCACAGCAGGACCGTCGCGGCTGGATCGCGACAGCGGGAGCGTTTGCAGCGGATCGCCCAGTCATGCGCCACGCCGGCGAGCGCCGGCGCAACGCGCATTGCGGCGAAGTCGGCCTTCAGGCCTTTTCAAACCACGGAGTCTTCATGAACGTCACACTCAGTCTCGGCCCGCTCGTTTCGTTGATCGCCGGCATTCTGATTCTGGTCATGCCGCGCCTGCTCAACTACATTGTCGCGCTGTATCTGATCATCATCGGCGTCATTGGTTTGTTTGGCATGAAGTAGCCGCGCGCAGCCACGAGAGGCAGCGCGGCATTGCCGCGCTGCCTCTCATATGACGGCGATGGATCGCGTGCGGTTGTTTGCGGCGCTTCGATGCGCAGACTTGCCGTTGCGGGTAACGCCCGCTCAACCGTTCGAAAGCTGGTCGAGCCGCAGGCGTCCCTGCAGCGACAGGCTGCCGACGGCATAATGGCCGTCAGCTTCGCGGTAGCGCTTGAAGCAGGCACGCTCGACGAGGAACGAAGCGGCAGTTTGCATCCCGTTGCGGGACAATCCCAGCACGCGCGAATCGAGCGGCAGAAGCGAGCCGTCGGCCAACTGGCTGGCGGCGGAGAGTATCGTGATGCAATCGGATTTCGACGGGCTCAGCATGGCTTTCATCCTCGAAACTGCGCGTTGGGCGCAATGCGGCAATGGCGGACGCGGTTCGCTCGTGGTTCGCTGCGTGTTACGTCGATACCGGCATCGATGCGTACATGGACACGTCCAGAATCTCTGATTGTAGACATTGCAATCGAGGAGCGCCAATACCTGATATCTGTTCGTCGCATTGAATCAATATGCATTGCACAGGTCGGGTAATATCTGCGTCTAATGACGAGACGCATAGCACGTGACGCGTATTTTTTACCCGCTCCTTATCGTTTTGGTGGTCTGCTTACCTCATGCCCGCACCCATTGAAGACTATGCACTTGTCGGCGACGGCCACACGGCTGCGCTGATTTCCCGCGACGGTTCGGTCGACTGGCTTTGCTGGCCGCGTTTCGACTCCGGCGCATGCTTTGCCGCACTGCTCGGCACCGAAGAAAACGGCCGCTGGCTGATTGCGCCCGACGCCGATCACCCCACTTCCGCACGGCGCCGTTATCGCGGCGAAACGCTGATCCTCGAGACCGATTTCGAAACGCCGGAAGGCGCGGTGACGGTCGTCGATTTCATGCCGCCCGGCAACGGCTGGTCGGAACTCGTGCGGATCGTCGTGGGGCGGCGCGGCACGGTGAAGATGAAGATGGAACTCGTGCTGCGCTTCGACTACGGATTTTCGATTCCATGGGTGAGCCGCCTCGCGAACGAAAGCGGCGTCAAGGCGATCGTCGGGCCCGATACGGTTGCGCTGCGCACGCCTGTCGACGTGCGCGGCGAGAACATGCGCACCGTTGCCGAATTTACCGTATCGGAGGGCGAGCGCGTGCCGTTCTCGCTCACCTATTCGCCGTCGCATCTACGCATTCCGCCCGCGCACGACCCGCATACCGCGCTCGCGCGCACCGAGAACCATTGGCTCGAATGGTCTGCGCGCGGCACCGTCGAGGGCAAGTACGCCGCGCCGATCCGCCGCTCGCTGATCACGCTCAAGGCGCTCGCCTACGAACCGACCGGCGGCATCGTCGCCGCGCCTACCACGTCGCTGCCCGAGCAACTGGGCGGCACGCGCAACTGGGACTACCGCTACTGCTGGCTGCGCGACGCGACAATCACGCTGCTCGCGATGATGCGCGGCGGCTACTACGACGAAGCGCGCGCGTGGCGCGCATGGCTTGGCCGCGTGATGGCGGGCGCGCCCGAACAGGTGCAGATCATGTACGGCCTCGCGGGCGAACGGCGCCTGCCGGAATTCGAACTCGACTGGCTGCCGGGCTATCAGGGCGCGAAGCCCGTGCGCGTCGGCAACAATGCGGTGGGGCAACTGCAGCTCGACGTATACGGCGAAGTGATGAACGCGCTGCATCTTGCGCGGGTCGGCGGTCTGCAGGCCGACGAAACGTCATGGAACGTGCAGTGTGCAATGCTCAAGCACCTCGAAACAATCTGGCAGGAGCCCGACGAAGGCATCTGGGAAACACGCGGCGGCCGTCAGCACTTCACGTTTTCGAAAGTGATGGCGTGGGTCGCGTTCGACCGCGCGATCAAGTCGGCCGAATCGTTCGATCTGCCCGCGCCGCTCGAGCACTGGCATAGCGTTCGCGCGCAGATTCACGCGGACGTGTGCGCGAAGGGCTGGAATCCGTCGCTGAACGCCTTTACGCAGACGTATTCCGGAAGCGAGCTGGACGCGAGCGTGTTATTGTTGCCCCTCCTCGGATTTCTGCCGCCGAGAGATCCGCGCATTGTCGGCACGGTCGTCGCAATCGAACAACATCTGATGCACGACGGCTTTGTGATGCGCTACCGTACGACCGAATTCGACGACGGGCTGCCGCCCGGTGAAGGAACGTTCCTTGCGTGTTCGTTCTGGATGGTGGACAACCTGGCCCTGCAAGGGCGCGTCGAAGAGGCGCGGGAGATGTACGAACGCCTGCTGTCGCTTGCCAACGACGTCGGGTTGCTCGCCGAGGAATACGATCCGGTGGCCGGCCGGCTCGTCGGGAATTTCCCGCAAGGGTTTTCACATGTCGCGCTCGTGCATACGGGGCTGAACTTGATGAAGCATGAGCAGGAAATGGCGCGAGCGGCAGGTCAGCCGCCGCACAACGGGCAGGAACCGCCTGCCGGCGCAGTGAATGCCGGCGCGGAACCTTCGCCGGTAGCATGATTCGATGACGCTCTTGATGACATTCGGTGTGTGGGTTGGCGTACCGTTGCTGCATTGCACAACGCTGTATCGTTGGATACCATCGATTGAGTCTGTCGGCCGATAATGAACGTTCAACAACCAAACGGGCCGCTTCGACGCTACGCATGTTTTCGCGCAGCCCCGCGCGCACCGCAATAACGCTGGAGCACCCATGCTCTATCAATTTCACGAATTCCAGCGGGCACTTTTGAGCCCGCTTACCGCCTGGGCCCAGGCTGCATCCAAATCGTTCGCGAATCCGGCCAGCCCGCTCGCGTATGTGCCCGGCGCCACCCGGCTATCCGCCGGCTACGAACTGCTGTACCGGCTCGGCAAGGATTACGAGAAGCCGGAGTTCAACCTGCACCAGATCGTTAAAGACGGCCACAACATCCCGATCGTCGAACAGACCATCGTGGAAAAACCGTTCTGCCGGCTGCTGCGCTTCAAGCGCTACGCCGATGACAGCGATGCTGTTGCCCAATTAAAAGACGAGCCGGTCGTGCTGGTGTGCGCACCGCTGTCGGGCCACCACGCAACGCTGCTGCGCGACACCGTGCGCACGCTGCTGCAGGACCACAAGGTCTACCTCACCGACTGGATCGACGCGCGGATGGTGCCGCTCGAAGACGGCACGTTCGATCTCGACGACTACATCGGGTACATCCAGGAATTCATCCGCCACATTGGCGCGAAGAACCTTCACATCATTTCGGTGTGCCAGCCGACGGTGCCGGTGCTCGCGGCGATCTCGCTGATGGCGAGCCGCGGCGAACCGACGCCGCGCACGATGACGATGATGGGCGGCCCGATCGACGCCCGCAAGAGCCCGACGTCGGTCAACTCGCTCGCCACCCAGCATTCGCTCAGCTGGTTCGAGGCCAACGTGATCTATAACGTGCCGGCGAACTATCCGGGCGTCGGCCGCAAGGTCTACCCGGGCTTCCTGCAGCACACCGGCTTCGTAGCGATGAATCCGGAACGGCATGCGGCGTCGCACTGGGACTTCTACCAGAGCCTGCTGCGCGGCGACGAAGAGGATGCCGAAGCGCACCGCCGTTTCTATGACGAATACAACGCGGTGCTCGATATGGCTGCCGAGTACTATCTTCAGACAATCCAGGTCGTGTTTCAGGAATTCCGACTTGCGGACGGCACGTGGGACGTCGGCGGCGAGCGGGTGCGTCCGCAGGACATCAAGACCACCGCGCTCTTCACGATCGAAGGCGAACTCGACGACATCTCCGGCAGCGGCCAGACACGCGCCGCGCACGAACTGTGCACCGGCATTCCGGAGAAGCACCGGCGGCATTTCACCGCCGAGAAGTGCGGCCACTACGGGATCTTCTCGGGCCGCCGCTGGCGCACGATCATCTATCCGCAACTGCGCGACTTCATCCTCGAACACAACAAGGCGCGCAAGCCGGAAGTGGAGCGGGTCGAAGCGTGATCGCGGTACAGCACGGCGCCGCCGTGCTGAAAGTTGCATGCGCATCGAATCAACTCAAAGCATGAGCACGAACAGCAGCGGCCTCTTCACGAGGCCGCTTGCACATCAACGGGCGCGATTAGCGCCGCAGCAGATAGGCCAGCAGAATTTCAGTGTTCATCTGCACGATTTCGCTGCGCTCGGCGGCCGTGCTGAAGTCCCGACCGAGTGTCGCTTCGAGCGTGAAGCGGTTCGACACGATGTAGTAGCCCATGCCCGACAGCGTCACATAAAAGCGCAGCGGATCCACATTCGTGCGGAACAGCCCGGCGCGCTGGCCGCGCTCCAGAATGCCGCCGAGCGTCGCAACGATCGGTGAAATCATTTCGCGGATGCGCGTCGACTTCTGCATGTAGCGTGCCTCGTGCAGATTCTCGTTGTTGACGAGTCTCAGCAGTTCAGGATGGTCGCGATAGTAGTCCCACACGAAATGCGCGAGGCGCGTGATGGCCTCGACGGGCGCGACGCCCGCGAGATCCAGCGTGCGCTCGGCTTCGGTGAGCGCGCTGAACGCGTGCTCGAGCACTGCGGTGAAAAGCTGCTCCTTGCTACCGAAGTAGTAGTACAGCATGCGTTCATTGGTTTCTGCGCGGCGGGCGATCTGGTCGACGCGTGCGCCGAACAACCCACCATTTGCAAATTCCTCGGCCGCCGCGAGCAGGATGCGGCGACGGGTGCCTTCAGGATCTCTTTTGATTTTCGGCTGATTCATGGTGGCATCGTGCTTCGTGAGCCGCGTATTCCGGATCACACCGCCGGCTACTTGCCTGACCAGGCAATGGCGGCGCTGCGCGGGCTGGTTGGTGGGTACACCCTCCTGCGGTCATTCGTAAAGCGCTTCGATTATGGCACATGGTTCGGCAATGGCAACTGGGGAAATCGGCGATAATGGCATTTGGCCAAAGGGTTATGGCGCAAGCCGCGCCACTGCGGTTGCCGCACAAGTGGCCATGCCGCTATTGCGTCGTTGTCCGATCTTCGCCATGCGCTGCTCCAATATGCGGCATTCCGTCGATGCAGCGCCAGCGCCGGCCACGAACACCGCCACATCGTTGACCCGCTGCAGCAAGCCCCAACGTCGTCACCGTGACCAATCCGAAAACACTCGCTGACCGCATCGAAGACCTGCTTCCTCAAACGCAATGCACGAAGTGCGGCTACGACGGTTGCCGCCCCTATGCCGAAGCCATTGCGCAAGGCACCGCGAACTACAATCAATGCCCCCCGGGCGGCGCGGAAGGCGTCGCGCGCCTCGCCGCGCTGCTCGGCAAGCGCGTGATCCCGCTTAACCCGGCCAACGGCGTCGAACGCCCGCGGCCCGTGGCGTTCATCGATGAGAACCTGTGCATCGGCTGCACGCTGTGCATGCAGGCGTGTCCGGTCGACGCGATCGTCGGCGCGGCGAAGCAGATGCATACGATAGTCGCGGAACTTTGCACCGGGTGCGATCTATGCGTGCCGCCCTGCCCGGTCGATTGCATCGCGATGGTGCCGGTGACCGGCAACGCGACCGGTTGGGATGCGTGGACTCAGCAGCAGGCCGATGCGGCGCGCGAACGTCATGACCGGCGCCTCGCGCGGCTCGCTCGCGAGCGCGAGGCCGCCGAGGCGCGCGCCGCGGCGCGGCGCGCGGCGGGTGCTGCCGGCACTGCGAGCGCTGCCGGTGCTGCGGAAACCGCACTGGCGCCGCGCGCCGATGAGGCTGTCTCCGCAGCGCCCGCCGCCGACCCCAACGCCGACGCCGACGCAAAGAAGCGCGCGATCATCCAGGCCGCACTCGAACGCGCGCGAAAAAAGAAAGAAGAACTGGCAGCGAAAGGCCAGGGGCCGCAGAACACCGTCGACATCAGCGCCGAAACGCAAGCGCAGATCGATGCCGCCGAGGCACGCCGCCGCCGTCTGGGCGTCGTGCCCGATGCGGGTCCGCAAGAAGTCCCACAAGAACCAGGCAACGCGAATCAGCGGAACAGCGCACGCGAAAGCAGCCGCGCCAACCCGCCTGACGACGCACCCGACAACACCGACAACCCGCCCCCCAAGCGCTAACCCGCATGAACGCGAACAAACGCCGCGCCATCTTCGAGGCGCTGCAAAGCCTGAACCCGCACCCGACCACCGAACTCGAATACACGACGCCGTTCGAACTGCTGATCGCTGTGATCCTGTCCGCGCAGGCCACCGACGTCTCAGTCAACAAGGCAATGCGCAAGATGTTCCCGGTCGCGAACACGCCGCAGCAGATCGCCGATCTGGGCGAGGAACGTGTCGCGGACTACATCAAGACGATCGGCCTGTACCGGACCAAGGCGAAGAACGTCGTGGCAGCGTGCCGCATGCTGATCGACCAGTACGGCGGCGAAGTGCCGGCCGACCGCGAGGCGCTCGAAAGCCTGCCCGGCGTCGGCCGCAAAACGGCGAACGTCGTGCTGAACACCGCATTCGGTCAGCCGACGATCGCCGTCGACACCCACATCTTTCGCGTGGCGAATCGGACCGGGCTCGCGCCCGGCAAGGACGTGCGCGCGGTCGAAACGGCGCTGGAAAAATTCACGCCGGACGAATTCAGACATGACGCGCATCACTGGCTGATTCTGCACGGACGCTATGTATGCAAGGCGCGCCGGCCGGAGTGCTGGCATTGCGTGATCGAACCGCTCTGCGAGTTCCGGCCGAAAACGCCGCCACCGGATATGTAAAGCGTGCTCGAAGCCGCGACGCACAGCGGTACCGCGGCACGGCTGCACCGCGGCGTAAAATACCCAGCGTGCGCGCAACGCCGCGCCCGCCCGCCTCTCATTTCCGCAAGCGACCCGCCGATGTTCAATCCCAGCCGCGACGAAGTCCGACGTTTCTTCACCGACACCTGGCGCAAACAGCGCGCTGGCGAAATCCTGACGCCGCTCGAGTCGATCGCGGCGGACTGGATCATCGAACACCCGGAGTATCAGGCCGATCTCACGGACGCCGAAGCGGCCTCGGCGCACGACTATTCGCCCGAACGCGGACAGACGAACCCGTTCCTGCATCTGTCGATGCATCTGGCGATCAGCGAACAGCTGTCGATCGATCAGCCGCCCGGCATCCGCGCGGCACACGAGCGGCTCGCGGCGCGGCTCGGTTCGACGCACGATGCGCAGCACGCGATCATGGACTGCCTCGGTGAAACGATCTGGGAGGCGCAGCGCACGAATACGCCGCCCGATACGGACGCGTATCTGCAGCGGATCGAACGCCGCGCGTCGCGCGACTGACTTCGCGCCACGCGCACCGGGCAACGAACAACGAACAACGCCGAAAGAGAAACACCGCACAAAGCGCCCGCCGGTCGCTCCTCCTAAACGCAAACACCCCGCCGGAGCGGGGTGTTTGCGTTTCTCGTCGCTGCTCGAACCCCGTCAAGGGAGGCGAGCGCGCCGGATTACTTCTTCTCGATGAGATCGCCGCTCAACGATTGGATATACGCGGCGATGTCCTGCATGTCGCTGGGCGACAGGCTCTGCACCTGCGCCTGCATGATCGG
>DASXXR010000274.1:0-11470 GCA_036502945.1 Paraburkholderia sp. | reverse complement strand
CGCGGGTCGAGGCACTCGCCTGCGGCGACGAGGCGATCGCTGCCGAATTCATGCGTATTCTGATCGATACCAATCGTGCGACCCTTGCCGCGATGGATGGCTCAGCGCGTCGTGCGGCGTGGGGTGAATTCGGCAACGTCGCGCATCGGCTAAGCGGATCGTTGAGGTTGTTCAATTGCGACGATGTGATTGCGCTGACATCGCGGATGGAACAGGCCGCCCGGAAGCGCGATTCAGCGAAGGTCCATGCCATCCTTCCGGTTTTCACGGCTGTAGTGGAAAGCCTCAACGCGGTGCTGATGGATGCACTTGACCCGGCGGGAACGGGCTATACCGGCAAGTAATGCGCCGTCAATCGGCTTCGCCATAGGCAACGCGCCGAATTGCCGGGACCGGCGCGGTCTGCGGCACTGCCGAACCAGGTGCAGGGTGGGTCGCTTGCATCGTCTGCCGATACTGCCGATACCGTTCGATCACGCGCGGGACATAACGCACGGTTTCCGGGTACGGCGGTATTGTTCCGCCAAATTTTCGCACCGCACCTTCGCCGGCATTGTATGCAGCGAGCGCCAGCCGGAGATCGCCGAACTGCGCAAGTAACTGGCGCAGAAAGTGCGCGCCGGCGGCGATGTTCTGACGTGGATCGAACAGGTCTGCTGCGCCGTGCAGCAAGGCGGTGCGAGGCATCAATTGCATCAACCCGGCTGCGCCTTTCG
Source organism: Paraburkholderia sp. (assembly GCA_036502945.1). Taxonomy (GTDB): domain Bacteria; phylum Pseudomonadota; class Gammaproteobacteria; order Burkholderiales; family Burkholderiaceae; genus Paraburkholderia. The sequence continues at coordinate 10,754 of DASXXR010000274.1, read as the reverse complement.
GTGACAGCGCCAGCGGGTCGCCGCTCGACTCGACATCGATCACTGCCATGAGCAGCGCGCTATCCATATCGAGCGAGCGTGCCGCTTCGTCGATCAGCGGCGCCAATGCGAGCACACGCGATACGGTGGCCGCGGCTGATTGAGCGGCGCGCGGTTGCAGCACGACCGATACGCGGGTGGAATCGACGGCCGCGGAAACGCGTGTGCGTGTAGGCGTGAATGCGGCGGCGTCATCATTGTCGTCCGCGATGCCGCCGACCATCATGACCACGCGCGATGATTGGGCGGCATCCGCCTGTGCTGCGCCAATCCAGAGAGCGCTTGCGACGTAGAGCGACACGGTTACGCGGCGCCGCCTATACGCGTGCAATCGTGCCGCCTGCGACTTGCGAAGCGAAAGCCTCATCGACGCGCGCTATCGGATCGGACACGTCGAAGGTCGTCGCTGGCATCGGCCCTGAAGCCCGACTGCATGCGCACAATCGCTTCGGATTCGAGCGCCAGCGGCCAGCGGCCCGTTTCGGCGCCCTCCGCCAGCTTCGCCCGGCACCTGGAATCGGCGTTGCGTGGCGCGCCATAAGGGTCACTGCCCGCGTCGGCGGGTTCGCGTGCGAAGATGCCGTTCGGCGCGACGTTACCGATTACGTTGACCGCGTAGTACAACACCTTGTTCACGAGCGGAACGTACATCTCATAGCAGTAGTGCACGCGGATCTTGAGCAGATTCGCGTCCTGAATGCCGACATGCGATTGCGCACCCACAAGCGAATTGCGATACATCAGCGTGTCGTTGGGAATTTCGTCGTAGCTCCGGCCTTCGTCCGGGTAAACGCGTGAGCGTGCAAAATCGCGCGTCATTTCCGGCGTCGGGCTCACGATTGAAATCCAGCTCGCGTTCGCGATGTCTAAAGTTGCCCGCTGCAGCGCCGCGTACACGCCGTCGCCATCGGCGTGTCGAGCATAAAGAGGGGTAAGGCCGCGCGCCAGGCCCGCCCGCATCGCCGCCATTGAGCCGTGCTTGACTGCGCCCTCGCGTGCGGCTTCAAATGTCGCGACATCGAGCGTGGCCTTCGCCTGATACAGCAGCACGAACTGCACCGTCGCGAAACAGAAAAACAGCAGCAACGGTGCGATAACCAGGAATTCGGTTATCGCCTGGCCGGCCTGCATGCGTGCATGCGGATGCGGACTACATTTCGGATCGCGTTTCATGCGTCGACCTCGAAATCGAGTGCATCACCCACTGCGATCGACAATGAGCGCGCCGCTCCCGCCGACATTTCCAGCGTCTTTACGCCGCGCAGGCTGAATAGCATTCGAGCCGTAGGCACGTCGCGATGGATGGCCACGACGTGCCGCTGCCGATCGAGAAACAGTACGTCGATAGAAAAGCGCATCCCGAATGTGTGAATCGACCTGCAGCAGGCGAGCAGCAGCGCTTCGTCGGCACCGAGACGATCGCGGCCGAGCAGGCCGCGCATGCGTTCGCGTGCAGACTCGGCCACCGTTACGCGGATACCCGAATCCCGGCCGCGAATAATCAAGTGAGCCAGTCTCACAGCAAACCTTCCTGCATGAATTTCATGACGATCGGAAACCCCAGCACGATGAACGTTACCGGGAAAATAAATATCAGCAACGGAAAAACCAGTTTGACAGGCGCTTCCATCGCCTGTTTTTCGGCACGCTGGAAGCGCTCGGAGCGGCGCTGTTCGGACTGGAAGCGTAGCGTTTTCGCGAGTCCGGAACCCATGCGCTCGGCCTGCACGATCGCACCGACCAGGTTGGATACTTCCTTGATGCGTTGTCGCTCGTCGAAGCGGCGCAGCGCTTCAGTGCGGTTCAAACCTGATTTGAGATCGCGCAGCACGTGTTCGAATTCGCGCCGCAACGGGCCGTCGGGTCCTTTCTCGACAGCTTTCTGGATTGCGCCGTTGATGTTGAGCCCGGCTTCGACCGCGAGCGTCAGGAAATCCAGATAGATCGGCAAATGGCGCAAGATCTTCGTTACGTGGCGGCGCCGCACATCGCGCGTCCAGATGCGCGGATAGTAATAACCGAGCAACGCAAAGCCGATCGGCAACCACCATGAAAGGAGGCCCGCTACGCCCATCAGCAGGGTTCCTCCAATAGTGGTGCATGCCGACGAGATCAGCGACATCGCCAGGAACTGACGTGCATTCATCAGGAACGACAGTGACGTCAGGCGCAATTGCGCTTCCGTCCTGTCGACGAGCGCCGCGCCAAAGGACGGACCGAAGTGGTGCGCAATGAAGTTAACGAGTGGCCAGATCAACCGCAGCAGCGGCGGGAGCGGATCGAGCCACGTGCGGTCTTCGATTGGCACGTCACTTGTCAGGCGGCTGAGCGAGCGGAGCAGAAGGACGCCGGCTAACGTGATGCCGACGCTTGAGATCAATGAAATGAGCAGCATGCGTCAGACGTCGATGTTGGTGATGCGGGATATGGATTGGTAGCCGAGGAACTCCATCACGGCGATCACGGCCAGCGTGGCCCAACCGACCGGCTCGCTGAACAGCGGCGCCATCGCGACTGGCTCCATGAGGCGCAGAACGATCATCAGAAAAAGCGGCAGACAGGTCATCACGATGCCCTGCATGCGTCCTTGCGACGTGAGCGCCCGGATCTTGCCTTCCATCTGCAGCTTTTCCTGCAGCGTTCGCGCAACCGATTCCAATGCTTCGGCAAGGTTGCCGCCCACTTCGCGTGCAATGGTCACTGCGGCGGTGACCATCATGAAGTCGGGTACCGGAATGCGGTGCTCGACGTTGCGCATCGCGATATCGAGATCGATGCCCAGCCGGATTTCCCGCATCAGGAGATCCAGTTCCTGCGAGATAGGCGGCGTGGTTTCCTGCACTGTACTTTCGAGTGCGAGCGGAAAGCTCGCGCCCGCGCGCAGCGCGCCCGCCATCATCAGCAGCGTGTCGGGCAGTTGCCGCTCGAGCGTCGCAATGCGTTTTCGTCGCATCCAGGCCAGATAATTGCGCGGTACCGTCAGTGCGATCGGCATCGTGGCGATCGCCACCAGGACGTTGCGGCTCAGCACGAAGGCGAAACACGGCAACAGCATCGTTGCCAGCAAAGTCCATGCAAGCACTTTCTGGCGGTTGACGAATACGAACGCGTCCGCAAGCGATTGCTCCACTTCGCGCGCCATGTGCTGCGTACGTTGTGCAAGGGCCGTGCTGCCGGTTCGCGCAAGCAGCCAGACGACGGTGAGGCTGCCGGCGAACGTCAGCGCCAGGATGATGGGCAGGTTCATAACCTTCTTCCTATTCGATGCGCGTGAAGATATTGGTGTTCACGGCGATGCGCCGGCGAAGCAGGTCCTGATAGAAATCCGGGATGTAGGCGGTTGGCACGAACTCGCCTTGAATCTTGCCGTTTTCACCGAAGCCGTCTTCCCTGAAGATGAACACGTCCTGCAACTGGATGACGCCTGACTCCATGCCGCTGACCTCCGTGATGTGGGTCACGCGGCGCGAACCGCACGAAAAGCGCGACTGCTGAACGATGATGTCGACGGCCGAACACACCTGCTCGCGAATCGCCTGCACGGGCAAATCGAGGCCCGCCATCAACGTCATCACTTCGAGGCGCGCAATGCAATCGCGCGGGGAGTTGGCATGCGCGGTGGTCAGTGAACCATCGTGGCCTGTGTTCATTGCTTGCAGCATGTCGAGTGCTTCGCCACCGCGGCATTCACCGACGACAATCCGGTCCGGTCGCATCCGCAAGCAGTTCTTCACGAGGTCGCGGATGTAGATTGCACCTTTGCCTTCCATGTTTGCCGGGCGTGCCTCGAGCGATACGAGATTCGGTTGCGACAACTGCAGCTCCGCGGCGTCTTCGACAGTGACGATCCGTTCCTCGTCCGGAATGTAGCTCGACAGCACATTGAGCAGGGTCGTCTTGCCCGACCCCGTGCCGCCCGAGATCACGATGTTCGCGCGCTGCCGAACTGCGGTCTGCAGGAATTCGAGCATCTCCGGCGACATGGAGCCGAACGCGATCAGATCGGTGCCCGTCAGTTTGTGGCTCGAGAATTTCCGGATCGTGATGCTCGGCCCTTTTAGCGCGAGCGGCGGGATGATTGCGTTGACGCGTGAACCGTCCTTGAGCCGTGCATCGACCATCGGCGAGCTTTCGTCGATGCGCCGGCCGATCGGCGCGACAATTCTCTCGATCGCGCCGAGCACCGCGCGGTCGTCGGTGAAGATGACAGGCGAACGGGTGAGGCGTCCTTGCTGCTCGATGAAAATCTCGTCGTGGCAGTTGACCATGATCTCGGAGATGGTGGGATCGGCTATCAGTTCTTCGAGCGGCCCAAGCCCGATGATTTCGTCGAAGACGCTCTTCTTGAGCGCCGCGAATTCGATATCCGCGCGACGGAAAACAGGGTCATGCGTGAGGATGTCGTCTAGCGCGTCGCTGACGGTAGTACGCAACTCGTCGTCTGCCATACGCGATACGTTAAGGCGGCGCAGATCGAGTGCGGCAATCACTTTCATGTGAGCCAGCTTGCGCAACTCGACGCCGATCGGGCTGTTGATCGGTGAGACGGGCGCGGGCCCTGTAGCCGGTGTGCCGATGAGACCGCTGGTTGTTCGTCCGCTGCCCGTGGCGGGATGCGTCCCGTCGGGCGGCGTGGCTGCAATGGCGCTCGCCGTATGTACCGCGCGAAGCAGCGCCGGGCGTTGGACGAGCGCTTGCGGGGCAAGCGCCGCGACAGGCGCTACACTAGCAGCCGGCGCGTCGTTCGCGGCGGCACGCGCTGGCGTCATGTCCAGCGTTACGCGTTCGGCCGGCGGCTCGGCCCGCGTGACACGCGAGACCGGCGTCGCTGGAATGATCTTCAGGAGTGTCGTGCCGATCTCGATCTGGTCGGATTCGCTTAGCGGCCCATAACGGACGATCGGCGAGCCGTTCACCAGAGTCGCCACGATACCGCCCTGATCCTCGAGGTACCACGCGTGGTACTCCTTCACGATGCGGGCGTGCAGCTTGCCGACCAGCATTCCCTTGATCACGATGTCGCAGCCAGGGCCCTTGCCGATCGTGCCACTCTGCGCGATCTCGACGGTCCGCACCGGTGCGTTGCGTGTGTATACCTGCAGCTTCAACATCCTGACTGTTCCATTAGGTTAGTTCCCGTCGTTCATCGGCACGCCTGCCTGCGGCACCAGCAATTGATCCGCGCTTGGGCCGCTGTCGAATTGCGCGGCCGGCCCGTTCGGAGAGGTCGAAGCGCTCGCAGCGGGCAACTGCGCATTCAGCATCCTGATCGCTTCTGCGAGGCCGATCGCCGGTGCGTCGGGCTGCGCAGGCCGACGCGCATCGGCAGAAGGGGGCGTGCTGCGCACGGGTGTCGCTGGCGCAGTTTCAGCTTCGGCGTGCGGGGCCTGAGCGCTGCCCGGCAGATCGGCAAGCGGGCTCGGATCGCCGAAGCGCTCGCGGAAGGCACCGCTACCCCTGTCGGCGCGCGCGAGAAGAGCGGTATTCGGCGCCAGCGCGGGATCGGAAATGAGCGGTGTCACAAAGATCACCAGGTCGCTCTTCTTCGACCGGAAGTTATCCGAGCGGAACAACTGGCCGATGATCGGCAGCCTGGCGAGAAATGGCATGCCGCTCGTCGCTTCGAGCGCGTCCGCGCTGACGAGCCCGGAAATCGCAATGGTTTCGCCTGCGCGCAGCGAAATATCCGAAGTCGTATTGCGCGTGAGGAAGCCCGGAAAGCCGCCGTATGAGACTGAAGGGTCGATCTGGCTAATCTCGGTCTGCACGTTCGCGGAGATGATGTTGTTCGCGTCGACCACGGGTTTGATGTTCAGCTTGATGCCGTATGGCTTGTAGTCGACGTCGGTTGTGCCGAGTGCGCCTGCCTTGGGGATCGGCACCTCGCCGCCGGCAAGGAAGCTCGCGGTGCCGCCGCTCTTGGCGTTCAGTTCGGGCGCGGCGAGGATGTAGGCGTCGCCGTTGTTGATCGCGAAGTTGATACGGGACGTGATCGTCGAGGCGAGCCCCGCGAAGAAGAAGTTCGTTGCTGCCGCGCCGGAGCCGACGAAGCCCTGGCCGGTCACCTGCGGGCCGTTGAACTGGCTGTCCCATGCGATGCCGATGTCTTTTTGCCCGGTGCGGGTGACCTCCATGATCTGCACCTTGAAGTGAATGGTTTTCTTGAGGGCGTCGCCTTCGTCGACGGTCGTTGTATCGATCACGTTGCTGAGGTCGGCGGTCGCCGCCTTGACGACGCTCGCCATGTCGCGATGCACGACTCCCGACAGCACGATGTTCGGTCCCATGGTCTGCACGCGCAGCCCGGTAACCGAAGACAGCACGCTGCGCAACTGCGCAGCCGATGCGGCAACGTCGCCCTTCGCGATACGCAACGTGGTTTGCAGCGCGATGCCCCGATCGTTCCATACGACGAGCGACGTCATGCCGGCGCCTTCCGCCAGCAGCATGAGCCGGCCTTCGACGACATTCGCGGTAATCAGCTTGCCGTTGCCGATCGCGATGCGTTTGATCGTGCCGGGTACGTCTAGCACTTTTACTTCGCCGCGGTACATTTCGAGGATGTTGCCGGCGTCAGGCACACCCGTGTTGCGTGCGGCGAGCGGCGCCTGTGCGAATGCAGCTGGCGCGGCGCCGCATAGTGAAACAGCGGCAATGGCAATCATGAAGACCCGGCGACGCAGCGTCGTGGTGCAATAGCTCACTTTCATCTGAAACCTGTGTCCCGTGCTTTAGTTCTGATCCGGCGCGTTGCGCGGTTCGCGCTGCTGGAGTTGCCGGGCGATTGTGTTTGCTTCGTCATAGAGACTTGCTTGTCTGGGCGGTACGGCCGGGTTCGATGGACCTGCAGAAGACGGCGGGGTGGGGCGCGCCGTGACCGGCGCGTTGCGTACGTCGGCGGCCGCGCTTGCCGCAATCGATGTAGGACCGGACGAGCCGCCGCCGGCAATCACTTCGACCGCCGACGTCTCGCGGCGCCCGCCGGGAAACAATTCGCCTTCGGCGAGTTTGGCGGGGACGCCGTTCGACTTGTCGCCGGTGTTGCGAAGAATCAGACGAAGCGAGCCGACCTTTTGCGCCAGCACGACGCGTGCGGCTTCGGAAACCGGCACTTGCACGGTGACAGTGCTGTAGTTCGTATTGGCTCGCGGGTTGTCGGCAGTTTCCAGCGCTTCGCCTGCGTCGCGGGCGCGGATGTCCTGGCCCGTTGCCAGAATCAGTACGTCCGGCATCAGCAGTCTGACGGTTTTGCCTTCGTCCGGCGGGCGCGACGCGCCGGCGGCCGTATCGACGCGCGTGCCGATCCAATAGATGTCGACGTGATTGCCCGGACGGACCATCGAAGCGGTCGAATTGATCGTGTCGATTTCGAGCGTCAGCGCCCGCTGGCCGGCGGGAACGATGTCGGAGAAATCGCGTCCGCGCAAAGCGTCGATGTCACCCGTACGTAACGGGCGGCCGTGCAGCACCGCGCGCGCAAGCTTCGACGAACGATACGTTGCGAAATCGTCGACACGGATCATGTCGTCGTAGAGCAGATCGGGGGCGATGTCGCGTGACACGAAGTCGTTGCCGGACAGCGGCGTGCCGGCCGGCACATCGCGGTTCGGCACGACGACTGCGACACCGGGCCGCGTCTGTTTGCCCGACATCTCGGCTTTGAGCCTGGACTCTCGGTCGACGAGAAACTGGTAGACAAAGAAGGTCAAGCCGCCTGCGATCAACACGGCAACGAGCAGCGCGATCCAGGCATTGCCGAACAGTGAACGGAATCTGATTTTCTTGAGCATGACGATGGAATGCAGAGGCATCACGGTAGCGAGAGCGCGAAGCTGTACGCGCTGAAGAACGATTTGAAAGCGGCGATCAACTGGCTGACGGCCGGTATGTCCGCTGCGCCGAGCAGCGCCACGACGACCACGAACGTGACGACCAGATATTCGGCGCTGGCTTGCCCGCGCTCGCGGCGCCTCGGCTTAAATCGGCGCGCCGGCGGTTGGGGGCGTTGCTGCATGTCAACGGCTCCTCGTTGCATGAACGACCGCTTCTGTCTGGCCGTTGCGATCGGAGAAGACTGCATCGAGGCGATCGGCGCCGCGCTGCAGGGCGACGGCGTTGCCCTGCACGCGCGGCGAACCGTCGAGCCGATACGCCGGCGCTTGCGCAACCGTCGACCAGCCTTGCTGGGTCAGCAGGCTGCTGTAGCGTTGCGCGTTCGCGGCCGGGTCGCCTCCGATGTCGACGATCCATGTGCGCCCGGTTTGCCCGGGGTCGTGACTCTCGACATCCGACACGGTATTTCCGCCTTGCGGCAACGGCACAGCCGAGTCAGGGATTAGATGACGCGTCGCGCCGCCCGTCAGACGCATCACGCTCATCACGCCTTTCGTGTGTGCACCGCGCGGTTGCGGGGCGAGCAGCAGCACGTAGTGACAGGTGTCGTCGAGCGCGGTCAGCAGCAGCCCGGATGGTCCGCGCTGTCCTTTTGCCGGCACCGCGTCGCGGGTCCAGAAAGCGCGGAACTCGTCCGATACCTGCTCCGGCGACTCCGCGAACTCCAGCCCGTATACAGAGGTGGGCACGCCGTTCACGAGCATGTCGAGGCCGAGAATCTGAACGCGCTCAGGCTTCACGGGCTGCCGGTCGCATGATGTTGCCGCGGCCGTGTGTGCCGGAATCAGCGCGCCTGTCAGCCAGCCGCAAAGCGCAACAAAACGAGCGGTATTCATTGGCTCAGGCGATCCTTCGGCAAGACTTCATGTTGAATGCGGCCCATCTCGAGCGTGTCGATTTCAGGTGCGTAGTGCCGCAGACCCTGATAGAGCGACGGCGCGATCAGGTCGGCATTGGCGGCGGGCGCTGCGCGTGTGAAAAGCGCCAGGCCGTTAGCCGAACCTTCCGGCAGCCACGTGTTGGTTAGCAGGACGTTCGTGTCGACGAAGGTCAGCCCATCGAAGTCGTTCCACAGGCGCTTGAGCGTGTCGCTGTCCTTGGCGATCGCGATGCTCAGCGTGGCCGATTGCAGGTTGCGGGTGGGCAAATCCAGCATCGCCGCATACGATCCGCCTGTCGCCGTCAGCACGGAGCCGTAAGTGCCGGCGGTGTATTGATCGAGCGTCGTAGCGGGACCTTGAGCCGCACCGGTAATGAGCGCGACATCCTGCGCCGCGCCTAGCAACGGACGACCGCTATAGTCGGCCCACATTGCCTGCACAGAAGCGGGCAGGCGGTCGGCGTCGCGGTCGGTGTTCTGGATGGGCGTGCCGTTCACAGCAACGGTCCGCTGCATGAATTCACGTTGAATCTCGCGGTCGCTCTTGGCGAGCTGCAACGCACCGCTGCCGTAGGCCGCGAACCAGTCGCGGTCGCTGCGCGATTCGCCGGCCGGCGAGTTTGTACCTGCGGCTAGCCAGACTGAGCGTTCCCACGCGGCATAGCGCGATCCCATCAGGGTCTTGTTGCGCACATCGTTGAATTTGCCGAGCATCGTGATCGCGACGAACAGTACGCTTGTCGCAAGCATCGTCGCGACAAGAAATTCCACCATCGCCTGGCCTGAATGCCGCGAAGCGCTTGTTCTTATGGACTTCATCATGGATTCGACGTTGTTGGTTCGGGTGGCGGTATCTGCGCGCTTCTTGCCGCGGCCCGCTCACTGTCGCTGACGGGTGCGAGCCTCACCTGCCAGTACGGGCTGAAAGTGCTCGGGTATTCGGTCCTGCCGTCGGCGCGTGGCCATTCGCCTGCGTGCAGCAATGAGCCGCTGAGCGCGTCGGTGAAGGTGGCTTCGGCCGGCCGCACGAAATAAGCCTGCGCACTGGATAGCGCGCGCATCACGCCCTGTGCGCTGCCGTTATCGACTTGCATGCGTCCCGCGCCGCGCAATCCGGCCGTTTTCGTGAGCGTGCCTGCCGCACGTTCCACTTCGATCGTAATGCGTGGTGCTTCGTTTGCGGTGGGCGTGCCGCCGATGTCCTGATAGGGAAGGAGGCCACCGTCGTTAGCGTCAAGCGAGGGGCCCGGTCCTTTCGTGAACTGCTGTGCCATCGCGTCCGGTATCAGCAGACCGGGCGTCGGACTGGTGTGGTCCCCGAAGTTGTAGTAGCCGCCGTAGCCTTTCCAGTCGCTCCACGCGACGAACGGCGGATTCGTCATGTAGCCGCGCGTATTGCCATTGGTGCTGCCGCCGTGTCCGGCGATTGCATCGACGGTGCCGATACAGCTGATCATGACATGCGCGGTGCTCGCGTCGATCGATTGCCAGCCTTTCTTGTCGCTGCGCAATTGCGTGCCGCCGACATGCGACACATTGATCGTGATGCGGCCCGCCGGCCGGCAGTGTTGGGTCGTCTCGTCGTCCAGTTGCTGATAGCCGGGCGCGACGCTGCGCGACGACACCCGCTGCTTGACGAAGCCGTCGAGCGTTGCCGGGTCGGTCACGATGTCGGCGAAGCGATCGGGGTCCAGCTTGCCCGCGGGCGTGACGATGCTCGTGTACGTCTGCCATGCGGCGAGCTGTTCGGCGTTGCGCGGGCTCGTGAAGTAACCCGCGGTCACATGCGTGTCGGGCTGGTTTTGCCGGGCGACTGCGTCGGCGGTGTCGGGCACTGCGGTGAACATCGCCGCGTGATAGTGAGTCTGCGCGGTGCTGAGTGCGCGAGTGATCGAATCGACGCCTTTGGCGAGCGTTGGCAGCAATGCGTCGAGTGTGGTGC
>DASXXR010000273.1:0-8900 GCA_036502945.1 Paraburkholderia sp. | reverse complement strand
CAGTTCGTCTTTCAGCCACTGCGCCATCTCGCGCGGCGATCCGGGGGCCGGTTGCGGCAGTGTCACTTGCAGCTCGGCCACCTGCGGTGTGCCCGTCGACACTTTGAGCGGGCCGGCGCGGTGGTTCAGCAAGAAGCCGGTAGTGCCGAACAGCAAACCGAGCGTCGCGCCCCACAGGCCGATCCAGCCGTGAATCTTGCGCAGCCACCGGATGAAGGTGATCCGGCGCGGGCGTTTCTGCAGCGCGGTGGGATCGGTTGCGCCGGCTGGCGACGGAAACCGGGCGACGCGCGATTCGAGCGTTTCTGAGTTGTTCAAGGATCGCTCCATAGGATTGACAGCGTGTTTCACGACCGGTGGCGAGGTGCGCAGCCGGAGGCGTTTAGAAGTTGCATCGGATCGCAGCACCCGGGCAGCGGCAAGCAGACACGTCGTGCGCGCTCAGCGGCGCATCTCGTCGTGAGTCGCGCTGCTTGCGTGACGGGTGTGTGCTGTTCGCGCTGCTCGGAATGGAAGTGCCGTCGGCCGGCGCAGGTGCGCGTCAGCGCTGCGCTTTCGATGGCGGTCGGCTGGCTGGCCGTGGGTTCCGCCTGCGTGGGAGGAACCTGGACGACGTGGCTGGCTGGGCGATCAGATGAGAATCGCTATCATTTCACGCCAGCAAGAATGTGGCAATCTTCGTAAGCTGTTTGAGGCTCGCGGCAATGTTTCGAAGGGTTACCAGCGGGCAATTACGGATTACTGCGGTTTGCCGTCGCGTCCAACCTCATGGCGGGCAGTGAGCGGCTGCGCGCAGCGCGCAGAAAAGCGCGCCCGCGCGACTTCACCGGCTTGGGCTAACGCACGCCGAGCCGATAGACGGTCGTATGCCGATACCTTTCTCCCGGTTGCAACACGACATCCGCCGCCGCGTCGGGCATGTTGATCTGGTTCGGAAATCCACCGGTTTCGAGGCACAGCGCCGCGTGCTTGCGGTGCCGCTTGCCGCCGCGCCCGACGACGCCCTCCAGATAGTTGCCGGTATAAAACTGCAGGCCGGGCGCATCCGTCGACACGGTCAGCTCGCGTCCGCTGCCCGGGTCGTACAGCACGGCCGCGGTGCGCAGCGCGCCGGCCGTGCCATACGGTCCGCGCAGCACATAGCAGTGGTCGAAGCCTTTCGCGCGCGCCAGTTGCGCGTGCGGCCAGTCGAGCCGCGCGCCGATCGGCGCGCTCGCGCGGAAATCGAACGCATTGCCGGCGACGCTTGAGCGCGCAACCGGTATCAGCGCATCGTCGACCTCGAAGAATTCGTCCGCATCGATCTCGATCATGTGGCCGCAAATATCGAGCGTGTCGGCCGGCGTATCGGTTGCTACTGCACCCGACAAATTGAAGTACGCGTGATTCGTCAGATTGACCGGCGTCGGCGCGTCGGTAACCGCGTCGTAGTCGATCGTGAGCGCGCCGTCATCGTCGAGCGCGTAGCGCACGGTGGTCGCAAGCGCGCCCGGAAAACCCGCGTCGCCTTCCGGCGATTCGTGCGTCAGCACGAGCGCGCCGTCCACTTCGCGCGCTTCCCACAACGCACGATGAAAACCCGTCGTGCCGCCGTGCAGCAGGTTGTCGCCTTCGTTGCGATCGAGCGGATACGTGAGCCCGTCGAGCGTAAAGCGCGCGTGGGCAATGCGGTTCGCCCAGCGTCCAATCGTGCCGCCGAAATACGAACTGCTCGCGATGTATTCAGCGGGCGTGTCGTGGCCTAGCACGACGTCCGCGATGCGGCCCGCGCGATCGGGCGCGTGCCACGATACAAGCGTCGCGCCGAGATCGCTGATCACCACACGCATGCCGTGCGCGTTGCGCAGCGTGAAGAGACGGACGGCGTCACCGCCGGGCAGCGCGCCCCAGCGGTCGACTGTGATGCGTGCCTGGGTGGCGCGGCCGGTGCTGCGCGTGTCTGCGAGGTTCATGGATAACAGATCGGAGTCGGGGCGTCAGCCGGGTTGCGGTGCCTGCGAAGCGTGCAGGCGCTCATGATACTCGCGGGGTGTGCAGCCGAGCTCGCGGCGGAACACGGCATACATGTACTGCAACGACGTGAAGCCGCAGCGGATCGCGACTTCGGTGCTCGACAGATCCTGGCGCGCGAGCAGCTGCTTGGCGACCTCGAGCTTGTGGTTGAGGATTTCCTGATGCACGGTGCAGCCGAGCTCGCGCCGGAAATACTCTTCGAGCGACGAACGCGATACGCCGACATAGTCCGCTACCTGCTCGGTCTTGATGCCCTGGCAGCCGTACTGCCGGATGTAGTGGCGCGCACGCATCACGTACGGGCTCGACAACGGCTGATGGCGCGTCGATTCAAGCACATTGATGCCGACCGGCGGCACGAGAATGCGGCGTCCGGCGAAGCGCGCGCCGCCCAGCATCTGATGCAGCAAGTGCGCGGCGGTGCGGCCCATTTCCTCGGTGCCCTGAATCACCGACGACAACGGAATACGTGTGAGCGAGCGCGTCAACGGATCGTTGTCGATGCCGATGATCGCGACTTCGTCGGGCACGGCGATGCCCGAGATCAGGCACACCTGCAACAGCTGGCGGGCGCGTGCATCGGTGACGGCGATGACGCCGACCGGCTTGGGCAGGCTCTGCAGCCAGTCGTTGAGCTGCGCGCTCGCCTGGTTCCAAACGGGGGCGCTTGTCGGCAGGCCGCGGTGGACGTCGCCTTCGAGTCCGTCGGCGGCGAGCAGCGCATTGAAGGCGAGTTCGCGTTCCTGCGCCCAGCGGTTGGTCGGTGATTCGGGCAGGCTGTATAGCGCGAAGCGCTGCAAGCCCGCGCCGATCAGATGCGTATACGCGAGCGACACGAGCTTCGTGTTGTCGGTGGCGATGTACGGCACATTCACGGGGTACTTCGCTGCGTCCTCATACGACGACCCGACCGCGACCACCGGCAGTGGGCAATGCGACAGCGCTTCGCAAACATCGGGATCGTCGAAATCGGCGATGATGCCGTCGCCTTCAAAGCGTTCGATGCCGTTTAACCGCGCGCGGAAGTCTTCTTCAAGAAAGAGGTCCCACGCGACGCGCGTGGACAGCAGATACTTGCCGATGCCGGTAATGATCTCGCGGTCATAAACTTTGTTCGCGTTGAACAGCAGCGCGATCCGATGCGAACGTTGGGCGGTTTGCTGTCGTGTCATCGACTCTCCGAACGGGGCCGCTTTACGCATCAAGCGTGCGGCGCCGTCGTCTCCATGTACCGCAAAGCCTGCCGCGGCTTTGCGTTGTTTTTAAGCACCCTGCTTATTCTAGGCGGTGCGGCCTGCATGCTGCCAGCCGATTTTGACGAGCCGCAAGAATCGCTAAAGGCGCTGGCGGATTTCGCAATTGCCGCGACGAGCGGCAAGCTGGCAGCATGGCGTCACTCATGCAAAGCCGGCGCCCAGGGTTAGCCCCAGGCGCGCGGCTAATATCAATCAAGGAGACGCGCGTGTCCTATTTCGAACATCTGCCCGCCGTGCGCTATGAAGGGCCTCAATCCAGCAATCCTTTTGCGTATCGCCATTATGACCGCGACAAGCTCGTGCTCGGCAAACGCATGGAGGATCACCTGCGCCTCGCCGTCTGCTACTGGCATACGTTCGGATGGGCGGGCACGGACATGTTCGGTCCCGGCACGTTCGAGCGCCCATGGCACGGTTCCGGCGACGCGCTCGAGCGCGCGCGGCTCAAGGCCGATTCCGCGTTCGAATTCTTCTCGAAGCTCGGCACGCCGTTCTATTCGTTTCACGATAACGACGTCGCGCCGGAAGGCGACAGCATCAAGCAGTACGTGAACAACTTCAAGGCGATGACCGACTACCTCGCCCGCAAGCAGGAAGAGACGGGCGTGCGGCTGCTGTGGGGCACGGCGAACCTGTTCTCGCATCCGCGCTATGCGGCCGGCGCGGCAACGAACCCGAACCCCGATGTCTTTGCATTTGCCGCGGCGCAGGTGTTTCAGGCGCTGGAGGCCACCCAGCGCCTCGCCGGTGAGAACTATGTGCTGTGGGGCGGCCGCGAAGGTTATGAAACGCTGCTCAACACCGACTTGAAGCGCGAGCGCGAGCAGCTCGGCCGCTTCATGAGCATGGTGGTCGAGCACAAGCACAAGACCGGCTTCAAAGGCATGCTGCTGATCGAGCCGAAGCCGCAGGAGCCGACCAAGCACCAATACGACTACGACGTCGCGACGGTGCACGGCTTTCTGACCCAATTCGGCTTGCAGAACGAGATCCGCGTGAACATCGAAGCAAATCATGCGACACTGGCCGGCCATTCGTTTCACCATGAGATCGCCAACGCGTTCGCGCTCGGCGTGTTCGGCAGCATCGATGCAAATCGTGGCGATCCGCAGAACGGTTGGGATACCGACCAGTTTCCGAATAGCGTCGAAGAATTGACACTGGCTTTCTACGAAATTCTGCGCAATGGGGGCTTTACGACGGGCGGCATGAACTTCGATGCGAAAGTGCGTCGCCAGAGCGTCGACCCGGACGATCTTTTTCACGGCCATATCGGCGCGATCGACGTCATCGCTGTCGCGCTCGAACGTGCCGCGCTGCTGATGCAGAATGACCAGCTTGCCGATTTCAAGCAGCAGCGTTATGCGGGATGGGAGACGGACTTCGGACGCAAGGTGCTGGCAGGCGGCTATTCGCTCGAGGCGCTCGCGACCGACGCGGTGGCGCGCGGTGTCGCGCCGCGGCATATCAGCGGCCAGCAGGAACGGCTCGAGAACGTCGTCAACCGGGCGATATACGGCCCGGGCAAGTAATGCAATCGTGCGGCTGATATAGGCCAGCCGCATCGATAAAGCGCCGGTAAAAAACGTTAATTCGACCGGTTGATTTCGCAATTGCCCGGCGCGTCCGCACGGCACACGCTGTCGTGCGGACTGAGAAGGGCAGCTTCATACAAACGACGACCGCGAACACGAATTCGCGGCGCATCCGTAGGTTTTCGCCGGCGGTTTCATTTCTCTCGCATGTTGGGACGCGCCGGCAGCCAACCATAAAAGAAGGAGTGAGACATGAAATCAGCAATGCGTCGTTCCGTCCTCAATACGCTCGTTTGCGCGGCGATGTTTGCCGGCCTGAGCTCGATTGCGCCGCTCGCGCATGCGAGCAAGGACAAACCCGAAATCGGCTTTTGCATCGACGACTTGCGCGTCGAGCGCTGGTCGCGCGATCGCGACTATTTCGTTGCAGCAGCAACCAAGCTCGGCGCGAAGGTATCGGTGCAATCGGCCGATGCGAGCGAAGCGCGCCAGATCTCGCAGATCGAAAACCTGATCTCGCGCGGCGTCGATGTGATCGTGATCGTGCCGTTCAATTCGAAGACGCTCGGCAATGTCGTCGCCGAAGCGCACAAGGCCGGCATCAAGGTCGTGTCGTACGACCGGCTGATTCTGGACGCCGACGTCGACGCGTACATTTCGTTCGACAACGAAAAGGTCGGCGAACTGCAGGCACAGGGCGTCTATGATGCGCAGCCGAAGGGCAACTACTTCCTGCTCGGCGGCGCGCCGACCGACAACAACGCGAAGATGCTGCGCGAAGGGCAGTTGAAGATCCTGAAGCCTGCCATCGACCGCGGCGATGTGAAGATCGTCGGCCAGCAGTGGGTGCCGGAATGGAGCGCATCGACTGCGCTGCGCATTACCGAAGACGCGCTGACCGCGAACAACAACAAGATCGACGCGATCGTCGCATCGAACGACGGCACCGCGGGCGGTGCGATTCAGGCGCTGGCCGCGCAGAAGATGGCGGGCAAGGTGCCGGTGTCGGGCCAGGACGCGGATCTCGCGGCGGTCAAGCGGCTCATCGCCGGCACGCAGACGATGACGGTCTACAAACCGCTGAAGCTGATTGCGGGCGAAGCCGCGAAGCTGTCGGTCGATCTCGCGAAGGGCACGAAGCCCGCGTACAACGCGAAGTACGACAACGGCAAGAAGCAGGTGGACACCGTGTTGCTGCAGCCCACGCTCCTCACGAAGAGCAATGTCGACGTGGTGATCAAGGACGGCTTCTATACGCAGGCGCAACTGGCCGGCAACTGAAGCGGCCACTGAGCCGCCGATAAGCGGTCTCTGCAGGCGCGCGCTCCGCACGGAGCGCGCGCGTCCGCGATCCATCCGGGACAACAACGCATGGCACAAGCGCTTCTGGAGATGCATGGCATCGCCAAATCTTTTGCCGGAGTGAAGGCGCTCGACGGCATCGATCTCGTCGTGGCGCCGGGCGAATGCGTCGGCCTGTGCGGCGAGAACGGCGCAGGCAAATCGACGCTGATGAAGATCCTGTCGGGCGTCTATCCGTACGGCGAGTGGTCGGGCGAGATTCTGTGGGAAGGCGCGCCGCTGCACGCGCAAAACGTGCGCGACACCGAGCGGGCCGGCATCGTCATCATTCACCAGGAATTGATGCTGGTGCCGCAATTGTCGGTGGCCGAGAACATTTTTCTCGGCAACGAGATCACGCTGCCCGGCGGGCGCATGAACTACGCCGCGATGTATCAGCGCGCCGACGAATTGCTGCGCGAGCTGAACATCGGCGGCATCAATGTCGCGCAGCCGGTGATGAACTACGGCGGCGGGCATCAGCAGCTAATTGAAATCGCGAAAGCATTGAACAAGCGCGCGAAGCTGTTGATTCTCGATGAACCGTCGTCGTCGCTCACGGCCGCCGAAACAAAGATCCTGCTCGACATCGTCCGCGATCTGAAGAAGCGCGGCGTGGCGTGCGTCTACATCTCGCACAAGCTCGACGAAGTGGAAGCGGTGTGCGACACGATCACCGTGATCCGCGACGGCAAGCACGTGTCGACCCAGCCGATGAACCAGCTCAGCACCGACCGCATCATTGCGATGATGGTTGGGCGCGAGATCACGAACCTGTTTCCGCGCGAGCCGCACGAGATCGGCGACGTGATTTTCGAGGCGCGCAACGTCACCTGTTTCGACGTGACGAACACGAACCGCAAGCGTGTCGACAACGTGTCGTTCGCGCTGCGCAAAGGCGAGATTCTCGGCGTCGCCGGGCTGGTCGGCGCGGGGCGCACAGAGCTGATGCAGGCGATCTTCGGCGCGTATCCGGGCGTGAGCGTCGCGGAAGTCCGGTTGAACGGCAAGCCCCTGAAGATCGGTTCGCCCGCGGATGCGATCGCGGCCGGCATCGGCATGGTGCCGGAAGACCGCAAGCGGCACGGCATCGTGCCGCAGCTGGGCGTCGGCCAGAACATCACGCTCGCCGTGCTCGAACGCTTCGCGAAGCGCGGCCGCATCGACGCTGCATCGGAACTCGATACGATTCACACGGAAATGAAACGCCTGTCGGTGCGCGCCGCGCATCCGATGCTGTCGATCTCAAGCCTGTCCGGCGGCAACCAGCAAAAAGCGGTGCTCACGCGCATGCTGCTCACCGACCCCGCCGTGCTGATTCTCGACGAGCCCACGCGCGGCGTCGACGTCGGCGCGAAATTCGAAATCTACAAGCTGATGTTCGCGCTTGCCAAGCGCGGCGTGTCGATCATCGTCGTGTCGTCGGAACTGACCGAAGTGCTCGGCGTGAGCGACCGTGTGCTCGTGATCGGCGAAGGCGAGCTGCGCGGCGACTTCGTCAACGACGGCCTCACGCAAGAGCACATTCTGACTGCCGCAATCGGCGCCGAACGCAGCGATCCAACCCACCTGGCGAGCGTCGCATGACTCCTGATCTCACTTCCACTGAAAACGGCGGCAAACACGGTGCTTCGCTTGGCTCGGGCCAGCGCGTGAAGCAACTGTTCGCGCGCTACAAGCTGCTGGCGCTGCTGCTCGCGATTGCGGTCATCTGGAGCTTCTTCTCGTTCCTCACCGACGGCGCGTTCGTCACGCCGCGCAATCTGTCGAACCTGCTGCGGCAGATGTCGATCACCGGAATGCTCGCGTGCGGCATGGTGTTCGTGATCATCTCGGGGGAAATCGACCTGTCG
This sequence comes from Paraburkholderia sp., assembly GCA_036502945.1. Lineage (GTDB taxonomy): Bacteria > Pseudomonadota > Gammaproteobacteria > Burkholderiales > Burkholderiaceae > Paraburkholderia. The sequence continues at coordinate 902 of DASXXR010000273.1, read as the reverse complement.
GTGGGGGCGCTGCTCGGCTTGCTCGGCGGCGTCGCGGCGATTCTCGACGTGACGTATCACTGGCCGCTCGCGGCGACGCTGCCGGTGGTGATGGTGCTCGGCGTCGTGATCGGCGTGTTCAACGGCTGGTGGTCGACCTATCTGCGCGTGCCGTCGTTCATCGTCGGACTGGGCGGCATGCTTGCGTATCGCGGCGTGTTGCTCGGCGTGACCGGCGGCTCGACGATCGCGCCGGTGTCCGACAATCTCGTTTTCATCGGGCAGGGCTACTTGCCGCGTCTCGCCGGCGATGCGCTCGCCGTCGCGCTGTTCCTGCTGCTTGCCGCGCTGACCGTGCGGCAGCGGCGCAGCCGCCAGCACTACAACCTGCCCGTCGTGCCGCTCTGGCAGGACGGCGTGAAGATCGTCGCGGCGGGGCTGATCCTGCTCGCGTTCGTCGCGACGCTCAATCGCTACGGCGGCATTCCGGTGCCGGTGCTCGTGCTGCTCGCGCTGCTCGGCGTCTTCACGTACATCGCGACGCAAACCGTGTTCGGGCGGCGCATTTATGCGGTCGGCTCCAATCTCGAAGCAACGCGGCTGTCGGGCGTCAACACCAACCGCGTCAAGCTCGCGATCTTCGCGCTGATGGGTTTGATGTGCGCGTTCGGCGGGCTCGTCAATACCGCGCGTCTTGCCGCGGGCTCGCCGTCGGCGGGGTCGCTCGGCGAACTCGATGCGATTGCCGCGTGCTTTATCGGCGGCACGTCGATGCGCGGCGGTTCGGGCACCGTCTACGGCGCGCTGATCGGCGCGCTCGTGATGGCGAGTCTCGACAACGGCATGTCGATGCTCGACGTCGATTCGTACTGGCAAATGATCGTCAAGGGCGGCATCCTCGTGCTGGCCGTTTGGGTCGATGT
>DASXXR010000272.1:0-7600 GCA_036502945.1 Paraburkholderia sp. | reverse complement strand
TGCAGAACGGATAGTTTTCGGCGGCAATGCCCGCCTTGGTCAGCGCGTTGAACAGGGTGGACTTGCCGACGTTGGGCAGGCCGACGATGCCGCATTTGAGGCTCATGGAGTTTCTCTAAAAAGCAGGTGATGACGTGCTGTGTCGAACGGAGCGGGCTCGCCGCTTCACGGGCCGTGCTTCACGGTTCGAGGTTGCGGGCCGGACGATACGGCTTGCGCAAACCGTTTGCAGAAAGTGCCGGCACGGGAAACCGCAATTGTAACCCTGTCCGGCGGCGCATTCCCGTCCTGAGCGAGGTCGAGCGAGGTCACATGAGGTCGCACGCGGGAATGCGGCATCCGCTCCAGCGCCGCATCTGGCCATCCGGCCCCGCAGGCCCCCACAGCTATAATGTGTGGATGAACGCTCACCACCAGACCTTCGATGTCGCCGTGATCGGCGGCGGGCTCGTCGGCAAGACCGCGGCGCTCGCGCTGACGCAAGGCGGGCTGCGCGTCGCGCTGCTCGCGCAGCATTGCGCGCCGCTGCCGGCCGACGCGGCATTCGACTCGCGCATCTACGCGCTGTCGGCCAGCTCGCAAGCGCTGCTCGAGCGCCTGCGAGTCTGGCAGGCGCTCGACGCGGCCCGCCTGTCGCCCGTCTACGACATGCGCGTGTATGGCGATGCGCACGCCGAGCTGCACTTCTCGGCGTTCCAGGCGTCAGTGCCGCAACTGGCGTGGATCGCGGAATCGTCGCTGATCGAACACGCGCTCGACGCGGCGCTGCGTTTCCAGCCGAATGTCACATGGCTCGACACGCGCGCGCAGGGGCTCGACGTCAAACCCGGCGGCGCGACCATCGGCCTTGCGAACGGCAATGTGCTCGAGGCGGATCTGGTCGTCGGTGCGGACGGCGCGCATTCGTGGGTGCGCGCGCAGATCGGCTCGAAGGTGAACCGGCGCGATTACAGGCAAACCGGCGTGGTCGCCAACTTCAAGGCAGAACGGCCGCACGGCGAAACCGCCTGGCAGTGGTTCCGCGACGGCGAAATCATCGCGCTGCTGCCGTTGCCGGACGGACATGTTTCGCTGGTATGGTCGGCGCAGACGGGCCATGCGGACGAATTGACGGCGCTCGATCCGGCGCGGCTCGCGGCGGAGGTCGAGCGGGTGACGATGGGGGCGCTCGGCGCGCTTGAGTGCGTGACGCCCGCGAAGGGCTTCCCGCTTGCGCTGCAGACGGTCGACCGGCTCGCGGCGCCGCGTGTCGCGCTGGTCGGCGATGCGGCGCATCTGATCCACCCGCTGGCGGGACAGGGAATGAATCTGGGGCTGCGCGACGTGGCGTCGCTCGTCGACGTGGTTGCGAAGAAGGAGGCATTCCGCGACCTCGGCGACATGGTGCTGCTGCGCCGCTATGAGCGCTCGCGCAGCGAAGACATCCGCGCATTGATGATCGCGACGGACGGGCTGCAAAAGCTGTTCGCCGTGCCCGGCGTGATTGCGCGCGCAGTGCGCAACACGGGCATGGCGTTCGTCGGCTCGCAGCCGCTCGTCAAGCGCTGGCTGGTTTCAGCGGCGCTCGGCTGACGTGACGCACGAACGGACGAAGCAAACGCAATCGAACGCAGCACAACGTAATCGCGAGCGGAGCAGAGCAGAGCGAAGGCGGCCGGCGGATTCCGGCCGGCATACCAGGACAGGATGAACGGCGCGTTTCGCGCCCCAGTCTCAACAGGACACGCAGCGAACGCATCCCGAAGCGCGCGGCGCGCGCTTGACGGAATCGAACCAGGGAGTTCAGACATGAAGAAACGTATTCGCATAGCGGCGCTTGCGCTGGCAATCGCAGCGGTCACGCTCGGCTGTTCCGCACAGGCCGACCAGGTTACCGACAAACTGAAGTCGACATTGCAAGGCCGCCTCGGTGAAGTGACGATCAAGAGCATATCGAAGTCGCCGATCGCCGGGCTTTACGAAGTGAATCTCGGCACGCAGATCCTGTATAGCGACGCCACCGGCGACTACCTCGTGCTCGGCGACATCGTCGATGCAAAGACGCGCAAGAACATCACCGAAGCGCGCCTGGCGGAAGCGAACAAGATCGATTTCGCGAGCTTGCCGTTTGCGAACGCGGTGAAAGTCGTGAAGGGCGACGGCAGCCGCAAGATGGCGGTGTTCTCCGATCCGAACTGCCCGTATTGCAGGCAGCTCGAAAGCTCGCTCAAATCGATCGATAACGTGACGATCTACACGTTCCTGTACCCGGTGTTGTCGCCGGATTCGACGGTGAAGTCGAAATCGATCTGGTGTTCGGCAGACCGCGCGAAGGCGTGGGAGTCGTGGATGCTGGATCACCACGCGCCGACCGCCGCCGGTAGCTGCGACACCGCTGCGATCGACAAGAATCTCGCGCTTGGCCAGTCGATGAACGTGAACGGCACGCCAACTGTATTCCTCGCCGACGGCCGCCGTCTGCCCGGCGCGGTGCCGGCGGATCAACTGGACAAGGAATTGTCCGCGGTGCACTGAGCGCGCCGTATCGTTCGAACCGGGGGCGCGCGCCGCGCCTCCCGTTGTATCAAGGGTTTCAACACACCACCGAATCTCCCTCCGCCCGCCGATGAAGCCGATCCGCTACACCATCGTTCCGAAGCAACCCGCCGCTCATCTCTTCGAAGTCACCGTCACCGTTGCCGATCCCGATCCGTCGGGACAGCGCTTCATGCTGCCCGTCTGGATTCCCGGCAGCTACATGGTGCGCGAGTTCGCCCGCAACGTCGTGACGCTGCGCGCGTTCACCGACGCGGGCCGCAAGGTCCGCATCGAAAAAACCGACAAGCACACGTGGCGCGCCGCGCCGGTCAAGGGAGCGCTCACGCTGCGCTACGAGGTCTATGCGTGGGACATGTCGGTACGCACCGCGCATCTCGACGACACGACGGGCTTCTTCAATGGCACGAGTGTGTTTCTGTCGGCGCTCGGGCATGAAGACGCGCCGTGCCAGGTCGATATCCAGAAACCCGCCGGCCCGGCGTACCGCAGCTGGCGCGTCGCCACCGCGCTGCCGGAGGCGCGCGGCACGAAGCGCTATGGCTTCGGCGAATACCGCGCGCAAAACTACGACGAGCTGATCGACCATCCGGTGACACTCGGCGAATTCGCGCTTGCGACGTTCAAGGCGCACGGCGTGCCGCACGACATCGTGATTGCGGGCCGCGTGGTTGCGCTCGACATGCCGCGGCTTGCCGCCGACCTGAAACGCATCTGCGAGGCGCAGATCGCGCTGTTCGAGCCGAAGTCGAAGAAGGCGCCGATGGATCGCTACGTGTTCATGACGCAGGCGGTCAGCGACGGTTATGGCGGCCTCGAGCATCGCGCCTCCACTGCGTTGATCTGCAATCGCTCCGACCTGCCGGTGGAAGGCCGCCCGAAAATGACGGAGGGCTATCGGACTTATCTCGGCCTGTGCAGCCACGAGTACTTCCATACGTGGAACGTGAAGCGCATCAAGCCCGCTGTGTTTGCGCCGTACGATCTGACGCAAGAGAACTACACGTCGCTGCTCTGGCTGTTCGAAGGCTTCACGTCGTACTACGACGATCTGATACTCGTGCGCAGCGGTGTGATCAGTGAAGACGAGTATCTGGGGCTCGTCGGCAAGGTGGTCGGCGGCGTGCAGCGCGGCAGCGGGCGCTTCAGGCAAACCGTCGCCGAAAGCTCGTTCGACGCGTGGGTGAAGTACTACCGGCAGGACGAGAACGCGCCGAATGCGATCGTCAGCTACTACACGAAGGGCTCGCTCATCGCGCTGGCGTTCGATCTAAGCATCCGCGCGCAGACCGGCAACCGCCGCTCGCTCGACGACGTGATGCGTTTGCTGTGGCAACGTTTCGGCCGCGATTTCTACCGCGGCAAGCCGGCCGGCGTCGAAGAGGGCGATGTCGAAGCCTTGTTTGCCGAAGCGACTGGCGCGGATCTGACGGCGCTCTTCGCCGAAGGCGTGCACGGCACGCACGACCTGCCGCTTGAAACGCTGCTCGCGCCAGCCGGCATTGCGCTTGCGCCGGACACGGAGGCGCAAGGCAAGCCATCGCTCGGCGCGCGGGTGCGCGGCGGCGCCGATTGCACGCTCGCTGCGGTGCATGACGGCAGTGCGGCACAGAAAGCCGGCTTGTCGGCCGGCGACGTGCTGATCGCAATCGACGGCCTGAGGGTCACGGGTTCGAATCTCGACGTGTTGCTGTCGCGCTATGTGCCGGGCGCGAAAGTGGAGGTCCATGCGTTCCGGCGCGACGAGTTGCGCACCGCGCAACTCAAGCTGGACGCACCGGAGGTGGCGCGCTACAAGCTGACCGTGGCGGACAAACGAGGCGCGGTGGGTCGCTGGCGCGCGCGCTGGCTGGGGAATTGACGCGAGGCTCCGGCTCGGCAGATGGAGTTCACCCATCATTTGGGTCGATTGTTCTACCAGTGCAACAATCCGTCGCCGTAGCCCTACTTTCTCAAAAGAGGTTAAGAAAACACAATGGCTCCACTCGCGCAACACCGCGCGCTCCCCACTGGAGTCAACCATGACCACGATCCTGCAGATCAATTCGGCGGCCCGCTCGCAAGGCTCTCAATCCACGCTGCTCGCCAATGAACTGACCGCAAAGCTGCAACAGTCGAACCCGGGCGCGCGAGTCGTCGTCCGCGATCTGTACACCGACGCGCTGCCGCACCTCGACGATAACGTCCTCGGCGCATTCTTCACGCCGGCCGAGCAACGCACGGCAGAACAGCAAGTGATCGCAGCGCGCAGCGATGCGCTGATCGCCGAGCTGCAAGCCGCCGACCTGGTCGTGATCGGCGCACCGCTATACAACTTCGGTATTTCGACGCAACTCAAGACGTACTTCGATTTCATCGCACGCGCCGGCGTCACGTTCAAGTACGGCGCGACCGGTCCGGAAGGGCTCGTGACGGGCAAGAAGGTGTTCGTCATGTCCGCTCGCGGCGGTAAGTACCTCGGTACGCCGGGCGATACGCAAACGCCGTATCTGAGGACGTTCCTCGGCTTCCTCGGCATGACCGACGTGAACTTCATCTACGCGGAAGGCCTGAACATGGGTCAGGATGCAGCGACGGCGGCACTCGCCGGTGCGCGTGAAGCGATCGCGGCAGCGTAGGGGTTCTTAAGGGTTGAGAGGCGAGGCCGGTACCGGCGGCTTTGCGTTCACGTGAACAACGCCACGGGACACAATTCCGTGGCGTTTTTTCTTGTGCGTGGCGGGCGGCGCGGTGCGTCGTTTTACGCGAGCATCTGCGCTTCGTCGGGCAGTCGCCAGTCGATTGGGCTGCGCCCGTGCGCTTCCAAGTAGTTGTTGGCGAGCGCGAAGTGCCGGCAGCCGAGAAAACCGCGATGCGCGGAGAGCGGCGACGGATGCGGCGCCTCCAGCACGCAATGCGTGTTGCTGCCGAGCAGCGTCCGCTTCGCCTGCGCGTGCGCTCCCCACAGCATGAACACGAGCCCTTCGTGGCGTATGGCGAGCTCGTGGATCAGTGTGTCGGTGCATTTTTCCCAACCGCGTTTCGCGTGGCTGGCGGCCTGGTTACGTTCGACGGTCAGCACCGTGTTCAGCAGCAGTACGCCTTGCTTCGCCCATGCGTCGAGACAGCCGTGCCGCGGCGATTCATAGCCGAGGCTCGCCGCGATCTCCTTGAAGATGTTGCGCAGCGACGGCGGCGGCCGCACCGACGGCGGTACCGAAAACGCGAGCCCGTGCGCCTGCGGCGTGCCACGGTCCTCGCCATGGTAGGGATCCTGGCCGAGAATCACGACCTTCACGTCGTTCGGGTTCGTGAGCCGCAGCGCGCGAAACACGTCGGCGGGGTAGACCGTCTTGCCGGCTGCGCGTTCGCCATCGACGAAGCGGCACAGTGGGGCATACGTTTCGCTGTCCATGAACGGGCGCAGGTGCGCGTGCCACGCCGGAGGCAGTGAGTCGAATTGTGCTTCGAGCGATAGTGCGGCCGATGCCGATGCGGGCGGCGAGGACGGCAGCGATATGTCGGCAGCAGGTGTTTGCGCTTCGTCGCTGAACAGCGACGCCTGCGATGACGAAGAACCCGAGCGGGTGGCCGAAGTCATACCGGACCCGCGCCGCGTTCGCGCAAGCGGTAACCGCGCTCCGCCTTGCTGACGTCGTCGGGGGCGAGGCCCCGCACGCTTGCGGTCAACTCCGACGCGAGGGCGTGCAGCGCGGCTTCGTCGCCGTTTTTCAGTTCCAGTTCGATTTCGCAGATGGGTGAACGGCGCGTTTCGCCGTTCACATCGGCGACGGCTTCACCCTGGTCGATCGCCGCCTCGATGTCCGTGCCGCTTTTCTCACCGATGTGCCACAGCGTGCGCGTGAAATGGGTCCGGAAGAGTTCGACTAACTGCGGCGCCGCGTCGCGCAATGCCGCTGCCGCGTGTGCATCGTCGCAGGCTCGCAGGAGCGCCTCGATCTCCAAAGCAGGGCCGGCCACGGGGATCTCCCATTCGTGGCGGCTATGCAAGCCCGACTGTGCGGTGCCCAGCGTCTTGAAGGTTTGCAGCCAGCCTTCGGGCGCGCGGCGCAGGCGCAGCGCGCTCTTCGAGCGCGCGAGTGCGAGCGCGGGCGTGTCGAAATAGAGATTATCGAGCGCGATCGGCCGCCCCACGCTGCCCGCGCGCGCGACGAACCACTGTGTTGCGCTGCTCACCTGATCGGCCGGCAGCGCCAGCTTGATTTCACGTTCGATGCCCATTGCGTTCGCTCTGTCCAGTGGGCTTTTTAAGGCCGGTTGTTCAAAAACCGCGTTAGAAGAACATCCGTGCGAGTTCTGCGCCGGGTTCTTCCGCCCGCATGAACGCCTCGCCGACGAGGAACGTGCTCACCTGCATCGCCCGCAGCCGCTCGACGTCGCCGCGCGACAAAATGCCCGATTCGGTGACGACGATGCGCCCGTCCGGAATCATGTCGAGCATGCCGATCGTCGTGTCGAGCGACGTTTCGAACGTGCGCAGATTGCGATTGTTGATGCCGATCAGCGGCGTCTTCAGCGTGAGCGCTTCCACGAGCTCGTTCTTGTCGTGCACTTCGACGAGCACGGCCAGCCCAAGCGAATGCGCGAACGCTTCGAGGTCTTGCATCTGCGACGTTTCGAGGGCCGCGGCGATCAGCAGGATCGCGTCGGCGCCCATCGCACGCGCTTCGACGAGCTGATAGGGGTCGATGATGAAGTCCTTGCGCAACACCGGCAGATCGCACGCCGCGCGCGCCTCTTCCAGATACGCGGCGCTGCCTTTGAAAAACTGCACGTCGGTGAGTACCGACAGACACGCGGCGCCGTGCTGCGCGTACGAACGTGCGATGTCGGCGGGGATGAAATGCTCGCGTATCACGCCCTTCGACGGGCTCGCTTTTTTCACTTCGGCAATCACGGCGGCCCTGCCGGCCGCATGCTTCGCGCGCAATGCGCCGACGAAGTCGCGATGGTCGCGCGCCGATGCTTCGAGGCGCAGTTCTTCGAGCGGCGCGCTCAGTTGCGCCGCGCGCACTTCCGCGCGCTTGACGTCGATGATGCGATCGAGGATGTCGCTCATGGAAAT
>DASXXR010000271.1:0-2779 GCA_036502945.1 Paraburkholderia sp. | reverse complement strand
TGTCGATGGAACGCCGGCAGAGCATGGCCGCCTATGGCGCGGAAATCATGTTGACGCCGGTCACGGGCGGCATGGAATATGCGCGCGATCTGGCCGAGCAGATGCAGCGCGAAGGCAAGGGCATCATCCTCGATCAGTTCGGCAACCCGGACAATCCACTCGCCCACTATGAAGCGACGGGCCCTGAGATCTGGCGCGACACCGAAGGGCGCATCACGCACTTCGTTTCGGCGATGGGCACGACGGGCACGATCATGGGCGTGTCGCAGTATCTGAAGGAACAGAATCCGGCAATCGAGATCATCGGCGCGCAACCCGAAGAGGGTTCGCGCATTCCGGGCATTCGCAAGTGGCCGGAGGCCTATCTGCCGAAAATCTTCGATCGCAGCCGCGTGGACCGCGTCGAAAATGTGAGCCAGGCGGCATCGGAAGCGATGGCGCGCAAGATGGCGGCGGTCGAAGGCATCTTCAGCGGGATCTCGTCGGGCGGTGCCTGCGAGGTGGCGATGCGCATCGCGCGGCAGGTCCAGAATGCGACGATCGTGTTCATCGTGTGCGATCGCGGCGACCGTTATTTGTCGACAGGCGTGTTTCCTGCGTAGTTCGGCTCGGCACTGACGATCAATCACGCATCGCAAACACGAAGCGCCGGCAACTGAACGGCTTGCCGGCGCTTCTTTGCTGCTCGCCGCCTGTGGGCCGGCAACGCTGCTTTAACCTGCTTCAATCCTTAGCCAATCACCGCGCCGATCACTGCGCCGATCACTGCGCCGCAGGACTGGACGCGTTGCGGTTCGTATTCGCGTCGCCCGCAGCCAGTTGCGCCTTGATGCGTTCGCCCAACTGATAAACCGCCAGCGCGTAAAAGAAGCTGCGGTTATAACGCGTCAGCACGTAAAAATTCTTGAGTCCCAGCATGTATTCGGTCGTGCGTCCCGGCGACGGCAAATCCACCACCGTCACCGGCGTGCCCGCTTCGGCCGAGAGATTGAGCGACGGCTCGTCCGTCAGCATGCCGGCGCGCAGCAGTTGCTGCAGCGACCAGCGCGGCTCCGGCTGGCCGTTTGCGGCAGCCTGCGCGATCCCCTGGCTGCCGGCGTCGGGAGCGATTTTCCACACGACAGGCCGGCCGTTCTCCCAGCCGTTCTGCTTCAGATAGTTCGCGACGCTGCCGATCGCATCGGCCTGGCTCGTGCGCAGATCGATGGTGCCGTTGCCGTCGTAGTCGATTGCGTATTGCACGATGCTGCTCGGCAGGAACTGCGGAATGCCGATGGCCCCCGTGTATGAACCGAGCACCGAGGTCGGATCGACCTGCGAGTCGCGCGTCCATACCAGGTAGTCGGCGAGATTCTTGCGGAAGGTCGCCTGGCGGTCGTTGCGATTGGCCGTGTTCGGGTAATCGAAGGTTAGCGTGGTCAGCGCGTCGAGCACGCGGAAGTTGCCCATATAGCGGCCGTAAATCGTCTCCACGCCGATGATCCCGACAATCACCTCGGGCGGCACGCCGAACTGCTCGTAAGCGCGTTGCAATGTCGCCTGATTGTTGCGCCAGAATTTCACGCCGGCGTTGATGCGCACCGGGTCGAGAAAGCGCGCCTGATAGACGCGCCAGTTCTTGACCGACGGCGTGGGCGCGGGCGTGACCAGCTTCACGGCCGTCGCCGAATAGCTGACATGTGAGAACAGGTCGTGCAGCGCAGCGGGATCGAAGTCGTAGCGCGCCACCATGTCGTTGATAAACGCGTCGACGTCGCCGTTGTTCGCGTAGCGCTGCGGGATGATTTCTTCTTCGAAGGTCTGCCCTTGCTGCGCGGGCTGCGGCGGCTGGCCTTGCGCGACGAGCACGCGGGGCGTCAGCACGGTGTTGGTTTGAGCTGTGGCCGGACCGGCTCCCGCGAACATGCACCATGCGATGGATAGTGCGGCGGCCACAGTCTTTGCGCGTAGCCGGTGTGGTGCGGGCAGAGCAAGCTTGACGGTCATAGTGAACGGGGTGCGCGGTGCGGAAAGTACGAAAGGATGCGAAAAACAAAAAGGTGCGAAAAACCAAAGGTGCGAAAACGGCTCGGGGCAGTATACCCGACGGCGATCGGCTGAAATGATGCACAAGCATTGCAGCACGCGGGTTTGCCACATGCTGTGGTAAGTTGACGATATTCGCGCGACAAGCGCGCCTACAGACGGAGACATGCGGCGCCCGGCTCGGCGGTGCGCCGCGTAAGAGCGACTCATGGCAACCGGTTTCTATTCCCACGCGGACTGTCTGCAGCATGAGATGGGGCACTGGCACCCCGAGTGTCCGGCGCGCCTGCAGGCCATCGAAGATCAACTGATCGCAAGCCGCATCGGCGCATTGATCGAGCGTGAATCGGCGCCGCTCGCGGACGATGCATCGTTGTTGCGCGTCCATACGCAGGCTCACGTCGACTACGTTCGCGACAGTGTGCCGGCCGAAGGCTATGCGGCGATCGATCCGGATACGTCGATGAATCCGCGCACGCTGCAGGCCGCATTGCGCGCGGCGGGCGCGGCAGTGGCGGCGACCGATGCGGTAATCGAAGGCCGCTACGACAACGCGTTCTGCAGCGTGCGCCCGCCCGGCCACCACGCGGAGCCGGCCCGCGCAATGGGCTTCTGCTTCTTCAACAATGTCGCGATCGCCGCGCGTCACGCGCTTGAGGTGCACGGTCTCGAACGCGTGGCTGTCATCGACTTCGACGTTCATCACGGCAACGGCACCGAAGCGGCTTTTTCGGGCGACTCGCGGGTGCTGATG
>DASXXR010000270.1:0-1953 GCA_036502945.1 Paraburkholderia sp. | reverse complement strand
CGGCCGAAGCTGCGCCCGCCACCCATGCGCCGTGCTTCGGCGTCGAGTGAAGCGAGGGTGCCGGCCGCAATCAAACCGACCATTGCGATCAGCCCGATTCTCCTCGCCCATGGCCCCGAGACCTTACGATGAGATAACGTGCTTAAATCGGACATTTCTGCAAATTCCTTACAAAACGACAAGTTAGGGACATTAGTATTTTGTCCCGATGTGTAACGCTACCACGCCAGCTGACAAATTGTAATATTTGACGCCGTCGAGGCCCGCTTGTTCCATCATCGTTTTTAGTGTTTCCTGGTCCGGGTGCATCCGGATCGATTCGGCCAGATAGCGGTAGCTTTCCGCGTCTTTCGCGAAGCGTTCGCCGAGCCACGGCAAAACCTTGAACGAATAGACATCGTAAGCCTTTTTGAGCGGATCCCATACTTTGGAGAACTCCAGCACGAACAACCGTCCGCCCGGCTTCAGCACGCGGCGCATTTCCGCGAGCGCCGCGTCCTTGTGCGTCATGTTGCGCAAGCCGAACGCGACCGTCACCACATCGAAGTAGTTGTCCGGAAACGGGATTTTTTCCGCATCGCACAACAGCGCGGGCGTGATGACGCCTTTGTCCAGCAGCCGGTCGCGGCCCACGCGCAGCATCGATTCGTTGATGTCGGTGTGCCACACCTCGCCGGTCGGCCCGGCCTGCTTGGCGAAGGCCTTCGATAAATCTCCGGTGCCGCCCGCAATATCCAGCACCTTGAAGCCCGGCCGCACGTTCGCCTGCGCGATCGTGAAGAGCTTCCATGCGCGGTGCAACCCGCCCGACATCAGGTCGTTCATCAGGTCGTAGCTGGCGGCGACGGAGTGAAACACGCCTGCCACCTTCTGCGCTTTTTCCTGTTCGTCGACCGTCTGGTAGCCGAAGTGGGTTTTGCTCATCGCGCTTGTCCTTTCGCGTATTCTGGGATTGTTGCACCGCATCACGGCGGCGTGGTCAGGGCGAATCGTATCAGTGACAGTGGCCGTGCGCCTGGCCCGCGGCTGCCATCGGCGCATCGCGCTCCACACCGGCGGCCGCCAGCCGATCGAAATACTCGCGCCACAGCTCGTCCTGACGCGAGGCCAGGTCGAACAGCAGATCCCACGAGTAAATACCCGTCGAATGGCCGTCGGAGAAGGTCGGTTGCAGCGCGTAATTGCCGACGCCTTCGAGCGCGGTGATCGTCACTTCGCGCTTGCCGGTCTGCAGCGTTTCCTGCCCGGGCCCGTGGCCGCGCACTTCCGCCGAAGGCGAGTACACCCGCATCAGTTCGAACGGCACGCGGTACGACACGCCGTTTGCATACTGCAGCTCGAGCACGCGCGATACCGCGTGGACGACGACGCCGGTCGGCACCGGCGTGTCGGGAGTCAATCCGCTCATGATGTGACCTCAGGCGAAAGCGTGTTCGATTTCGCTGCGCACGGCGTCGCGCAGCAACGTGGCCTGCGCGCGGCGCGACGACAGCATCGCCTCCGACACCGTCCGCTGACGCGGCGCCCAGATCGGCAAAGGGAAATGCGCGTCGTTGGAAAAACGCGGAATGACGTGCCAATGAACGTGAGGCACCTGGTTGCCGAGGCTCGCCAGGTTGATCTTCGCCGGATTCAGGATACGTCGCATCGCGCGTTCCACCGCGTTGACGGCTCGCATCACGCGGTCCCGGTCCGCGTCGGCGAGATCGGAAAACTCGGCGACGTGCCGGGCCCAGATGACCCGGCAGAAACCCGGGTAGTCGTGTTCGTCGGCGAGGACGATACGCAGCGTGTCGTCCTGCCACAGTACATCGCCGCCGTCTTCACGGCAGAAGATACAGTCCATCGTCGCCCTCGAGCGGATACGTTATCGTGCCATTAGACCAGCACGCGCTCGATTCCGCCATTGTTGGCCCGCTGCACGTAGTCGGCCATCCAGTTCTCGCCGAGCAC
>DASXXR010000269.1:0-4434 GCA_036502945.1 Paraburkholderia sp. | reverse complement strand
CGCCAACCACGCCGCGCAACTGGCGCGTCTGCTCTTCGAGCGAAGCCGCCGCTGCCGCGGCCTGTTCGACAAGCGCCGCGTTCTGCTGCGTGGCATCGTCCATCTGGCTCACCGCGCGGTTCACCTGCTCGATGCCGCTCGACTGCTCTTCCGACGCGGCGCTGATCTCGCCCATGATGTCGGTCACGCGGCGCACCGCCAGCAGAATCTCTTCCATCGTCGCACCGGCGCGGCCGACAAGTTCCGAGCCGCCGTGCACCTTGTCCACGGAAGCGCCGATCAGTTCCTTGATCTCCTTCGCCGCGCTCGCGCTGCGCTGCGCGAGGCTGCGCACTTCGCCGGCGACGACCGCGAAACCGCGGCCCTGCTCGCCGGCACGCGCCGCTTCGACGGCTGCGTTCAGCGCAAGAATGTTGGTCTGGAACGCGATCCCTTCGATCACGCCGATGATGTCGACGACCTTGCTCGAGCTCCCCGCAATATCGCGCATCGTCACGACGACCTGGTTCACGACCTCGCCGCCGCGCGTCGCGATGTCGGACGCGTTGACGGCCAGCTGGCTTGCCTGCCGCGCGTTGTCCGCGTTCTGGCGCACGGTGCCGGTCAACTGCTCCATGCTCGACGCGGTCTCCTGCAGCGAAGCGGCCTGCTGCTCGGTGCGCTGCGACAGATCGGTGTTGCCCACTGCGATCTCGCGCGCGCCGGTATCGATCGATTCGGTGCTGCTGTGCACCGCTTTCACGAGCGTGACCACGCCGTCCTGCATCTTCCGGATGGCGGCGAAGAGCCGGCCCATTTCGTTGCGGCTCGTGGTCGCTACCGTCTGCGTCAGATCGCCGGTCGCGATCCGCTCGAAGCACGCGATCGCGTCGTTGAGCGGCTGCATGATCATCCCGCGCAACCCGACGCGAAGCAGCAGCATCAGCACCAATGCAATCCCGACTCCGATGCCGATCAGCACGCGCATCGTCGCAATGTCCGCCACCGCGTCGGCCTGCTGCTGTGTCGCGCGGTCCTGCAGTGCCTTCACGATCGGCTCCGAAGCGTCGTCGAACGCGACGGACATCGGCCTGATCTTCGTGTCCGAGATCGCGCGGTAGCCGGACAGATCGCTGTTGCGCAACGCGGCCAGTTCGGGCTCGACGCCGTCGTGCATCAGCGCCGTGCGGCGCGCGCCCGCGTTGTCGATGAGCGCCTGATCGACGCCGTTTTTCGGCAACGCGACGAACGCCTGCCATGCGTCGTTCGAACGGTTGATCAGTTCCTGCGCGCGGCCGGTCGCCTCTTTCGCGTCGTCTATTTCACCCGCTGCGATAAGCGCACTTGCGCGGTCGAGCAACACGCGCCCGCGCAGCAGATGCATCGCCGTGTCGTTGATCGCGCGGGTCGCCACCAGATCGGCGCCCGCGATTTCGTCGAGCGCGCTGCTCGCGCGCGTAAGCGCGAAAAGCCCGAGCGCGCCGACCGCGACCGTCAACAACACCAGCGCCGCCCCGACTGCGGTCAACGTCGCGCGGATCGACCACCTGTTCAACATGTCGTTCTCCTGCTCATTCGGCAATCAGCGGCGCTCAGACCGCGAGCGCTTCGATCAACGCCATTTCGCGGCTGGTCATCAGCTTTTCGATGTCCATCAGGATCAGCATCCGGCCGTCTACCGTGCCGAGGCCGGTCAGATATTCGGTCGTCAGCGTCGCGCCGAACTCAGGCGCCGGCATGATCTGATCGGTGGTGAGCGTCAGCACGTCCGACACGCCATCCACCACCATTCCGACCACGCGATGCGCGACGTTCAGGATGATCACCACCGTCTGATGGTCGTATTCGACGCGGCCCAGATTGAACTTGATCCGCATGTCGACGATCGGCACGATGATGCCGCGCAGATTGATCACGCCCTTGATGAAATCAGGCGCGTTCGCGATGCGCGTCACGCTGTCGTAGCCGCGGATTTCCTGCACCTTCAGGATGTCGATGCCGTATTCTTCCGCGCCGAGCGTGAAGACGAGGAACTCCTGTCCGCCGGCTTCGGCCTGCACCGAATCGCGGCGGCTACGGATGCCGTTCGCTGCCGGGTTGATCGTTTGAATGTCTGCCACGTTAGCCCCCAAAAGGGATGGGTAGGGATAGGGTTAGCTGGGTACTTTCGATGCCGGCCGCGCTCACGCGATCGCCAGCGCGCCAATCGACGGACGCGTCTCGCGGTTGAGCGCCGCCACGTCGACGATCAGCGCGACGCTGCCGTCGCCGAGAATTGTCGCGGCGGAAATGCCGTGCACCTTCCGGTAGTTCGTTTCGAGATTCTTCACGACCACCTGCTGCTGGCCGACCAGTTCGTCGATCAGCATCGCGAAGCGGCGGCCTTCGGTTTCCATGATCGTGACGATGCCCTGGGTCGGCTCGGTGCGCGCACCTTCGACGGAGAACACGGCGTGCAGCGCGACGAGCGGCAGATATTCGCCGCGCACGCGCACCACACGCTCGCCGTTCGCGACCGTGTAGATGTCTTCGGCACGCGGCTGTAGCGACTCCATCACGAAGTTCAGCGGCAGGATGAAGATTTCGTTGCCGACCTTCACCGACATGCCGTCCAGAATCGCGAGCGTGAGCGGCAGGACGATGCGCGTCGTGCTGCCCTTGCCCGCTTGCGACGAGATCTCGACGTGGCCGCCCATCGCCTGGATGTTGCGCTTTACGACGTCCATGCCGACGCCGCGGCCCGACACGTCCGTGACCTGCTCGGCGGTCGAGAAGCCCGGCAGGAAGATCAGGTTCCAGATTTCCTCGTCGGCCATCGATTCGTTGACGGCGAGACCCTGCTTCAATGCCTTCGCGAGAATCTTGTCGCGCCGCAGGCCTGCGCCGTCGTCGCTCACTTCGATCACGATGTTGCCGCCGTGATGCGCGGCGGACAGCACCAGCTGACCGGTGCTGTCCTTGCCCGCTGCGCGCCGTGCCTCGACGGTCTCGATGCCGTGATCGAGACTGTTGCGCACGAGGTGCGTGAGCGGGTCGATGATGCGCTCGATAAGGCTCTTGTCGAGTTCGGTCGCCTGACCGAAGGTGACGAGTTCCACTTCCTTGCCGAGCTTCGCCGCCAGATCGCGCACAAGACGCGGAAAGCGGCTGAAGACGTAATCCATCGGCATCATGCGGATCGACATCACCGCTTCCTGCAGATCGCGCGCGTTGCGCTCGAGCTGCGCCATGCCGTTGAAGAGGCGGTCATGCAAAGCGGGGTCGAACGTGCTCGTCGTTTCCGCGAGCATTGCCTGCGTGATCACCAGTTCGCCGACCAGGTTGATCAGCTGGTCGACCTTCTCGACGCCGACGCGGATCGAGCTGCCTTCGGCGCTCGCCGCGGCGGCCGGCCGGGCCTTGCGATCCTGATCTGCCGCGGCCGGTGCGGCCGGCGCTGCGCTCGCGGGTGCCGCCGCAGAGGTGCTGGGTGTGCTCGCCGCGGAAGCCGGCTCCGGCGCAGCGGCGGCCGGTGCGGGTGTAGCCGCGGGCGGCGGCGCCGGAGCCGCCACAGGTGCCGATGCGACGACCGCGGCCGGCGCGGGAGCAGCCGCCGCTTCCGCGGGCTGCCCCGCGTCCGGCGGCGCGGTGCCGCGGCCGATCGAGATCTGACTTTCGTCGATCACGAAGCAGCACACGGCAATGATGTCGTCGGACGACACCTCGGTTTCAAGCCACAACGTCAGATCGCCGCCGGCCTTGACTTGCCCGACGATCTGTCCGAGGTTGCCCAGCTCCTCAGCTAGCAGTGCCTCGTCCTTCTCCCCCACGCCCCGTAGCGTAATTTTCAGATGGGGGCCGGCGGCGGCGTCGTTTGCGCCACTCGGTGCCGGTGATGCCTGATGGTTCGTATGGCGTTCGTTTGCCGCTTCGAGCGCCTGGTCGACGACGTGCTGAGGCGGCCCGCCCGCCACATCGGGTGCGGCCTGCGCGGAGTCCGCAATCGTTGCCGCTGGCGCGCTGGCGCTAGCCGCCGGCGCCGCTGCTTCGCTCTCCGCGCCGAAACGGTTCGCCGCGTTCAGATGCTCGAGCTTCGCGCAGATCGCCGCGGCCACGGCGGCGTCGGGCTCCGCGCTCGCGCGGTAGTCCGCCAGCTGGCCGGACAACACGTCCTTCGTTTCGAGGAAGGTGTCGATCATGTCCTTGCGCAACACCAGCTCGTTGTTGCGCGCACGGTCCAGCAGCGATTCGAGAATGTGCGTCGTCTCGGTCAGCGCGGTGAAGCCGAACGTCGCGGCGCCGCCTTTGATCGAATGTGCGGCGCGGAAAATCGCCGCGAGATCTTCGGGATCGGGATGGCTGATGTCGAGATTGAGCAGCAACTGCTCCATCTGCGCGAGCAGTTCGTCCGCCTCGTCGAAGAACGTCTGGTAGAACTGTGTGATATCGAGTGTCATGCCTGGGTCACCGCGAATA
>DASXXR010000268.1:0-7119 GCA_036502945.1 Paraburkholderia sp. | reverse complement strand
CCATCGTTACTTTGCGATGGCGATCGGTGTGCTGATCGTCGCGCAGACGCTGATTGCGTGGATCGCGCGTATCAAGCGCCGTGCGCTGCACGTGTCGCCGTGGTGGCCGACCGGGCTGCTGCTGCTGATCTGCGTGCAGGGTGCGTTCGGCGCGTGGACGGTGACGATGAAACTCCAGCCGGTCATCGTGACGACGCATCTGCTACTGGGCCTCGCGCTGCTCGGCGCGCTCGGCTGGCTGGCCGCGCGGCAAACGCCGCTGCCCGCGTACGAACCTGAGGCGGGGCGCTGGCGCACCGCTGCGCTAGCGGGGCTCGCGTTGCTGATCGTGCAGATCGCGCTCGGCGGCTGGGTCAGCACGAACTACGCAGTGCTCGCGTGCACCGACTTCCCGACCTGCAACGGCCAATGGCTACCGCCGATGGACTTCGAGCACGGTTTTCACTTGTGGCGCGCACTCGGCATGACGGGCGATGGCGACATGATCACGCAAGACGCGCTGGTCGCCATTCACTGGACGCATCGCACCTTTGCGCTCGTCGTCGTTGCTTACCTGCTATGGTTCGCGCTGAAACTGCGCCGTTTCGAATCGCTGCGACGACCCGCGAACGGCGTGCTGCTCGTCATCGTGATCCAGTTCATTACAGGTTTGTCGAACATCGTTCTGCAATGGCCGCTGCCGATTGCGGTGGCGCATAATGGCGGCGCCGCGATCCTGTTGCTGCTGCTCGTTATGCTAAACTTTCGAATCGCTTCTAGCCGTCCCGGCCGCGCCCTGTTGCCCGTGCGCGATGCCGCGCCAGCGTGACCCACATGGACAGCACAACTCTCCCTCATTCGCCGGGTAGCCGGATCTCACAGTACATTGCGCTTACCAAGCCGCGCGTGACGCAGCTCGCGGTGTTCTGCGCGGTAATCGGCATGTTTCTGGCGACGCCCGGCATGGTGCCGTGGACGGTGCTGATCGGCGGCACGATCGGCATCTGGCTGCTGGCCGGCGCCGCGTTTGCAATCAATTGCCTCGTCGAACAGAAAGTGGACGCGCTGATGCGGCGCACCGCATGGCGTCCGTCGGCGCGCGGCGAAATCACGTCAGTGCAGATACTGTCGTTCTCGGCGGTGCTGGGCGGGCTCGGCATGTGGACGCTCTATACGTTCACGAACGCATTGACGATGTGGCTCACCATTGCGACCTTCGTCGGCTATGCCGTCATCTACACGCTATTGCTAAAGCCGAACACGCCGCAGAACATCGTGATCGGTGGTGCGTCGGGTGCGATGCCGCCGGCGCTCGGCTGGGCTGCGGTAACCGGCCACGTGCCGGGCGACGCGTGGATTCTCGTGCTGATCATCTTCGTCTGGACGCCGCCGCATTTCTGGTCGCTCGCGCTCTATCGCCGCAAAGACTACGAGAATGCCGGGCTGCCGATGCTGCCGAACACGCATGGCGAGCAGTACACGCGGCTGCATATTTTCCTGTACACCGTCATCCTGTTCGCCGTCACGCTGATGCCGTTCATCTCCGGGATGAGCGGGGTCGTGTATCTGAGCGCGGCGGTGCTGCTCGGCGCGGTGTTTCTCGGCTACGCGTGGAAGATCTATCGCGAGTATTCCGATGCGCTCGCGCGCAAGACTTTCCGCTACTCGATCGTGTACCTGTCGCTGCTGTTCGCGGCGTTGCTGATCGATCACTATGCGCGCACGCTGATCGGCGCTTAACGCCACCTTAGGCTAACTCAGGCCACCTCAGGCCACGCCATGCTCAAGAACCGGATCGCCCACGCGGCGCGTGTGACCCTGATTGCCTGCGCGCTGGGCGGCGCCGCGCTCGTTGCGGGTTGCGGCAACGATGCGCCCGCATTCCAGAACGTCGACATCACCGGCAACAAGCAGTTCGCCACCGATTTCTCGTTGCCCGACTCGAGCGGCAAGACCCGCACGCTGGCGGACTACAAGGGCAAGGTGGTCGTGCTGTTCTTCGGTTATACGCACTGTCCGGACGTCTGCCCGACGACGATGGCCGAATTGTCGCAGGCCCTGCAGAAACTTGGGCCCGCCGACGCGAAACGCGTGCAGGTGCTGTTCGTTACCGTCGACCCGTCCCGCGACACGCCCGCATTGCTTGGCCAATATGTGCCGGCGTTCAATCCGACGTTTGTCGGCTTGCGCCCGGCGGATCAGGCGCAACTCGACAAGGTGACCAAAGAGTTTCGCGTTTACTACGCGAAAGTGCCGGGTAAAACCCCCGACAGCTACACGATGGACCATACGGCAGCCAGCTACGTCTTCGATCCCGACGGCCGGCTGAGGCTTTTCGCGCGCGACGGCCAGGGCGCCGGGCCTTGGGTCCACGATATCAAGCTGCTGCTGGGTTGAAACCGGTCTGCCGGCGCATGGATAAATCTTATGCGCGATACAAATGGACGGATATAGACGCGCCGCGGCTGGCAGCCTTGGATTGGATCTCGCGGTAACCGCGGCGAGTCCAGTCACCTTCTAATGTGCCGGCGCTTGCTCCACAAAAAGATCGATCGCGCGAGTCTCATTCAGTCGACGTGACGACCCTCCGTCGCGACAATTTTTCCTGTCGCGCAGTACCTCTCCGCGTCACCACTGCCTGCTTTAGATCAGCAACAAATGTGTCATGACGCGGCGCACATACCGTCGCTTGAGCGGTGCGTGAGACTTTGAAAATACGCAGACCTACGTTTCAAAACATTGCGAAATAGCCGGTGTCTCGACGCTGTTCAGACACCTTTGTCTGTGTATTTTTGTGCCACTTTTAGGCCTATTCCTATTAAACCCCTGTGTTGTCTGTAGGAAACTTCATCGTCTCATTGAGGAATGTCCTCGAGGCGGCGGCGATATGTCGATGAAGGCTGGTGACGCGAAGCTGTATGCGTGGCCGTGCCCGATCGGATACCTATCAATGCTTATTAACCTCTTTCCTATTGGTCAACAAATGAAGAAGCTTTCTATTTCCGCAGCAATCGTTGCACTGGCCGCCGCCGCGCTGGCGCCGGTGTCCGCAAATGCGTTCGATGGCACCATCACTTTCAATGGAAGCCTGTCCGCGCAAACCTGCACGATCAACGGCAACGGCACCAGCGCGAAGAACTTCGCGGTCACCCTGCCAACCGTATCGACTGGTTCGCTCGCTGCCGTCAACGCGACGGCGGGCCGCACACCGTTCAACATCGCATTGTCGGGCTGCACGCCGGGCACGGGCAATGTCTCGGTTTATTTCGAACCGGGTAACACCGATACGTCGAACGGCAATCTGCTCGTCAACGCCGGCGGTGCAGGCAACGTCGAGATCCAGTTGCTGAACAACGATGCATCGCCGATCAAGGCGGGCTTCGCTCAGGCTTCGCAGAACTCGCAAGCCGTCGGCCTGGCTGCTGGTGCAGCGACGCTGAACTACTTCGCGCAGTACTTCGCAACGGCCGCGACAACGCCGGGGCCAGCTGTTTCGCAAGTCAACTACACGATCGCGTATCCGTAAGTAACGCGATTCCGTTCCCGAGGCGTAAGTCTCTGAAACAAGGTCAGCATTGGCCTGTTCCGGTGAGCGTGCGAGCGCCCGCCATCCGGCGACGCGCACTCTTTGCGCGCGTCGCTGGTTCGTCTTGCGCATTGCGCGCGCGTTGCCGCAGCGCTGCACACGACGATTGAACCTCACTGTGAGAAACAGCGATGAAACTCAAGTCGATTAAATGCACGTTCAAAACCATGCTGGCTGCCGGTCTCGCTGTTGCGAGCCTGACTGCCGCGACACTCGCGCAGGCGTCTATCGTTCTGAACGGCACGCGCGTGATTTACAACGCCGACGTCAGTGAGGTTACGGTCAAGCTCGGCAATCAGGGTCAATCGCCGGCGCTGGCACAGGCATGGATCGATAACGGCGATCCGAAGGCTGCGCCGTCGACTATCGCGACCCCGTTCACAGTCACGCCCCCGGTTTCGCGCATCGATCCGGGCAAAGCGCAGACGCTGCGTATCTTCTATATGGGCGACGCGTTGCCGAAGGATCGGGAGTCGGTGTTCTATCTGAACGTGCTGGAAATCCCGCCAAAGCCCGCCGCCGACGAGGCCAGCCCGAATCGGCTGCAACTCGCGTTCCGCACGCGCATCAAGCTGTTTTTCCGGCCGACCGGCTTGAAGATGGCGGTCGCCGATGCGTCGAAGCAACTCACCTGGCGTTGGTCGCATGAAAGTGGCAAGCCTGGACTGACGGTTACCAATCCAACGCCGTACTACATCACGCTCGCTTCGTTCGAAGTGAAGGATTCGACGGGCGCAGTGCTCGCAAAATCGATGGACTCCGCGATGATCGAGCCCGGCCAAAGCAAGTTGATGCCCGTTACCGGACAGGTACGGCGTCCCGGTGAAACAGTTCGTTTTCAGTCGATCAATGACTACGGCGGCGAAGACGAGGGCGAAGCACACGTCCAGTAATTGCCGTCTATCAGCGTCTGTCGCCGCGCCGCTCGTCTTGAACGGCAACTGACAACACCTCGGTAGAACCCAACGATCCTCGGTGACATGCCGTGTCGACGCAGCGCGCCCGCGCGCTGCGCGGGGCGGCGTGCGCCCCGCCTTTTCGACACGAAGAATGAAAGCAAAGCAAGTATTCTCCGGTTCCGCTGTACTGCGGCTCAAGCCGCTGGCCGCCGTGCTGTTGCCTTTCTTCGCGACGGCGGTTCATGCCGCTGAGAGCACGAACCCGACCTCGGGGCGTTCGATCGACGTGGCGGATGTGCAGTTCAACGAGCAGTTCCTGATAGCACAGGACGGCACCAGCGTCGACATCGGGCGGTTCAACAAAGGCAACGCTGCATTGCCTGGCACGTACAAGTCCGATTTGTATGTCAACGACGCATGGCGAGGTCGCATCGAGATCACGTTGCGCGACGCGGTTGGCGAGCGCGTACAGCCTTGTTTTAATGAGCAACTGTTGCAGCGTGTCGGTGTAGACATCCAGAAGCTTTCCCCCGAAGCACGGGGCGCAATCGCCGAGAATGCCCGCGTTACATGCGCGGCGCTGTCGTCGCTCGTGAAGGATGCGACCGCAACGTTCGATAACGGGGAGCAACGCCTCGATGTGAGCGTCCCGCAGATCGCACTCGACAGCAAGGCGCGCGGCTATGTGGATCCGAAGTACTGGGACAACGGCGTGCCCGCCGCGATGCTGCAGTACAACGCGAACGTCTATCGCTCCGACGCTGGCGGCTTGTCCTCGACACAAAGCTACGCGGGTTTCAGCGCGGGCGTGAATGCGGGCCCATGGCGTTTTCGCCATCAGGGCAATGTGACGCAGAACAGCGGCGCGGGTACTCACTATCAAAACGTCGCTATCTATGCCCAGCGCGCCATTGTGCCGCTATCGGGCCAATTGACGATCGGCGATTCGTTTACCGATGGCGCGGTCTACGACAGTTTCGGCATACGCGGCGCGCAGCTGACAAGCGACGACCGGATGCTGCCTGAATCGCAGCGCGGCTACGCACCGGTTATCCATGGCATTGCGAACAGCAATGCGAAAGTGCAGATACGCCAGAACGGCAACATCATCTACGAGACCACGGTCGCGCCCGGTGCGTTCGAGATCGGCGATCTTTATCCGACCGGCTACGGCGGTGACCTCCAGGTTGCGGTGACTGAGGCGGACGGGAGCGTGCACACATCGTCGGTGCCGTTTTCATCGCCGGTGAATGCGCTGCGTGCCGGGGGCACACGCTATAGCGTGGTGGCTGGCCAATACCGCAATCCGTCTTTGCACGATAACCCGCCGGTCCTACAGTTTGCATTGCAGCGCGGCTTAAACAATACGATTACCGTCTACGGCGGAGCGATCTTCGCGCAGAACTACCTGTCTGGCGTATTGGGGGCGGCGTTCAATTCGAAGTACGGTGCGTTCGGTTTCGACGTGACCCAGTCGAACGCGACATTTGGCGGCCGGATGCCGGCGCGCAGCGGCCAGAGTTACCGGTTCAGCTACTCGAAGCTCGTCACGCCGACCGACACCAATGTTTCGGTTGCCGCGTATCGCTATTCGACGGGTGGCTTCCTTAGCATGGAGGACGCGGCGGCAATGCGGGATCCAAATTTCCAGAGCCAGTCGGACATGCCACCGGGCACTCAAAAGTCGCGACTGCAACTGACGTTGAACCAGAATCTCGGCGAAAAGCGCGGCACGCTTTACGTGACCGGTTCGACACAGAACTACTGGAACCGCGGCGGCTCCGATACCCAATTCCAAGCGGGCTACAACAACAACTTCAAGCGCATTGGCTACGGCGTGTCCGTGTCACGCCAGCTTGTATCGACGAACGCGCGCTGGGATACCCGCGTGATGGCTAACGTGACGATCCCGCTGGGCACCGGCGAGCATGCGCCGACGTCGATGACGACACTTCAGCACGACAGCGAAAGCGGCGGTACGACATTGCAGGAATCGGTGGCCGGCACGCTCGGCGTCGACAACGCGCTCTCGTACGGCGTAAATGTTGGCCACGCGGGCGGCGGCACGATGGGCAATACGACCAGCGTCGCCGGCAATGTGGCGTACTCGACCCGAGCCGCGACTATTACTGCCAACGCGGGCACGGGCACCGGCTACAGCCAGGTGGGCGCCGGAATCTCCGGCGGCATTGTCGCGTACCGCGGCGGCGTCGCCTTCACGCCGCAGTTGGGCGACACGATCGGCATCGTCGAGGCGAAGGGTGCCGACGGCGCGCGAGTCACCAACGCGAGCGGTTTGCGCGTCGATCCGTGGGGGCATGCGGTTGTGTCGACGCTGACGCCGTTCGCATCGAACGATGTCGAACTGGATCCGAAGGGGCTGCCGCTCAACGTGACGCTCAAGTCGACTATGCAGCGTGCGGTGCCGACGGCGGGCGCGGTGGTGCCGATGAAGTTCGATACTGAAGCAGCAGGGCGTGCGGCATTGCTGCGCGCACGCTTGAGCAACGGCGCGCCGCCGCCGTTCGGCGCACAGCTTTTCGACGGCGACGGCAATAACGTCGGGACCATTGGTCAGGACGGGCGCGCGATCGTGACGGGCCTGATGGGTGACGTCGGTGATTTGAAGGTCAGTTGGGCTTCTGAGCAGAGTGG
>DASXXR010000267.1:0-12961 GCA_036502945.1 Paraburkholderia sp. | reverse complement strand
ACCGCTGTCGAATCTCGACGCGAAACTGCGCGGGCATATGCGCGCGGAACTGAAGCACATGCAGCATGAGCTCGATGTCACGACGATCTACGTGACGCACGATCAGATCGAAGCGATGACGCTCGCGCATCGCGTCGCGCTAATCGACAAGGGCGTGCTGCAGCAGCTCGATACGCCCGCGCGGATCTACTCGGATCCGGCGAATCTGTTCGTCGCGGGGTTCATCGGTTCGCCGCCGATGAATTTTCTGCGCGGCGCGCTGGCGAACCAGCGGTTTGAAACGGAAGGGCTCGCGCTACCGGCCGACGTGAATGACGACGTGGCAGCGACGCTCGGCGTGCGGCCGGAGGAGTGCTCGCTTGTCGCCGCGGGGGAGGGCACGGGGCGCGGGCGGATCTATTCGGTGGAATTGATCGGCGATCATTCGCTTGTCACGCTGAACGTCGG
This sequence comes from Paraburkholderia sp., assembly GCA_036502945.1. GTDB lineage: Bacteria > Pseudomonadota > Gammaproteobacteria > Burkholderiales > Burkholderiaceae > Paraburkholderia. The sequence continues at coordinate 12,514 of DASXXR010000267.1, read as the reverse complement.
CAAGCAGCAGGTGGTGGTGAAAGTGTCGAATATGTTCGCGGGGGAGATTGGCGCGGAAGTGGGGCTGAGGTTGAATCCGGAGCGGGTGTATTTCTTTGATCGGGAGTCGGGGGCGCGGATTCGACAGGCTCAATGATCCGGTTCGATGCTTTAACCGGCTCAGGAAATAGCCGGCGCACAGCATGCAGGCGACGCTTGCTGTTCAGCCGCTGGTCGCGACTGGCCGTAAGTGGGCGCTGCTGCCAGCGTGCGGAAGGTCTCCCATGCAACGCCTTGCGGGTCCACCGTCCATGACTTGTCGGATCTGGAATAGCAACACGTCGTGTCTGGCTGCTCTGGGAGCGGTAGCGCGGCCGCGGCCAAACGTGCATTCATCTCAGCCAGTTTGCGAAATGCTTAGAAAACCGAGCGTGGCGATACATCGTTCCGCGATATCTCGCTCGTCCACGACGTGTGCAGCAGTGGCGTGCAACCCTTGATATCGACCCCGCATGATTGTCTCCGCCATGCAGACATCGAAAGAGGTCGACGCGTAAAGCACACCGAACTCGTCGTCCGGGGCGTCGAACCGGTAGATGACCGATGACGTAGACCGCCGGTTGTAATAAACCGGGTCGTGAATGCGTCGATGCACGCGGTACAGATTGGTTACCGACAGATTCATCTCGTGGACTGGCAGGTCGGCTTCGCGTAGACCATCGGGCGGGAAGGGACACTCCGCGAGTGCAGTGGGTTCGTTTGCCGCCCCAGTCATGATGCACCCTGCTCGCCGACGAGATCTCGCATCGCAAGGTCGATGACCGGTGCGACACTCGTCGTGTCATCGAGAATGACTTCTGCGGGTGCCCTGCCGCTGAGTTCATCACGCTTGCGGCGCATGAACGAATGAATGACCCAGGCGTTTGCTCCCGCATCGGCAAACTTGCGCAATACGGGCTTCAATCTCTCGGGTTCGGCGTCGAACTGCCATTTGGGATATCGAAAACCCCGCGCCTTCCCCGGCGGTAGCAACGCGTACAGCTCACCGTTCTGACGTTGTTCGTTTATCGTTCTCTCGTTGCGCCCAGCGTAGTCTCGCGCATCGAGGAGTGCGAGGTTGTCGGGGCTTTCGTATTCTTCGAGCGCAAAGCGCCGGCCGCGGGCCCGCGCGGCGGCAAGCGGATCTGCGGCGTCTGTGTGCCCGCTAGCCGCCGGCACCACTTCGACGTCGCTTTCCGGAGTTGGAATATCTCCAGCCGACACCGACCTGAAAACGGTTGTCAGGTACTCGACGGCGCCTGTAACCGAGTTTGCCCCGAGCAATTGCGCGGTTTTAACCGCCAGATCGTGCACGTCGCTCACGTGCTGGCTGGCCGGCTCATCCTGCCGGGTGCGTAGGCCGGACGCCAGCGCAACGAGTGCGTTCCGTGATGACTTGCGGTTCGAGAATGTTCTCAGGATCAGCAGGCTCTTCGCCGACGCCCCGTAGAACAGCCCCGAGCGCGCTTGAGTCTTGTGAATGAAGCGGCCCTTCATCGACCCCTTCTTCATCGATACGCGGAGCACCTTGCCGGATACTTTTCTTGTCCCGGTGACGACGAGCTGAAAGCTGTCAGATTTTTCCCGCTCCGACTGCCGTGCAAGGCCGAAGGTCAGCACCTTGGAACCCGTGGCTGCTTTATCCCAGATCTCGGTCGCCTCTGAAGCGATCATGGACGAATACCGACCGGCCTTGCTCGTCATGGCATAACCAGTATTCGCTCGACCAGGGCCGACGGCGAGTTTAGGGCGATTTCGATTTTTCATTCGTTCATGATAGTTCATGACTTTCATGAACACAACTGAAAATGACCGGCGCCGGAACGCGCTCGACAGCGAACCCTCATCCAGCGTCGAAATCGCAAGGCAGTGGTTGCAGGGTGACACGCAACTGGCGACGAAGATGTTCCATCAAACCCCCTCCGCTGCCTTCGCATCCCGATGATGATCCGCGCCGATAAACATATACATCGCCGGCACCACGAACAGCGTAAACAGTGTTCCGATCGACAGCCCCGTGAAAATCACGAGCCCCATCGCGTTGCGCCCCGCGGCGCCCGCGCCGGACGCGATCACGAGCGGCAGCACGCCCAGCACCATCGCGGCCGTCGTCATCAGGATCGGGCGCAAGCGTACGCTGGCCGCTTCCTCCAGCGCTTCGCGCTTCGAACGGCCGGCGCGCTGCAACTGGTTCGCGAACTGCACGATCAGAATGCCATGCTTGCTGACGAGACCCATCAGCGTCACAAGGCCGACCTGCGTATAGATGTTGAGCGTCGAAAGCCCGACGTTGATAAAGATCAGCGCGCCGAACAGCGCCATCGGCACCGACACGAGAATCACCACCGGATCGCGGAAACTCTCGAATTGCGCGGCGAGCGCGAGGAACACGATGATCGTCGCGAACAGCAGCGTGATGGCGAAGCCGCCGGATTCCTGCACGAACTGCCGCGACAGCCCGGAGTAGTCGGCCGAATAACCTGCGGGCGCCGCCTCTGCCGTTGCCTTGCGCAGGAAATCGAGCACTTCGCCTTGCGACACGCCGGGCACGACCACACCAGAGATCGTCGCCGAGTTCAGTTGCTGAAAGTGATTGATCGATTCCGGCACGACGTCCTGCTTCAAATGCGTGACCGTCGAAGCGGGAATCACGCTGCCGTCCGGTGTGCGCAAATAGTAGTCGAGCACTTGCGACGGGTTGAGCCGGTCGGTCTGCAGCACCTGCGGAATCACCTTGTACGAGCGCCCGGCGATCGAGAAGTAATTGACATAGTTGCCGCCCAAAGCCGCGCCGAGCGCCTGCCCGACATCGGTTTGCGATAACCCGAGCGAAGCGACCTTGTCGCGGTCGACCACCAGCACGCTTTCGGGCTTGTCGATCTTCAGGTCGCTGTCCACATAAAAGAACATGCCACTGCTCTGGGCCTTTTGCAGCACCGCTTGCGCGACTTCGTTCAGGTTTTCGAACGGCTCGGTGGTGTTGATCACGAACTGCACCGGCAAGCCCTGCGCGCCCGGCAGCGGCGGAAACTGGAATGCGGCGACGCGCGCGCCGGCAATGTTGTTCCACTTCTGCTGCAACTCCTGCTGCAGTTGCGTCGCGCCTTTCTTGCGTTTGTCCCACGTCTTGAACAGCACGCCGCCGATGCCTTGATTGAGCGTCGGCGCGCCGGTCAACTGGAACATCTGCGAATACTCGGGCAGTTGCTTCGAGATGTCGAACACCTGGTCCGCGTAAGTCTGCATTTGCTGGATCGTCGCGTTCGGCGGCCCCTGGATCTGCGACAGCACGATGCCCTGATCTTCCTGCGGCGCGAGTTCCGATTGCGACGTCGTGAACAGATACACCGTGCCGCCGAGCAGCAGCGCGCCCATCACGATGAATACGGGCCACGTATCGAGCGTCGAGTGCAGCAGACGCCCATAGCCGCGATGCACGCGCTCGAACTGCCGGTCGACGAAGCGCGCGAAGCGGCCCGATTCCTGATCCGTGCGGAAAAAGCGCGAGCACATCATCGGCGACAGCGTCAGCGCGATGATGCCGGATACCGTCACCGCGCCCGCCAGCGTAAACGCGAATTCGGTGAAGAGCGCGCCGGTCAGGCCGCCCTGAAAACCGATCGGCACATACACCGCGATCAGCACCACGGTCATCGCGAGAACCGGGCCGCCCAGTTCGCGCGCGGCGATCAAGGCCGCTTCCAACGGCGAGCGGCCTTCTTCCTTCATATGGCGGTCGACGTTCTCGACGACGATAATCGCGTCGTCGACCACCAGACCGATCGCGAGCACAAGCGCGAGCAGCGTCAGCAGGTTGATCGAATAACCGAGCATCTGCATCACGAAGAACGTGCCGATCAGCGACAGCGGCATCGCGATCACCGGCACGATCACCGCACGGAAGCTGCCGATGAAAAGGAAGATCACCGCGGTGACGATCAACAATGCCTCGACGAGCGTCTTGATGACCTCTTCGATCGACGTGTTCACGAAGTCGGTTGCGTCATAGACGATGTCGCCTGTCATGCCGGTCGGAAACTGCTTCTGCAGGTCCGGGAACGCGGTGCGCACGCGCTTCGCGACATCGAGAATGTTTGCGTCCGGCGCGACCTTGATGCCGATGAATACCGAACGCTTGCCGCTGAACGCGACATTGAAGTCGTAGCTGTCCGCGCCGAGCACGACATTCGCGACATCCTCCAGCCGCACGATCGCGCCGTTCTTCTGCTTGATGACCAGTTGCTTGAAGTCGTCGACCGAATGCAGATCGGTGCCCGCGTTCAGGTCGACGCTGACCATTTGCCCTTTGGTCGTGCCGAGCGTCGCCAGATAGTTGTTGTTGCCGAGCGCGGTGTACACGTCCTGCGCGGTGACGTTGTGCGCGGCGAGACGCGTCGTGTCGAGCCACGCGCGCAGCGCGAACTGCCGGCCGCCGAGAATCTCCGCGGTCTGCACGCCTTCGATCGAATCGAGCTTGGGCTTCACGACGCGCAGCAGATAGTCGGTGACGTTGTTGCTCGGCAGCACATCGCTGTAAAAGCCCATGTACATCGCGTCGGTGGTCTCGCCGGTCTGCACGGTGATTACCGGCTGCTGCGCCTGCGGCGGCAACTGGTTGCGCACCGAAGCGATCTGCGTGTTGATCTGCGTCAGTGCGCGATTCGAGTCGTAGTTGAGGCGCAGCGTCACGGTGATCGTCGACACGCCGGTGGTGCTCGACGACGACATGTAGTCGATCCCTTGCGCCTGCGCAATCGCACTCTCCAGCGGCTGCGTGATGAAGCCGGCCATCGTGTCGGCGTTCGCGCCGTAGTACGCGGTCATGACGGTGACCACTGCGTTTTCGGTTTGCGGATACTCGCGCACCTTGAGCCCGGCGAGCGAGCGCATACCGAGCACGAGAATCAGCAAGCTCACGACGCCCGCCAGCACCGGCCGCCGGATAAAGATATCGGTGAATTTCATGGCGCGGCCCTTTTATTGTTCCTGAGGCTGCGGGTTCGGGTTGTCAGACGGCTGCACGCGGTTGTCGATGATGAGCGGCGTGCCGTTCTTCAGTTTCAACTGGCCGCTCGTGACCACCTGCATGCCGGCATCGACGCCTTTCAGAATCGCGACCTGATCGCCGCGCGTCGGGCCGGGTGTGATGAATACCTGTTGCGCAACCGGCAGCGTCTTGCCTTGCACGTTCGGCTGCGTGCCGGGCTTCACGAGGAACACGGTCGCGCCGTACGGGTTGTACGTGATCGCCGTTTGCGGCAGCGTCAGATAGCGCTGCTCGCCGCCCGCGTCGACCTTTACGTTCGCATACATGCCGGGCAACAGCTTGCGCTCGCGGTTGTCGACGCTTGCCTCGATCTGCACGTTGCGCGTGGCGCTGTCGACTTTCGGGTTGATCGATTTGATCTTGCCGCCGAACGTTTGGCTGCCGAATGCATGGGTGTCCACGACGATGCTCTGGCCGATCGCAAGCTGGCCCAGTTGCTGTTGCGGCAGATAGAAGTCCGCGTAGATCGGGTCGATGGCTTGCAGCGTGACGATCGCGTCGCCCGGATTCAGGTACTGCCCCGGATTGACCGTCGTGATGCCGACGCGCCCCGCAAACGGCGCGCGGATCGTCTTCTTCTCGACGAGCGCCGCCTGCTGCGCGACCTGCGCGTTCTTGCTTTTCAGATCGGCGGCGTCGGCATCGAGTTGCGCCTTTGCGATGGCCTGGATTTCGTATTGCGCCTTGTCGCGTTTGTACACCGTCTGCGACAGGTCGGCCGCCGCCTGCAGCGAATGCAGTTGGGCGACGTCGGTATCGTCGTTCAGGCGCAGCAGCACTTGGCCTGCCTTCACGTCCTGCCCTGACGCGAATGCGATCTCGCGCACGAGGCCGGGCACTTCGGTCGTCACGTCGACGCCGCGCACCGCGCGCAGACTGCCGACCGCCGAAAGCTGCGGCTGCCAGGTCTGGAGGTTCGCCACCGTTGCGGTCACGGTGGCAGGCGGCACCGCGTTGCTCGCCATCATCTTCGCGATCATGTGCGACTTGAACAGATTGAAGCCGACAATCGCGGCGAGCAGCAGCCCCACGCAGATCAGCATGATGATCATGCGCTTCGTCATGGGCCGCTTTTGACGCCTGGGGTTTTCATCAACGGCCTGATTCGCGATCGGTCCTTTTGTGCTCATCGTTATGTCCTTGCACGTCTCGTGGTGAAGCGCAAACGGTTAGGGTCTGGTAGCCGCGCTTCGCTTTATCGGTGTTGCGCGATGTTGCAAATGGGTTATTGCGCCGTGGCCGCGCCGGACGGCGCGGGCTCGTTCCACCAGCCGCCGCCGAGCGACTGGAAGAGCGCCGCGGTGTCCGCGTAGCGCGCGGCCTGCGCCTGCGCGAGGCTCACGACGGTTTGCTGGTATTGGCGTTGCGCGTCGAGCAGCGCCAGATAGCTGACGCCGCCCACCCGGAACTGGCCGCGCGTCAGATCCAGCGAGTCGCTTGCCGCGCGCCATGCTTCGGTCTGCGCGGCGAGGCCGCTTGCGTCGTGATCGAGTGCGCGCAGCGAGTCCGCGACGTTCTCGAACGCGAGCAGCACGGTCTGCCGGTATTGCGCGTCGGCCTGTTCGTAGGCCGCCACGGCCGCGCGCTTCTGCGCGAGCAGCTGGCCGCCGTGGAACACCGGCTGCAGCAGGCCCGCACCGATGCTCCAGACGACGCTTTCCGCCCGAAACAGCTCCGCGGGTGTCAGCGACTGCGTGCCGTAGGCGGCCGACAGCGTGATCTGCGGATACATCGCCGCTGTTGCGACGCCGATTTGCGCGCTTGCCTGGTGCAGCGTGGCGTCGGCGGCCAGGATGTCGGGCCGTTGCTTGACGAGCGCCGACGGCACGCTGACAGGCAGCGTCTGCGGCAACGAGAACATCGCGAGCGTGAATTCGGGCAGCGTCGGATCGCTCGGCGGGTTGCCCGACAGCACCGCCAGCTGATGCCGGATCTGGTCCAGCTGTTGACGCAGCGGCGGCAGCGTCGCGCGCGTCTGCGCGAGCAACGTCTGTTGCGAAAGCACGGCAGTGCGGCCGACGCCGCCCAGTTCGAACTGCTTGTTGAGCACCGTCAACTGCGCGTCTTCGTCTTTCGCGATCTGCTCGGTCGCTTCGATCTGCGCGCGCAGCGACGCTTCCTTCACGGCCGCGGTGACGATGTTCGCGGTCAGCGCGAGCCATGCGGCCTGCAACTGGTAGCGCTGATAGTCGACCTGCGAGCGCGCCGCTTCGACGCCGCGGCGCGCGCCGCCGAAGAGGTCGAGGGTGTAGGACACGTTCACCGACGAGTTGTACAGATTCAGGTCTTCGCTGAACTGCGGCTCGCCGAACGTGATGCCGTTGAATTTCTCGCGCGTCGCGCCGAGTTGAGCATCGACGCGCGGCAGTAGCGAACCGCCGAATTGCGCAGCGAGGTTTTCGCGCGCCTGGCGCAACGCGGCGGCAGCCGCGGCGATATTCGGGCTGTTCGCGAGCGCGTTGCGGATCAGTGCATCGAGTGGGTCGCAATGAAAGAGCGCCCACCATGCAGCGGGAATTTCGTCGCCCGGCGCGAAGCGCTGCGGGGCGCCGGACGCGCCGGGTGCCGACGCGGTCTCGTCGGGCAGCGGCGCGGCCGTGTAGTGATCGGTGGGCGGCGGCGCGGGCGTCCGGTAATCGGGACCGACCATGCAGCCCGCGATGGTTGCGAGGCCGCAAAGCACGACGCATACGCGTCCTGATGGGAGGTAGAGCGAATTATTGTCCTTTGTCATCAATCCACCATGTTCCGCCGGCGCCGTTTCTGAAGGAGGCGCACTGCCGATATTCAATGCAGCTAATCGGGTTTATTCGGGATGCCCAATATCGGCTTGCCATGCCGATTTGGCGCATAGACTAGCATGGGTCGTCGGGGCATCGGTGATCGATGCAAAACGATCCGGCGCGATGGCGGTCCGTGCACGGTGAAACGGGAATCCACCAGGCGGTGTCGCGCAGCGTATCGCCTATGATGATTCAACCGCCAGACAAAGGATCGATCATGAAAAAAAGCATAGTGATGTTGCTGGCCGGCGCCGCGTTGGCGCTGTCGCTATCCGGCATCGCGGGCGCCGAAAATCTGATCCCGGACAGCGTGACGCTCACGCCTGTGAAGCAGTTTCCCGGCACGACCGGCTATATCGCGCCCGACTACACCGCGCAGCGCGCGCGGCTTCACAGCGTCTACATTGCGCCGATCGAGATCTTCCTCGCTCCCGATTCCCCATACAAAGGCATCGACCCGGCCGAGATGGCGCAGGTGACCACCACGTTCGCGCAATTGCTGACGCAGGATGTGATGAAGGACATGACGGTCGTCAGCGCGCCCCAGCCGGACTCGCTGATCGTGCAGATCGCATTGACCGACGTCAGGCTGAAGAAACAGGGCTTTCGTCTGCGCAACCTCACGCCGGTCGGCGTCGCGATCAACGGCGTGAAGCGCGTAGCCGGCATCAGCAAGATCTCGTTCACGACGATGACCGTGCAGGCGATCGGCGCTTCCGGCGACAACGAGACGTTGCTGTTCGCGATCAACAACCCGCCGCTGTCGGGCGACAGTGCGCCGGATTCGGTGCGGCTCGACGAAGTGCCGAAGGTGCTCGGCGTGAAGGCGCAGAATCTGAAAGCGGCGTTCGAGGCGATCCGCAGTTCGCAGTAAGCGCGCTGCGGGCCGCGGTTGGCGCTAGTCCGCGAGCCGCGGCGCATCCATCGCCGATCGATGTCCGCGCAACGGAATCAATGCGTCGTCGCGGCAGTGGGAGCCGCTAGAACTGGTTACGCATACGCGACGTTTTGCGCGGGCACCGCCACGGGGACGACGACCGGAATCGGAACCACTGCATAGGGCACTGGCTTTTGCGGTGCGGGCAAGACCACGGTGACGGTGGCCGGCACGACATACGCGGGCGCGGGCACATAAAGCGGGCGGGGCGGCGGTGGCGCATAGACGATGGCCGTCGGCACATACGCGGCGTGGATGAACACGGTCCCTGCAAATGCGCTCGACGAGCAGGCGATACCGAAAGCGGCGGCAGCGGACGTAAAGACGGAACGAATACTCACATGAAACTCCTTGGACGGTGAACGGTGCGGCAGGTCATAGCGTCGCGCCGGAAGAGCCGGCGCGGGACGATCGACGTGAACCGACATGAACCGACGTGAACAATACGCAACGCGGCGCCGCAACGGCAGCGAGAAGTTGTTTCATTCGATGTCGTCCGGGCTTGTCGCGCGGTGTCGCGGGGTGTGGTTTCAGTGACATCGAATGAAACAAGTTTCAAATTGCCTTTGCGGGAGCGAGCAGCAAGAATCCGCTCTGTCATCGAGCGGTTCGCGGGCGCGTACGGCGATCGCTGCCCCTCGCGTCATGCCTGGGCGCACGCCGGCAGCGTCCGATCGCCGAAGGAGCCTTCTGATGGACCGACCCGCCAGTATCATCGTGCTCGACGACGAAGCCGAGCTGCGCAATATGCTGCAACGCTTTCTGAGCGGCGAGGGTTTCGCGGTGCGGGTTGTCGAGAACAGCAAGCGGCTCGAGCGCTATCTGCAGCGCGAGCCGTTTGATCTGCTGGTGCTCGATCTGATGATCGGCGAAGAAAACGGCCTCGAGATCTGCGAGCGTCTGCGCGCGGAAGGCCAGACGCTGCCGATCCTGATGCTGACCGCCAAGGGCGATCCGCTTGACCGGGTCGTCGGTCTCGAGACCGGCGCGGACGATTACCTCGCGAAGCCGTTTCTGCCGCGCGAACTGGTTGCGCGGATCAATGCGTTGTTGCGTCGGCAGAAGATCGCAGCGGGCGACCCCACCGTGACCACCCAGACGCTGCGCTTCGGCGATTTTCGCTTCGACGTCGGCAAGCAGTGCCTGTATCGCGCGGACCAGCTGCTCGAGCTGCACTCCGCACAGATGCTGCTGCTGACGGCGCTTGCATCGTCGCCGAACCGCGCGGTGAGCCGCGACAATCTGATCGCGCGGGCGCGCGGCCGCGACCACGATGCGCTCGATCGCAGCATCGATGTGCAGGTGCTGCGGCTGCGGCAAGTGATTGAAGGCGATCCGTCGAAGCCGCGCTTCATCAAGACCGTGTGGGGCGTCGGCTATATGCTGGCGGCGGACATCGAATCATGAGGCCGCGCGTCGCGTTGCGGTTTCTGCCGCGGTCTTTGCTCGCACGCAACATCGCGCTGCTGATCGTGCTCGTCGCGCTAAGCGAAGTGTGTTCGCTGAGCGTGCTGCTGCACTATATACAACGGCCGCGCGTCGAACGTGCGGCGGCGGTGTTCGGTTCGTACATTTCGACGCTCGACAGCGTGCTCGCGATGTACCCGCCGGCCTCGCGCGACGCGCTCGTCGCCCATCTCGACGCGCGCAGCGAAGCGCCGCCAGGCGCACGCCTCGAGCCACCCCGCGAACTGCTCGAGTTCTACCGGACGTACGAACTGCGTATCTTCGTCGACAGCCTGCGCCGTTATCTGCCCGCAGGCAGCGAAGTGCGCTGGCAAGGCGACGGCGCACCGCAGATGTGGCTTCGCGTGCAGGTGGCCGGCGTGCCGTACTGGATCGCGCTGCGGCTGCCGGAAGAGGCGCAGGGCGGCCGCCTGATGACCGCGCTGCTGCTCGCGCTCGGCCTCGGCGTGCTGGCCGCGGCAACCGGCTATGTGATCCAGCGGCATTTGAACCGGCCGTTGCAGCATCTCGCGGATGCAGCGCGGCGCGTGAGCGCAGGCACTACTGCGCCCGCGCCGCTGCCGGTCGACGGGCCGACTGAAATCGCGCAGGTCAGCGCCGCGTTCAATCAGATGACGCAGGCGCTGCAGCAAGCCGAAGCGACGCGCGCCATCATGCTGGCCGGCATCTCGCACGACATCCGCACGCCGCTCACCAAGCTGCGTCTCGCGATGGCGATGGCGAACCGTCCAGGCGGCGCGAGCGACGAGGCATTCGTCGGCGCGGCGGAGTCGTACCTCGATCAGATCGATACGATTCTTCAGCAGTTCATGGATTACGCAGGCAGTGGCGAACGCGAGGCCGCGCAGCCCGGCGATCTGAACGCGCTCGTCAGCCAGCTTGCTGCGGATTTCGCCGGGCTCGGGCATGATTTCGAACTATCGCTGGGCGCGCTGCCCATCGTGGCGTTTCGCCCGGTCAGCATGATGCGGCTGTTGATGAACCTGATGCAGAACGCGGTCGTCTACGGCCGCACCGGCTTTGCGGTGCGCACGTGGGCCGATGCGCACGCGGTGTGCGTGGCGGTCGGCGATCGCGGCAGCGGTCTTGCGGCGGATGAGCTCGAACAGCTGAAGGCGCCGTTTCAACGCGGCAGGAACGCCCATGGCAACGCGGGCGGCACGGGGCTCGGACTCGCGATCGTCGAACGGATCGTGCGCCTGCACGGCGGCGCGCTGCAGTTTCATCCGCGCGCCGGCGGCGGGCTGGAAGTGTGGGTGGTCTTGCCGGTGTCGGCAAAGGAAAGGACACATCGATGACACGCATCGAACGGCCGATCGACGCCGATCGCCTCGAAGACGAATGGCTCGAAGCCGACGGTCTGGGCGGCTTCGCATCGGGCACGGCGGGCACGCTGCGCACGCGCCGGTATCACGCGCTGCTGCTGGCGGCGACGCACCCGCCGGCGGGGCGCGTGGTGCTCGTGAACGGGGTTCAGGCGTGGCTCGAAGCGGACGGTGCACAGTATCCGCTGACGATGCAGCGCTACGCGCCCGGTGTGACCGCGCCGGACATCACGTCGAGCCTGTCGGGATTCGACACCGATCCATGGCCGACCTGGCGTTTCGAAATCGATGCGCGAACCGTGCTGATCGCCGAGATATTCGTCGCGAAGTCCGCGTGCGAGACGGTGTTGCGCTGGCGCCTGCAGCGCGCCGATGACACCGGCCCCCGTTTTATGCTGCAGGTGCGGCCTTTGCTCTCCGGGCGCGACTATCACGCGCTGCACTACGAGAACGACGCGTTCGACTTCACGGCTGCGATCGACGGCGATCGTGTCAGCTGGCGCCCGTACGGCGATCGGCCGGCGATTCACGCATCGTCCAACGGCGCGTATGCGCATGCGCCCGACTGGTATCGCAACTTCTGCTACGACCGCGAGCGCGAACGTGGGCTCGATTGCATCGAAGACCTCGCGACGCCCGGCATCTTCACCTTCGATCTCGCCGCACAGGATGCCGTGCTGATTCTAGGCGCCGGCCTCGCCAGTTCCACCCGCGCGACCGAGCGCGCGCAGGAACTGGCGCACACCGAGCGCGCACGCCGTGCCACGTTCGCGTCGCGCCTTTATCGTTCCGCCGACGCCTACGTCGTTGCGCGCGGCAAGGGCCGCACGATCGTCGCGGGCTTTCCGTGGTTCACCGATTGGGGCCGCGACACGTTCATCGCGATGCGTGGTTTGCTGCTCGCGGCGCAGCGTTACGACGAGGCCGAAGCGATCCT
>DASXXR010000266.1:0-5773 GCA_036502945.1 Paraburkholderia sp. | reverse complement strand
TGTCGCGGGCCTCGCGCTGTCCGGCTATGTGGGCATCGTCGACAACTGGGTCGGACGCGGCTTCGAGCTCGACTCGATCGTGGCCGCCGTGATGGGCGGACTCGCCCTTTCCGGCGGCCGCGGCTCGCTGCCAGGCGGCCTCGCGGGAGCGGCGATTCTGGTCGTCGTGTTCAACATCGTGTTGCTGATCGGCATGCCGGTGCAGGCGCAGATGATCGTCAAGGGCGTGATCATTATCGGTGCTTCGGCTTGCTATGTGGCGCGCCGGCGGCGTTGAGCGCTTTGAGTGAACCCGGCCCTGCCAGAGCGACCCCGATAGTCTTTCCAAGGTTCAAAGAACGACGCCCGCGCTGCGGCGCGTCGAGACAAACAGGAGCAGACACATGAGAGCAGTTCGTTTTCATTGCGCGCACGACATCCGTGTCGAGAACGTGCCCGACCCGAGCGGGATGGGCGCGAACCAGATGATCGTCAAGCCGATGTGGTGCGGCATTTGCGGCACCGATCTGCACGAGTATCAGGCCGGTCCCATTGTCGTGCCGACCGAGCCGCATGCATTGACCGGCGCGAAGGCACCGCAGGTGCTGGGCCATGAGTTCAGCGCGGAAGTGATCGAAGTCGGCAAGGACGTGAAGAACGTGCAAGCGGGGGACCGCATCTCCGTGATGCCGCTGGCGTCATGCGGCCAGTGCTATTACTGCGTGCGCGGCCTGCGCCACCTTTGCACGAAGATGGGGTGTGTCGGCCTGAGCTGGGACGGCGGCGGCATGGCCGAGTACACGGTGCTGAACGACTATCACGCGAACCGGCTGCCCGATACCGTCAGCGACAAACAGGGCGCGCTGATCGAACCGGCCGCGGTCGCGCTCTACGCGGTGGATCGCGGCGGCGTGACCGTCGGATCGACGGTGCTCATCACCGGGGCCGGCCCGATCGGCGTGCTGGCTGCGCTTGCCTGCCACGCGGCCGGCGCGACGAAGATCTTCGTGAGCGACCCCAATCCCGCACGCGCCGCGAAGATGGCGGGCTTCGGCGTCGCGACCCAGATCTTCGATCCGTCGGACGGCGAGCTACCGCAGAAAATCCGCGACCTGACCGAGGGTGTCGGCGTGGATGTCGCGATCGAATGCGCAGGCAACCAGCATGCGTTGAATGCATGCGTCGATGCGGTTCGCTCGGCCGGCGCAGTCGTGCAGGCGGGCCTGCACGTCGGCACGGCGAGTGTCGACCCGATGAAATGGTCGCTCAAGGACATCCGCATCGAAGGCACCTGGTGCTACCCGGTGACGATCTGGCCGCGCATCATCGGCATGATCGCCAACGGCAAGTTTCCGGTCGAGAAGCTAATCCACGACCTGATCGACGCCGACGACGTGGTCGCCAAAGGCTTCGACGTATTGAGCGACAAAAGCAGCGACAAGATGAAGATTCTGATCAATCCGCAAACGCGGTAACGCATTCGTTGGAGAACCGCATGACTGACGCTAGCACGCAGCACCCAGCCGCGATTGGCTGGATCGGACTTGGCAAGATGGGGACGCCCATCGTGGAGAACCTGCTGAAAGCCGGTTTCGACGTCACCGTCTACGATGTCGACTCACGGCGCACGGAAGAACTGGCGCAGCGCGGCGCACGCGTATCGCACGACATTGCAGGCCTCGCCGGCACCACTCAACTGATCTTCTCGATCATTCCCGACGACGCCGTGCTGCAGAAAGTGGCACTGGGGCCGCAAGGCGTGATCGCGAATGCGCGTGACGGCGCGGTGTATATCGACATGAGCACGGTCTCGCCGGCGGCGTCGGAGACGGTTCGGGACGCGGCGCGCGCGCGCGCCATCGGTTTCGTCGCAGCACCCGTATCGGGCAGCACGGTGCTCGCGGAGAAGGGGCAGTTGACGGTGTTCGCATCGGGCCCAAAGGCTGCGTTCCAACAGGCGCTGCCGGTGTTCGAAGCGCTCTCCGCGCGTCAGTACTACGTCGGCGCGGACCAGCAGGCCCGCTATCTGAAACTGGCGATCAATCATCTGGTCGGCTCGACCGCCGTGCTGCTTGCGGAAGCGCTGACACTCGGAAAGAAAGGCGGGCTTGACTGGGCCGAGATGCTAACGGTGATCGGCGACAGCGTCGCGGCTTCGCCGCTGATCAAATACAAGCTCGACCCGCTCAAGCGTCGCGATTTCTCACCGGCGTTCTCGTCGAAACAGATGCTGAAGGACATGTCGCTCGTGGTCGATGCGGGCCATGCCGCCGGTGTGCCGATGGCTGCCGCCGCGCTCGTGCGGGAGCAGTTCGCGCAATACGCAAGCGGCGACGGCGCGGAGCTGGATTTCTTTTCCATCGTGCGTGCGGTCGAAGCGGCCGCGGGCATCGAAAGCTAAACTTCTTCTTTGAAACACTTCTCTCTTTCTGGAGTAGCGATGCATTTCACTGTTTATTGCCTCGACCACGACGGTATGGTCGAACGCCGGCTCGCTCACTACGAAGCGCACAAGGCGTATCTCGCGACCACGCCGATCAGGATGGTCATGTCCGGCCCGCTGCTGGCGGGTGACCAGCGAACGATGATCGGCAGCTTCTTTCTCTACGAAGCCGACGACATCGCCGATGTGATGCGCTTTAACAGCAATGACCCGTTCAACGCGGCGGGTATCTGGCGCAGCGTGGACATCCGCCCTTTCCTGAAACGGGTGGACAATCGCTAGACCCAACTTTTGACGGATACGACGGCAATGCGCAATCTCGACGAGAACACGATCACCGAAGCGGTTCTGGCACGCAATGAACACGCCGCCGACGCAAGGCTCAAAGCCATTTTCACGAGCCTCGTGCAGCATTTGCATGCGTTCGCGCGCGAAGTGAACCTGACCGAAGGCGAGTGGGAGCAAGGCATTCGCTTCCTGACCGAAGTGGGCCGCTTTACCAACGACAAACGGCAGGAATTCATTCTGCTGTCGGATACGCTGGGCTTGTCGATGCTCGTCACCGCAATGGCGAACCGCAAGCCCGCGGGTTGCACCGAAGCCACGGTTTTCGGGCCGTTTTTCGTCGAAGGCGCGCCGGAGTATCAAAACGGCGACGACGTGGCGAACGGTGCACACGGTGAACCGTGCTTCGTTTCCGGCTCTATCAAGGGGCCGGACGGCGAACCGGTTGCCGGCGCCCGTATCGAAGTCTGGCAGGCCGATGCCGACGGATTCTACGACGTGCAGCACGCCGGCGACGACACGCATCGTGCGCGCGGCGTGCTGCATAGTTTGCCGGACGGGCGTTATTACTTCCGCTCGATCGTGGGCGTGCCGTATCCGATTCCACACGATGGTCCGGTGGGCAGGATGCTCGCGGCACTTGGCCGGCATCCGTGGCGGCCGGCGCATCTGCATTTCATGATCACGGCGCCCGGCTACGAGCGGCTCGTCACGCACGTGTTCCGCGAAGGCGACCAGTACCTGGATTCGGATGCCGTGTTCGGCGTTCGCTCGTCGCTCATCGCGCAGTGGATCCCGCATGACGAAGGCACGGCCCCCGATGGAACGCCGATGACCACGCCGTTCAGCACGCTCGAATTCGACTTCGTCCTGAACCGGTCATCATGACGCCATTCACTTACACCAGCCGGCCTGGCCGGATCGTCTTCGGCGCAGGCTCGCTCGACCGGCTCGGCGAGGAACTCGACGAGCTCGGCATTCGCCGCGCGCTGATCCTGTGCACACCGGAACAGCGCTTCCTTGCCGATCGCGTGCGCAAGCTGGGCGGCGAGCGGTGCGTCGACGTGTTCGACGGCGCTGTAATGCACGTGCCGCTCGAAACCGCGCAAGCGGGCGTCGACGCCGCGCGCGCAGCCGGCGCAGACGGTCTCGTCGCAGCGGGAGGCGGGTCTACGCTGGGCCTTGCCAAGGCTATCGCGCTTGAAACGTCGCTGCCCATTGTCGCGATTCCAACCACGTACGCCGGCTCCGAAGTCACGCCGATCTACGGGATGACGGCGGGCCGGGAGAAGAAAACGGGGAAGAGCTACCGCGTGTTGCCGCGCACCGTGATCTACGACGCGAGCCTCACGCTCACGCTGCCCGTCGGCCTCACGGCGACGAGCGGACTGAACGCGATCGCTCATGCAGCGGAGGGCCTGTACGCGCAGGACGCGAACCCGGTGATGTCGTTGTTCGCGGAGGAAGGCATCCGGAGTCTGGCGCATGCGCTTCCGGCAGTCTGCGCGCACCCCGAGGACCTCGCGGCCCGCGAAACCGCTCAATATGGCGCGTGGCTATGCGGCACGGTGCTCGGCAATGTCGGGATGGCATTGCATCACAAGCTTTGCCACACGCTAGGCGGCTCGTTCAACCTGCCTCACGCGGAAACGCATGCGGTGATCCTGCCGTATGCGATGGCCTTCAATCTGGCTGCGGCGCCGCAGGCCGCCGAACGGCTCTGCCGCGCGCTCGACACCGATGAACCAGCCGCGGCGCTCTACGAACTCGGCCGGCAACTCGGCGCGCCGGCTTCGCTGGCGGCACTGGGTCTCGTCGAAGCGGATCTCGATCGCGCGGCTGAAATCGCGATGCAGGCGCCCTACTTCAATCCGCGGCCGCTGTCGTACCGCGCAATCCGAAGTCTTTTGCAGCTGGCTTTCGACGGCGTGCGGCCGGACCGGTCTTCGTTTGACGGCATCTGACGAATTTCGCTGGAGACGAATTTCATCCTCGGGCAATCATTGGTCGCAGAACCCACCCGGGTCGACAGGCACTTACTTTTTGGCAATCTCTCATGGAAAACCGGGCAATTATCATTGGCGCAAGCGGCATTGTCGGCAGCAATCTGGCGGATCGCCTGCTCTCGACCGGCTGGCGTGTTTCGGGTCTCTCGCGCGGCCGCACGGCCGTTTCGCCGGCGATCGAATCGATTACCGCCGATCTGACCTCTGCTGAATCCGTCAGCCGCGCGCTGGCCGGCAAGACGTTCAGCCACGTGTTCTTTACCGCATGGGCCCGACAGGCCACCGAGAAAGAGAACATCCGCGTGAACGGCGCAATGGTGCGCCATGTGCTGGACGCACTGGCGCCGTCAGGCAGCGTGTCGCACGCCGCACTCGTCACGGGTCTCAAGCATTATCTCGGGCCGTTCGAAGCGTATGCGACGGGCGCGGTGCCCACTACGCCGTTTCGTGAAGAACAGGGCCGTCAGCCGGTCGACAATTTCTACTATGAACAGGAAGACCGCCTGTTCGAAGCGGCACAGCGATACGGCTTTGGCTGGAGCGTGCATCGTCCGCACACGATCATCGGCTTCGCGGTCGGCAACGCGATGAACATGGGCGTTACGCTCGCCGCCTATGCGGCGCTTTGCAAGGCGAGCGGTCAGCCGTTCGTCTTCCCGGGCTCCGCCGCGCAATGGGACAGACTCACCGATATGACCGACGCCCAGTTGCTGGCGCGGCATCTCGAATGGGCCGCCACGTCGCCGAACGCGCGCAACGAAGATTTCAACGTAGTGAACGGCGATGTGTTTCGCTGGAAATGGATGTGGCCGCGGCTCGCGGAATACTTCGGCATCGAAGCAGCGCCGTTCGATGGTGTCGTGCGTCCGCTGGAGAACCGCATGCAGGATGCGGGGCCGCAATGGTCCGCCATCGCTGCGCGGTTCGATCTGAAGGAAACCGACCTCGGCAAGCTGGCATCGTGGTGGCACACGGACGCCGACCTCGGACGGCCGATGGAAGTGCTCACCGATATGACGAAGAGCCGCAAGGCCGGCTTCCTCGACTATCAAAGCACGCC
>DASXXR010000265.1:0-15727 GCA_036502945.1 Paraburkholderia sp. | reverse complement strand
GGGCTTCGCTTCGCTCGAATCGACGAGCATCGTGCGCACCAATCCGATGAGCCGCAATCGCTGCGGCATCAACGTCGGCGAAGGCGCCGCGGTGTTTCTGATGAGCCGCGACGAAGGGGCGGTCGCGCTGGTCGGCGCCGGCGAATCGAGCGACGCGCACCACATTTCGGCGCCGGACCCGCACGGCGCGGGTGGCGAACTGGCATTGCGGGCCGCGTTGACCGGTGCGGGCGTCGACGCGTCGTCGATCGGCTATGTGAATCTGCACGCCACTGCGACGCGCAAGAACGACGATATGGAAGCGCGCCTGATGGCGCGCCTCTTCGCGGACGGCGTCGCGGCCAGCGGCACGAAGCCTTATACGGGCCATCAGCTCGGCGCCGCGGGCGCGACCGAGCTGGGCTTCGCGTGGCTCACGCTCGCGCACGACGATGCAGCATTGCCGCGGCACCGGTGGGACGGCGAAGCCGATCCTGCGCTGCCGCCGCTCGATCTCGTCGAAAGCGAACGCTATCTGCCGCGTCATGCCGGCACGCAGTATGTGATGAGCAATTCGTTTGCGTTCGGCGGCAGCAACGTCAGTCTGATTCTCGCGCGGTGAGCCACACGATGAACGCTATCGATGCATCCGTTCAGCCCAGCGCCGCCGCGCCGTTTGTGCCGATCGAAGAGATTCTGCCGCATCGCGGCACGATGCTGCTGCTCGATGCGGTGAGCGCCTGCGCCGACGCGACGTTGACCGCGCATGCCACGGTTCGCGCCGACGCATGGTATGCGGACGCCGACGGCGCAATGCCCGCGTGGATCGGCATCGAACTGATGGCGCAGGCGATCGCCGCGCATGTCGGATTGCTCGCGATGCGCGCGGGCGGCCGTGCGCGGCCCGGCGTGCTGCTCGGCTCGCGCAGCTACACGGCGCTCGCGCCCGCGTTCGAACGCGGCGCGCGCTTGCGCATCGAGGTGCAGGAAGTGCTGCGCAGCGACGCAGGGCACGGCGCGTACGAATGTACGATCGATCATGACGGCACGCGCGTCGCCGAGGCCGTCGTCAAGGTGTTTCAGCCAACCGATTTTCAGGCGTTCATTGAAGGGAGTTTCGGGTCATGAGCCGGCGTGTCCTTATCACGGGCGCAAGCCGCGGCATCGGTCGCGCGATTGCGTATCAACTGGCCGCGGACGGGTTTGCGGTGTCCGTCCATTGCCGCACCGGCCGCGCCGAAGCCGAAGCCGTCACGGCCGGCATCGCGGCACAGGGCGGCAGCGCGCGGGTGCTGCAGTTCGACGTGCGCGAGCGCGCCGCGTGCCGCGCAGTCCTCGAAGCCGACGTTGCGGCGCATGGCCCGTACTACGGGATCGTGTGCAGCGCGGGCGTGACGCGCGACGCCGCGTTTCCCGCGCTTTCCGAAGAAGACTGGGACATCGTGATCGAGACCGGGCTGGATGCGTTTTACAACGTCGTCCATCCGCTCACCATGCCGATGGTCCGCGCGAAGCAGGGCGGCCGGATCGTGACGATCTCGTCGGTGTCGGGCGTGATGGGCAATCGCGGACAGGTCAATTACAGCGCGGCGAAAGCCGGCTTGATCGGCGCGACGAAAGCGCTCGCCGTCGAACTCGCGACGCGCCACATCACCGTGAACTGCGTGGCGCCCGGCCTGATCGAAACCGGCATGCTCGACGACATGCGGCTCGAACACGCATTGAAGACCGTGCCGATGAACCGTGTCGGGCAGCCGGCCGAAGTGGCGTCGGTGGTCAGCTTCCTGATGTCGGATGCGGCTTCGTATGTGACGCGCCAGGTGATCGGCGTCAACGGCGGGATGGTGTGATGAAGCGCGTCGTCATTACCGGCATGGGCGGCGTAACCGCGTTCGGCAGCCGCTGGGACGAGATCGAAGCGGCGCTGAAGAGCGGCCGCAACGCAGTGCGGCGCATCGCCGAATGGGATCATTTTCAGTCGCTGCATACGCGCCTCGCGTGCCCGCTACCCGGCTTCGTCTTGCCCGAGCACTATCCGCGCAAGAAGACGCGCTCGATGGGGCCGGTATCGATGTACGCGGTGCGGGCAAGCGAATTCGCGCTGGCCGACGCCGGCCTGGCCGAAGATCCGTCGATCAGCGACGGCTGCATGGGCGTGGCCTACGGCTCGTCGTCGGGGTCGGTCGAACCGATTCGCGCGTTCGGCGCGATGCTCGAAACCGGCTCGATGACCAGCGTGACGTCGAACAGCTATGTGCAGATGATGCCGCATACCACGGCCGTCAACGTGGGCCTCTTCTGGGAGCTGAAGGGGCGCATCGTGCCGACGTCATCGGCCTGCGCGTCCGGCAGCCAGGCGATCGGTTACGCGTACGAGACGATCGCGACCGGCAAGCAGACGATGATGCTGGCGGGCGGCGCGGAGGAACTGTCGGGGCCGGCGGTTGCGGTGTTCGATACGCTCTATGCGACCAGCACGCGCAACGACGAACCGCATCTGACGCCGCGCCCGTTCGATGCAGCACGCGACGGGCTGGTGGTCGGCGAGGGCGCGGCGACGCTGGTGCTGGAGGAATACGAGCACGCGCGCGCGCGCGGCGCGCGGATCCACGCGGAGATCGTCGGCTTCGGCTGCAACTCCGACGGCGCGCACATGACGCAGCCGACCGCGCACACGATGGGCCGCGCGATGCAACTGGCGCTCGCCGACGCGCAGATTCCCGCCGAGGCTATCGCCTATGTGAACGCGCACGGTACCGCGACGGACCGCGGCGATATCGCCGAGAGCCACGCCACTGCGCAGACTTTCGGCGAACGGATGCCGATCAGTTCGCTCAAGAGCTATGTCGGCCACACGCTGGGCGCATGCGGTGCGCTCGAAGCATGGTGGACGATCGAGATGATGAAGCGCAACTGGTATGCGCCGACACTGAACCTCACCGACGTCGATCCGGCGTGCGCGCCGCTTGATTACATCGTCGGCGCGGCGCGCGCGATCGACGCCGAGTACGTGATGAGCAATAACTTCGCGTTCGGCGGCATCAATACGTCGCTGGTCTTCAGGCGCATGGGATGACGCGCGCGGACAAACGTGAACTGTCGCGCGTCGTCGTCACCGGCATGGGCATCGTGTCGTGTCTCGGCAATGCGCTTGACGACGTGTCGGCGGCGTTGCGCGCGGCGCGCAGCGGCATCGTGCGGGTCGACGCGTGGCGCGAACGGCACTTTGCAAGCCAGGTGGCAGGCGTTGCCTCGACAGATGGCGAGCCGCCGTTTCACCGCAAGCTCGAGCGCTTCATGGGCGACACCGCGCGCTTTGCCTGTCATGCCGCGCGCAAGGCGATCGACGATGCGGGCCTTGAGCCAGGCGCGCTGCGTTCGCCGCAGGCGGGCGCCGTAATCGGCTCGGGCGTGGGCGCGATGTCGATATACGACACGGTGCTGTCGATCGTCGCCGCGCGAGGTCCCGACAAGACGCCGCCATACGCGGTCCCGCAGGCGATGAGCAGCACGGCATCGGCGAATGTCGCGCAGGTGTTCGGCCTTGAAGGCGTGACTTATTCGCCTTCATCCGCGTGCACGACGTCGGCGCTGGCGATCGGCCAGGCAATGCAGTTGATTCAGACGGGCCGTCAACAGATCGTGCTGGCGGGCGGCAGCGAAGGCTTGCACGACAACATGACGCTGTTGTTCGACGCGATGCACGCGCTATCGCGGCGCTTCAACGAAACGCCGCTTCGCGCTTCGCGTCCGTACGACATCGCGCGCGACGGCTTTGTGATTGCATCGGGCGGCGGGGTGCTCGTGCTGGAGTCGCTCGACCACGCGGTTGCGCGCGGCGCGCGCATCTATGCGGAGTTGACCGGCTTCGGCCAATGCACGGACGGTGCCGGGATGGTCACGCCGCACGCGCCAGGCATCGCTCGCGCGATTGCGGGCGCGCTCGACGACGCGCGCACGCGGCCGGACTACATCAATACGCACGCACCGTCGACACCGTTAGGCGATGTCGAAGAATTGCAGGCGCTGCGAACGGTGTTCGGCACCGACGTGCCGCTGTTTTCGTCGACCAAAGGGTTGACCGGGCATCCGCTCGGCGCGTGCGGCGCGCATGAGGCGATCTACACGCTGCTGATGATGCGCGACGGTTTTATCGCGGGCACGCCGGGGATCGATACGGCGGACCCTTGCATCGATGGTATGCCGCTTGTGCGGACGTCGCGCGCCGCCGCGCTGGATACCGCGATGTCGATTTCGTTCGGGTTCGGCGGGAGTTGCGCGAGCCTGATGTTCGAAACATGGAAAGGCGAGTGAAGCAGCAAGTGAAGGGGCAAGCAATCCGATTCAGCCGGCCTTTACCGCAGCGACGTTGATGAGCGTTTCGCGGCGCTTGCCGGGCTGCGGATGATGCAACCCGAGCCGCTCGAACAGCCCGAAGTCGGTCGCGCGGCTCCACCAGAGGTACGGCAGCGAAACGTTGCGCATGGTGAATGTGAAGCCGCTGTTGCGGATCATGTCGAGGTAGCCGTCGGCGCTTTTTTGCACGTGCATTGGATGACGGAACAGCAGACGAATCACCCACGACTTGATGTAGGCGTCGGTCGATTCGGCAAACAGCAACACGCCGCCGGGTTTCAGCACGCGGCGGAATTCGGCGAGTGCGCGGTCCTGCTCGACGAGGTGGTGGAAGGTCTGATGACAGAACACGATGTCGGCGCTCGCGTCCGGCAGCGGCAGTGCAGCGCAGTCGCCGTGCAGCAGTTCGATTTCGGTTGCGCTGGTTTCAGCCGGACCGCTTTGACAAGCGCGGGCCGCGTCGGCTGCGAGCGTCAGCGAGGGCGCGTGAAAATCGATGCCGACGATACGGCGAGGCCGGAATGCTTCGATGAGCAGACGAAACGATGTGCCCTGTCCGCACCCGGCGTCGACGATGACGGGCGCGGTGGGCAGCGGCGCGTCGGTCAGGCGTTTCAGATCGTTGATCGCGACGCGCAGCACATGATGTTCCCAGGTGTAGGTGCGCAGAAACCAGATGCCGAACGCCGATTCCGGCACGAACGGCACGTTGGATGCTTCGGATGTCGGCATGTGAATTCCCCGTTGTACTTGTGATTCTGAAGGATGCGCGCCATTGTAATCGCGACTGCTGAAAAGGTGCATGTCGACCCCGGCGGACGCGGTAATTTTCACGGACGATGAACACGGAAAGTGAAGCGAGATCGATGAACACTGACTCTTCAACCCACATAGCCGCCGACGTGGCCATCATCGGCGCGGGCCCGTCCGGTGCCGTCGCCGCCGCACTGCTCAGAAAGGCCGGCCGTTCGGTGCTCGTGCTGGAACGCCAGCACTTCCCGCGCTTTTCGATCGGCGAGAGTCTGCTGCCGCAAAGCATGACGTATCTGGAAGAAGCCGGCATGCTGCAGGCCGTCGTCGAAGCCGGGTTTCAGTACAAGAACGGCGCGCATTTCGTCCATCGGGACCGCGTGGCGGCGTTCGACTTCCGCGACAAGCATACGCAGGGGTGGGGCACGACGTGGCAGGTCGAACGCGCGGCATTCGACGATCTGCTGATCCGCTGCGCAGCGCAGCAGGGCGCCGAGGTCCGCTTCGGCCATACGGTGCGCGCGATGCAGACGGGCGAGGCGCCGGTGCTCGATGTCGCGGACGAAGCGGGGCACGCGTATCAGGTGCAGGCGCGCTTCGTGCTGGACGCGAGCGGCTTTGGGCGAGTGCTGCCGCGTCTGCTGAATCTCGAGACGCCGACGCGGATGCCGACCCGCGCCGCGATCTTCACGCACGTGCGCGATGCGAATCCGCTGGGTGCGTATGACCGCAACAAGATCACGGTCGCCGTGCATCCGGAGCATCACGACGTGTGGTACTGGATGATTCCGCTGGCGGGCGGGCGCGCTTCGGTGGGCTGCGTGGCCGAGGCGAGTTTTCTTGAGGCGCCCGATGAAGAGCGCGATGCGAAGCTGCGCGCGTTGTTGCGCGCCGAGCCGACGCTCGCGGCGCTGATCGGCGATGCGCCGTTTCTGATGCCGGTGCGGCATATCGGCGGCTATGCGGCAAATGTCGAGCGCCTTAATGGGCCAGGGTATGCCCTGCTGGGCAATGCGGGGGAGTTTCTTGATCCGGTGTTTTCGTCGGGAGTGACGATTGCGCTGCGCTCTGCGCATCTGGCGGTTCAGACGTTGCTGATGCAACTGAACGGTGAGCAGGTTGATTGGCTCGCGGACTATGATGTTCCGCTTCGTAAAGGTATCGATACGTTTCGTGCGTTCGTCGAGCGCTGGTATACGGGGGAGTTGCAGGACATCATCTTCTACCCGGATCAGACGCCGGCCATTCGACGGATGATTAGTGCGGTTCTTGCAGGTTATGCGTGGGATGAATCGAATCCGTATGTCGCGAATCCGGCGCGGCGGCTTGATGCCCTGTATGAGGTCTGTGTGCAGCGTTGAAACGTCGGATGACGGGCTGCCCGGCGACCCTGGGAAACTGATTCAACCACCACTTGCTTTTCGGGCCGATACCCATAATAATTATGGGTATGTCGAGCCAACCCTTACCGTTCAAGCTAAACGATGACAACCTGAAGCGCATGATCCGCGAAACCGCAGCGGAAACCGCTCGGGTGTTCATCGTTGTTCATGCGAGGAAACGGATGAGGGAAAGAAACATAACGCCGACGCAAGTCTACGATTGCCTGAGAAACGGAAATGTATCGGAACCGGCGCACGTGAACATTCACGGGAACTGGCAATGCACGCTGACGCGTCGCCATGCCGGCGATGAAATTACGGCGGTAGCGGCGCTGGAACGCGCAGAGGACGGCAACTGGGTCGCCGTCGTAACGGTTTATTGAGGAAAGGCCATGTACCACTACACAGAAACCGGGCTTCAAAACGTGTGGCTGGCGAACGGATATCACGTCAGAAAGACGTCGTACGGTAAAGCCGTGTCGATTGAGCATGCAGAGGGCCTCCATCGGGCAATCGGCCGCTGGCTGGCCCAGAAGAGCTACCTCACGGGCGCCGAGTTTCGCTTCCTGAGGAAGGAGCTCGACCTGTCGCAACATCGCGTCGCGGACCTGCTCGGCACGTCCGAGCAAACCGTGGCGTTGTGGGAAAAACGCGGCAAGATCCCGACGACGGCGGACCGGATGTTCTGCCTTATCTACCTGGAATCGCTGGACGGCAACGTGAAGATCAAGGAGTTGATCGAGCACATCGCTGAGCTGGATCGCAAGGTGGGCGCCCGGATGGTGTTCCAGGATACGGAAGAGGGCTGGCTGCCCAAAGCCGCCTGACCAGCGCCTGCACAACAAGCCTGCTCGAGCCGCCCTTCGGGGCGGTTTTCTTTTGGGTTCGCCGTGTGCCGCCGGTTTTCATTTACGGCACGGCCTCAAGACGCGCGACAAACTGCCGTTATTGTCCGCGACAAACTGCCGTTATTGTCCGTAAGGCACCGACAGTTCCCCGCATGGCGGCGGCTCGCGGTACAGGGACACTCACCTTTCCGATAACCGATCACCGTCCATGACGACTCCAATCAGCGGCAGTAGCGGCACCGGATTGCTGGACGCGCTGCTTCATTCTGGTTCGTCCGGCAGCGCGGGCCGGGCCAAGTCCAGTCAACCGGATGCGTTATCGGACGCTGGGATGCTCGCGTCCCAGACGCTGGCCGCCGCGCTTCAGGCGGCAGCCAGCATGGGCCAGCTCGCGCTTTCGTTCGGGCAGGCACTGGAGAATTCAACGACCGTCGACCCGTCGAGCGGGCAATGCGAAATATCGGCGAGCGCCAGCAGCCAGTTGAGCGCTGCGCTGAACGGATTGCTCGTGCAAAGCGGCTTCAGCCAGCAGCAGGCCGCCGCGGCCACGAGCGATTTCACCGCGCAACTGGCCCATGGCGGCCCGATCGACCTGAGCGCGAATTTCGACGCAACCTCCGCAATCGCGTCTTCGATCTCTGCCAGTTACGGCTCGCAGACGATGTCGGCGTCGTCGGTGGCGGTCAACGAGCGCGCTGGCTCGGTGGCGGTCGAGTTCGACCCGGGCACGGGCAAATTGTCGATCTCGCTCAAGGAGCAGCAAATTTCCACAGTTGCATCGGTGACCGAGATCAGCGGCCCGGGCGCGGCGCAGGTGCCGCCGCCGTCCGAGATCCTGAAGCTGCTGCTCGATGCTGGCCGGCGCAGCAACGGCGAGGACAGCAAGGGCGACGGCAATGGTGCGGCGATCGGTCAGGAGGTCGCGGCGCTGTCCGGTGAGTCACCGCTTCCCGCGGCGAATGCGCCGGCCACGTCGGCTACTGCGAATGCGCCCGCCGATGACGCGAAGTCGCCCCCTGACGCAAACAGCGTACTGGGCGGATTGATCGCCGGACTGGCGCTTCCGACGCTGCATGGCATGCAGGACACGCCGGCTCTGCTGAGCCGGATGGCCAAGGCCGCCCAACCGGACAGCGCAGCGGCGAGTGACGGTACGGATGACGCGCAGGGCCCGTCCGATGCAGCGCCGGCTAGCGTGACGATCGGCTTCACGCAGACCTTGTCGATCTCGCTGCTGGATCTGAATGGCCACGGCACGACGCTGTTCAAGCGAACCGATGGCAGCACCGGCTCGATGACGTTCGAGCCGACTCATGTCGAGGCGTGAGCGTGAAATGTGCGGCTCCTTTCCCATCGAAAAGTCCGCCGAAAACCCGCTTACACATTGGCACCGTTTACCGGAGGCCGCTCACATCCGCGCTAATCGACGATCTTGAAGTTTTCACCCGGATCAAGAAAGAACGGATAGTGTTCGCGCGCAAACGCGATGGCGTCGGCTGAGCCACATAGCGCGCTCATTTGCTTGCTCCAGTTACCATAGATGAACCAGCTATCCGTGCTCGGAAGAATCGCATATCGCTGCGCGTTGTAAGCGAGAGCGTCCGCAGGGCTATCTCCTGGATCGGCATGCAGGAACGCGAAGAACTCATTGTCACTGTTTTCCGGGCCGACAATGAATGCAGGATATTTCTTGAAATGGTGGTAAAAATAGCTAAAGGGATCTGGCTGCAACGCCAGTACAGCAAAAGTCCGTGCGCCCTCGAATGCCAAGAGCGATCGGATAAATTCAAAAAATCGCTGAGTCGCAATATCGATGGCATCGAAGTACAGCAATGTTTGCGGAGTCGAACAGGCGCAGGTTTGAACTCCCGCGTTTGCACGTTTCCACAGCGGCATGAATTCGTCCAGCTTGCTTATGAAGTTGCCGTTGCTCATTTTTTTGCCAGAATCGTGAATCCCGGGTTCGACTCAAAGACGTTAAACGGATAGTGCTTGCGTGCAAAGTGGACGACGTCAGCCGGCCCCGACATCACAGCCAATTCCTGCTTCAGGTCTGCGTAAATTATCCAGTCTCCGGGTAACGGCAGCAGGACATATTGCTCAGAATTATTTGAGATCGCATCTGCCGGACTTCCGCCGGGATCGGCATTGAGCGAGTCAACGAAGTCGCGTACATCGTGTTCGGGTCGAAAAATGATGGCGGGGTACTTGTTAAAGTGATAATGGAAGTAATTGAAGGGATCAGGCTTTAGGCTCACCACTGCAAACTGAGTTACTCCCTTCAACTGAAGAAGCGATCGGATGAAGCTAAAGTACTCGACTGTCAAGATGCCATGGCTGTCAAAGTGCATTGCGGCTCCAAGCGACGTCGCAGAGGAAAGCATCTGAATTTTTTCTTTTGCTCGGGCCCACAGCGGCTCGAACTCCAGATATTTCGTTAGATAGTCGCTTTTGCTCATTTTTCATCTATCATTTATAGTTGACACTTGGCGGTCGTTTATCTCCATCTATTTTCACCTGATCCGCTTCGAGGGTAGCTGATGAATTTTGAGAGTATTCTTAAGTTGCGTTGCATATGTCTGATGTAGACGAATTTTGTCTGAATGAGCATATCTCAAGATACGAATTTTACGACGCGTGCGCCTTGCATTTGGCCAAAGGCCATTTGGACGGCACGCTAAATTTCGATCTTTGTGATGGCATGGTCAATCTGTTGATCGGACTTGTTCAATACGATGTGCCGGAAATTTTTATGAAAGTGTTCGAGGCGTTTGATCAGGGAGAATACACTCATCGGAATGACTCATCTCAAATAGATCCACGGATCGTGTACACGATCCCACTGCTAAAAGAGGCTATGCTTTTACACCCTTAGTACCGACTAGCGACATTTAGCAAGGGATCGCACGGATTCAAGCTAGAAAACATCTGCCGACGCAGGCGGCGTCCCAGGGCGCGACTGTTCGACCTTTCCTGTGGCTATGGTTCATCGCCACGTGCTAGCGTTTCTTCGAGGAATTTCTGAGCCGTTTGTAATATTTGCTTCCAGTTTTCCTCGTTAAGTGAAAACGGCGTTGGGGTGGGATAAAAAGTAAAGGCAAGTTTGTCGTTCCCCTCAATTGTTATCTGCAAAAATTGGGAAAACTGGCCTACCCAATATGTCTCGCCATCTTCAAGTAGAAATACGAACAGATACGGACGATCAACATTGACGTCTTCGATTTGCTCGAACGCAAGCTTGGTCACCTGTTTACTCCTCTGAAGCCGATAAATCCACCGTCTTGTCGCCAGCTTGCGGCTACGCCGTCCGATCGAGTATACGTTACCCAACCCGAGCCGTTTGCTGGACCGGGCCCTTCGGTTCGCACTCCGCTTTCCAGAATGTCCTTCAGTTGGTTTGAGGCAAAATCGTTCAGTTGTTCATTGGTCCGGTAGACCTGCCGCAGGTCTTCCGCAGACTTGAACCCGAAATAGTCTGGATGTTTGGTTGCGGCTCTGCCTGCTTTGCTTATGAGCTGCCCGGCGACATGAGGCTCATTCGCCGCTGCCATCAGTTCGTCGGTGGTGGCCTGCGTCGATTTGCACTGACTCCCGCCCTTCCCGAAAAACGACATCCCCCAATTAACCGCACCAGCCACCCATCGCACCGGCGCCAGCGCGCACTCAAAACACACCGGCTCCAGCCCCGGCTCCTGCACGAACTGCAGCGCCTTCACCGCGCCAAGCAAGTTTGCACGAGGTCCCGCGGGCGTCACCCCCGACTCATAGTTATCCAGCCACTGGCCGATTTCGTCTTGCCCGATCGGTGTATCGGCCCCACCATTCGTTGCAACCGTACCGGTTCGAGACACCACCCGACCGTCCGGCGCATAGCCATATTTCACAGTCAGCCGCCGCCTCAGATCACCGTTAAGAGGACTGGCGGCCTCGTCATATATGAACGTGCCTATCCGGCCGCGCGCATCATAGGTCACCCATGCAATGAATCCGGTACCAGAGATTTCGATCGGCCGATGCGCTGCGTCGCGAAGGGACACCATGTTGCCGCGCCCGCTTTTGTACTCGCTCCAGATGCGGCTGTTTGCCGTCCCGTCCCACGTCAGGTGCCAGTCTTCGGTCATTACCCCGTTGACATAGACCTGTTGAGTCTTCAGGTGGTTAGCGGAGTCATAGGTCATCCCGTACGTGCGTTGCTGGCCGTTCGCGGTCGAAGCGTCAAAGCCTTGGGCGCCCGTGACGTCATGGGTCGTCAGTTCGCTCACGCCGGTCAGGTTGCCCAAGTTGTCGTAGACGAACGCTCGCATCATGCCGGGCGTGGCCATCATTGACGGGCGCAGGCTGGTCGCATCCGCATAGCGCACCGAGGTAATCACCGTGCCCGACGGGTTGCTCCGCGACGATCGGACCGGACGCCCACCTGCGTCATATGAGTACTCGGTGTTGCTGCCGTCCGCGGCCGTATCGGTCAGCAGATTGCCCATCGCGCTCCACGTCGTACTGGTCGCGCCGGATGGCGAACTGCTTCCAGTCGGACGCTGCACGCCCGCAACGGCGGAGAAGTTCAGCGTCGTGCTGCGCTGGCTATCGGTCACCGTGGTTGTGCCGGTGCCATAGGAAAACTGCACGTTGCGCGTGGTATCGGGGTGACTGACCGCAATCGCGCGACCCTTGGAATCGTAGGTCCACGTCGCGATACGCGAGCCGGTTTCATCGATAACGCCTGTCAACAACGACCAGAAAGCCGTGTTCTCGTAAACGAAACGCCGTACATTGCCGTCGGGCCAGGCAACCGAAACGAGATTGTCGTGCGTGTCATAGGCGTACCGGCTAACACCTCCGGTCGGGTCCGTCATTTGCGTCAGACGGTATTTCGCGTCGTACGAAAAGCGTAGCGTGAGGTCGAAGTCGGCGATGGAGTTTGCTGCGTGTTCAGTGGCTGCGATCAGCAGGCCCGGTGCCGGCGCGATATTCGCCGGTGTGTTCGCGTCGCTGTAGATCAGCGTCGTTACACGAAGGTCGTGCGTGCTTACCGATAGCAGGACGCCCTGTGTCGAATAGGTCTCGCTGGTGTCGGTGACGCGGTCGATGACCGTCCAGCGGGTCCCGCTTTCCGTCAGCGCCAGCAGCGTCCCATCCGCTGTAACCCAGGCACCGCCTGTTTTAACGAACGTCACCTTGCTGCCGTCTTCGCGGTATGCGACGACTTGAGGCGAACTGCTGCGCGCGTTACCCAGCCCAAGTTGCCGTTGCCAGCTGTGAAACCACATCGGGCCGAAGCCCGCATCGGTCCGCACGAAAGGCGCGGATCGATAGGTTCGCTTGAACATCATCGGCGTGTCGCCGCCGCTGATGAAGTCAGCCTCCGTAAGCGTTGTTACGCCGGTGGCCGGATAAACCGGATCAGCAACGGGACAACTGGCTTCTGGGGCGGTGATCGACGCCGTGTTGCAGTAGCTGTCGATGAGGTCGAGGTTGTTGATGCAAGCGTAGTTCCCCATGCCCCCTGGCGTACCGCCAGCGACGCTGATCGCGCATCCGCGCGTACCAGGTATTCCGTGCGACTGCGCATATAGTGCGAAGCATGCGTCGCCGGTAGTTGCGCTTGCGTCCAGCGCGAAAAGTAACAACCATGCAATGGCGATGCTGCGTATCAACCACGATGCGGCTGAACATCTCCTGAATTTCTGACGGCTCATCCAACCTCCGGTTCTGTTGTGACATCGGCTCGACACGAGCCGTGTCCATCCAACATAACCAAAGGCAGTACAAAATAAGCTACGAAAATTCAGAAGCAATGCCGGGTAGATTCTGTTTCTGAAAATTCATTGACCGGCAACGCAAACACAAAACGCAGCTCTTCCATCGTCTACTGACGCCAGTGCGCGTCGAGCTTCGCGATCAGCGCATCGCGCTCGCCACTCGTGATAAACGACGCCTCGAAGCTGTTGCGGATGATCGTGTAAATCTCGGCATCGGTAAGCTTCAGCGCGTCGAGCGTCGCGAGATAGTTCGCGTTGACGTAGCCGCCGAAGTACGCCGGATCGTCCGAGTTCACGGTGACGGCGACGCCCTGATCGAGTAGCGCCTTTAACGTGTGTTTCGTGAGGTCGTCGAACACGCACAGTTTCAGATTCGACAGCGGACATACCGTGAGCGCGACCCGCGTGTCGGCGAGGCGCGCGACGAGGGCCGGGTCTTCAATGCTGCGCACGCCGTGATCGACGCGGTCCACTTTCAGCAGATCGAGCGCTTCGTAGATGTACGACGGCGGCCCTTCTTCGCCCGCATGCGCGACCAGCTTCAGTCCCTTGGCTCGCGCCTTCGCAAACACGCGCTCGAACTTCGACGGCGGATGGCCGCGCTCGGATGAATCCAGACCGACGCCGATAAGCCGCTGCGGGTACTGATCGAAGAGCGGCAACGCGGCGTCGAAGGTTGCGAGCGCATCGTCTTCGGACAGGTGCCGCAGGAAGCACAGAATCAGCTTGCTCGTCAGGCCGCGCTGTTCCGCGTCGGCGAGCGCACGCTCGATGCCGGCGACGACGGTCGCGATCGGCACGGCGCGTTCCGTGTGCGTCTGCGGATCGAAGAAGATCTCGGCGTGCACGACGTTGTCGGCGAGCGCCCGCTCGGCGTAGGCCATCGTCATGTCGTAGAAATCCTGCTCTTTAAGCAGCACGCTCGCGCCGGCGTAGTAGATGTCGAGAAACGATTGCAGGTCGGTGAACGCGTAGGCGGCGCGCAATGCGTCGATCGATTCATACGCGAGCTTCACGCCGTTGCGTTGCGCGAGCCGGAAAATCAGCTCAGGTTCGAGCGACCCTTCGATGTGAATGTGCAGTTCGGCCTTAGGTGCGCCTGCAACCTTCTGAGCAAGCAGGGAGCGTGTTGTTGTGGTCATATTCGACTCTTCGATGGTTTCGGTTCAGACGGTTTGCGCGGCATGCGCGTTCGCGTCGACTGCCTGCAGCACCTGCGCCGCCGCAGAGATTGCAATGATTTCCGGCGACTTGTCGACAATCCCGTCGACGCCGAGCGGGCACTTCATCCGCGCAATCTGCAGCGGGTCGATGCCGCGTGCGGCGAGCCGGTGCTCGAACAGCTTGCGCTTCGTATGCGAGCCGATCATGCCGAAAAACGCGTAGTCGCCGCGGCGCAGGATGCGTTCGGCAAGCGCGAGATCGAGCTGATGATCGTGCGTCATCACGATGAAATACGTGTGCGGCGCGGCTTCGTCGATCGCTTCGTCGGGCGCGTCGTTGGGATCGATCGTCACATTCGATGCATGCAGCGTGTCCAGCGGCGGAAACTGCGCGTCGCGCTCGTCGACCCAGCGCACGCGGCACGGCAGCGTGCCGAACACGCGCACCAGCGCCGCGCCGACGTGGCCGGCGCCGAACAGCACGAGCGCGAACTCGCGCGGCGCGATGGTTTCGGTCAGGAGGGCGCCGCTGTCTTCGAAGCCCGCGCCGTCCCACAGCAGACAGTCCGCGCTTTCGACGCCGGGCTCTGGATCGGACAGCATCACGCCGTCGGGCGTCGGGCCGAATGATACGCTGCGCACCGTCGACAGGTCGGCCGCGATGCGTTTCGCGAGCGACGTCACCCAGCCCAGATCGCCGATGTCGAGCCGCTCGAACGCGAGCACGACCGCGCCGCCGCAGCATTGCCCGAGGCTTGGGCCGAGCGCGAAGCGCTCGAGCCGGCGCATGCGCGGCGTGCGTGCGCCTTCGCGCAGCACCTGGCGCGCGGTCTCGATCGCCTTCCATTCCAGATGTCCGCCGCCGATCGTATGTTTCGCCGCATCGCGCGTGACGATCATCTTCGTGCCGGCTTCGCGCGGCGCGGAGCCCTCGGCGCGCGCGACGGTCACCAGCACGACGGCGTCGCCGTGCGCGAGCAGATGTTGCAGGTCGGTAAGCCAGGGGTGCATCCGGCGATACTCCATGCGGAGCTGCGCGCGTGGGCCGCGCAGCCGGTTGATCGTGTCGCCGCGCGCTTGTGGTGCGCGGCGGGCGTGAGTCTAGACGGCGGTGTCGCTCTGCGCCTGCGCGGAAGCTGCCGCCGTCTCGGCCGTTGGACCTTGCTTTGCCGGGATTGTTGCCGGCTTCGTTGGGTCTGCTGGGTCTGTGTTGTCGGGCCGCAGCGCGTCCAGCGCGTCGAGGATGGCCTCGGGTGTCGCGGGCGCGCGCAGCGCCGGCGCGTTTTGCGCGTCGGGCACCGCTGCCGCGATCGCATCGCGGATCGCGAGAAACACCGAAAACGACAGCAGCAACGGCGGCTCGCCGACCGCCTTCGAGCGGAACACGGTCGGCTCGGCGTTGTCGGTGCGATACAGGCTTACGTTGAACGCGGCGGGCGTGTCATTGACGGCCGGAATCTTGTATGTCGACGGCGCATGAGTCATCAGAC